>NZ_CP019038.1:6050097-6362621 GCF_001941825.1 Massilia putida
CTACGACCCGCGGGCGCTCATCGAGATCGAGGCGATCGCGGCCGTACGCCAGCCGGGAGCCGGCGATGCGTGATAACGGACACGTCGCCAGTCTCTTCGAGCCGCTCGTCCTCGGGCCGTTGACCTTGCCCAACCGCCTGGCAGTCGCGCCGATGACGCGCGTGAGCGCCACGGCCGATGGCCTGCCGACCGCGCGCATGGCCGAGTATTACGCGCAGTTCGCGCAGGGGGGCTTCGGCCTCGTCATCACGGAAGGCGTGTTCACGGACGCGGCGTTCGCGCAGGGGTACCGCCATCAGCCGGGGTTGGCGAACGCGGCGCAGCGCGATGCGTGGCGGCCCATCGTCGAGGGCGTGCAGTCGCGGGGCGGCCGCGTGATCGCGCAACTGATGCATGCCGGCGCGCTGTCGCAGGGCAACCCGTACCGCAGCGGCACCGTCGGCCCGTCGGCCGTGCGGCCAAAGGGCAAGCAGATGACGTTCTATCGCGGGACGGGCGATTACGCCGTGCCCGCCGCGATGACGCAGCAAGACATCGACGCCGCCGTGGCCGGCTTCGCGCAGGCAGCCGCCCGTGCGCGCGAAGCGGGGTTCGATGGCGTCGAGATCCATGGCGCGAACGGTTATTTGCTGGACCAGTTTCTGTCGGAAGGCATCAATCTGCGGGACGACCGCTACGGCGGCGGCATCGACGGCAGGCTGCGCCTGATCGCGGAAATCGCCGGCGCGGTGCGGGCCGCAGTGGGGGCGGGATGCGTCGTCGGCGTGCGCCTGTCGCAGGCCAAGGTCAACGACTTCACCCATCGCTGGCGCGATGAAGACGAAGCGGCCCTCATCTTCCGCGCGGTGGGCGCTCTGGCGGTCGACTACCTGCACACGACCGAACACGAAGCGTGGCGGCCCGCCTTCGACGCGGGGCCGAGCCTGGCCGCGCTGGCGAAGCGCTACGGCGGCAGGCCGGTGCTGGCCAACGGCTCCCTGCACGATCCGGCGCAGGCCGCAGGCATGGTCGGGCGAGGCGGATGCGGTATCGCTGGGCCGCGGCGCGCTCGCGCAGGCGGACTAGCCCCGGCGCGTCAGGCGGGGCGCGCCGCTGGCATCGTTCGATCCGGCCATCCTGGCCCCGCTCGCGGATCTCGAGAACGCCGACCGCTGGCGCGCGCGCGCGGCTTACCTGCCGCCCGGCTGATAGATGCGGTCGAACACCCCGCCGTCCGCGAAGTGCGTTTTCTGCGCCTTCGTCCAGTCGCCGGCGATCTCGGCGATCGTAAACAGCTTGATCGCCGGGAATTGTGCGGCGTACTGCTTGGCATACGGCTCGACAACGGGGCGATAGTAATGCTTCGCGGCGATTTGCTGGCCTTCCGCGCTGTACAGGTATTTCAGGTAGGCCTCGGCCACGGCGCGCGTGCCTCGTTTGTCGACGACCTTGTCGACGACGGCGACGGGCGGTTCCGCGAGGATGCTGACGGACGGCGCCACGACTTCGAATCTGTCCGGACCCAGTTCCTTCACGGCCAGCAGCGCTTCGTTTTCCCATGCGATCAGCACGTCGCCGATGCCTCGTTCCACGAACGTGGTGGTGGCGCCGCGCGCGCCGGAATCGAGCACCGGCACGTTCTTGTACAGCTTCGTCACGTACGCGCGTGCGGACGTTTCCGTCGCGCCCGGCTGGCGCAGCGCATAGCCCCACGCCGCCAGATAATTCCAGCGCGCGCCGCCCGACGTTTTCGGGTTCGGCGTGATCACGGCGACGCCCGGCCTGGCGAGGTCGGCCCAATCGCGGATGTGTTTCGGGTTGCCTTTGCGGACCAGGAAGACGATGGTCGACGCATACGGCGTGCTGCGGTGCTCCAGGCGTTGCTGCCAGTTGTGCGCGATAAGGCCGCGTTCGCTGATAGCATCGATGTCATACGCAAGGGCCAGCGTGACCACGTCGGCCTGCAGGCCGTCGATCACGGAACGGGCCTGCTTGCCCGAGCCGCCGTGCGATTGCCTGACGATGACGTTGTCGCCCGTTTTGACCTTGTACTGGCGCGCGAACGCGGCGTCGATGTCCTGGTACAGCTCACGGGTCGGGTCGTACGACACGTTCAGCAGGGTGATGTCCGCCGCGTGTGCGATGGACTGGCCCAGCGAGGCGACAGCGACGAATCCTGCAACGAAGGCAGCAGCGGCCCTTTTATTGAACATCGTTTTCTTTCGGATGAGGAGCCCACAGGGTAGGCGCCGGCTCAGCGAAAGAAAACGAATTAAAACGATGATGCTTATGAGTTTAATGCGCCTTGGAGAGGATCAGCAGCCAGCGGCGCAGCAGCAGCACTTCCACATGGCCCGGCTCGACGCCGGTATCGCACTCGATGATCGGGTTGACCGGGTAGAAGCGCTTGCGGAAATCGCGCGTCACCAGAATCTCGCGGCGACCAAGGCGCAGCAGGAAAGGCGTCGGAGCGTATTCGAGGCCGAAGGAGCTGTTCAGAGTAGTCATGACGATCCCTTTATCGAGTTAGGTTGCGTTCTTGTGGAGCATTTGTGTTGCTCGAGTGAATACAGGATAGCACAACCACTGTATAAATCTACAGGTACTGTACAAAAAAACAGTTGTTGCATATTTGTGTGGTTTTTTCGCCAATACACCCCATCTGGAGCGGTATGCTGACGACCGCTTCTTCCCGCCTGCGCCGCTTCCTTGCCGCCCGCCTGTCGCCCGAGGGCGAGATGGGGCTGCATCTCACCGTCGGCCTCGCGCTGCTGCTGGCGGCGGCCTGGATCTTCGGCGTCATCGCCGAGGACGTCGTCACGGGCGACACGATCACGCTCGTCGACGTGCGCCTGGCCCGCTGGTTCCACGACCGCGCCACGCCCGGCTTCACGCGTGCGATGCTGTTCGTCACGCACTGGAACAGCATCGCCGGCTCCTGCGTCATGGGCGCGCTGCTGGCCGTGTGGTTCTGGCGCCGCCGTGCGCACTACTGGCTGATTGTCTGCCTCGTCGCGGTGCCCGGTGGCATGGTGTTGAACGTCGCGTTGAAGCACGTGTTCCAGCGTGCCCGCCCCAGCTTCGACGATCCGCTGCTGAGCTTGCTCACCTACAGCTTCCCCAGCGGCCATACTGCCGCGGCCACCGTGTTGTACGGGTTGCTCGCGTGCTATCTCGTGCGCCGCGTCCACGCGTGGCGCGGGCGCGTGGCAATCGTGCTGGCTGCCGTCGCGATGGTGATGCTCGTGGCGCTGTCGCGCATGTATCTCGGCGTGCACTATCTGTCGGACGTGCTGGCCGCGGCGGCGGAAGGCGCGGCGTGGCTGGCGATCTGCATCACGGCCGTCTCCACGTTGCACCGGCGCCGGCTGGCGCGGGGAGAGACTTCATGGAGCGAGCACGCGGCGGAGGACTTGCGATGAAGCCCGTGACCGTGATCGTCAACGCCGGCGCAGGCACCGGGCACGACGAGGCCGCGTGCGATGCGCTGCGAACGCGACTCGCCGACGCCGGGCTGGATGCCGAGCTCGTGCGGGCAGAAGGCGGCGAACCGATGATCGACGCCGCCAGGCGCGCATTGGAGCAGGGCGCGCGCCTCGTCGCGGCGGGCGGTGGCGACGGCACGATCAATGCCGTGGCCTCGGTGATGGTCGACAGCGGCGTGCCGTTCGGCGTGCTGCCGCTCGGGACGCTGAACCACTTCGCCAAGGACCTCGGCATCCCGCTCGACCTCGACGCGGCCGTGCGCAATCTGGCGACGGGCCGGCCGGTGAAGGTCGACGTGGGCGAGGTCAACGGCCGCATCTTCCTCAATAATTCGAGCCTCGGGCTGTATCCGGATATCGTGCGCGACCGCGAAAAGCAGCAGCGCCGCCTCGGCCGCGGCAAGTGGACCGCGGCCGCGTGGGCCGCGCTGGCCGCACTGCGCCGCTATCCGTTCCTGTCGATGCGGCTCGACGTCAACGGCGAACGCCTTGCCCGGCGCACGCCGTTCGTCTTCATCGGCAATAATGCCTACACGATGCAGGGCCTGTCGATCGGCGAACGGGCGCGCCTCGACGAAGGCGTGCTGAGCCTGTACGTGGCCCAGCATCCGACGCGCCTGGGCCTGCTGCGCTTCGCCATCGACGCCTTGTGCGGCCGCCTCGGCGAGGAGCGCAACTTCGACGTGCTGACGGCGCCCGCGTTCGACATCGACACGCACCGCAAGCACCTGCTCGTGGCGACGGACGGCGAGGTCACGGCCATGAGCCCGCCGCTGCGCTACCGGATGCGGCCTGGCGCACTGACCGTGCTCGTGCCGCCGGCGGAGAATGGCAACCATCACAGCTGACGGAAAAGGGAAGCCCATGCGTACACTCGTCCATCTGTCCGACCTGCATTTCGGCCGCGTCGATCCCTTGCTGCTCGATCCGCTGCGCGAACTGGTCCACAAGCTCGCGCCCCATGTCGTCGTCGTCTCGGGCGACCTGACCCAGCGCGCCAAGAGCGAGGAGTTCGAGGAAGCCCGCGCCTGGCTGGATACCTTGCCCGGCCCGCAGATCATCGTGCCGGGCAACCACGACATCTCGCTGTACAACGTGTTCCGCCGGTTCCTGCTGCCGCTCGACCGCTACAAGCGCTACATCACGGACGACCTCGATCCCGTCTACATCGACGACGAGATCGCCGTGCTGGGCGTGAACACGGCGCGCTCGCTCACGTTCAAGGACGGCCGCGTGAACCGGGAACAGGTGGAAAAGATCCGCGCGACCTTGTCGGGTCTCTCGCCCGACGTCACGCGCGTCGTCGTCACGCACCACCCGTTCGACCTGCCGGCGGGCTCGGAAGAGGACGACCTCGTCGACCGCGCGCACATGGCGATGGACGTGTTCGCGGAACTGGGCGTCGACCTGCTGATGGCCGGACACCTGCACATGAGCCACGCGGGCAATACGCAGGCGCGCTACAAGATCAGCGAGTACGCCGCGCTGGTCGTGCAGGCCGGCACGGCGACGTCGACGCGCGGGCGCGGGGAGGTGAACTCGTTCAACGTGATCCGCATCGAGCCGCCGCGCATCGAGGTCGACCGGTATGGCTGGGACAGCGTCCACAACCAGTTCCAGTTGCTCGCCACCGAAAAATTCCTGCGCAGCGGGAACATCTGGGCGGAGGCTGTGGACGGGATGATGGCGGCGGGGATTTGATCCGCCCGTCGTTCCCGCGTAGGCGGGAACCCATACTGAGCGCCAGAAACCGGTAACTCGGAAGCACGCCGGCATTTTCGACGTCCGACTTCGATCGCTCAGCATGGGCTCCCGCGTCCGCGGGAACGACGCCAGGTATCAGATCCAGTACTCGCCGAGCCGCGACATCCACTCCTTGATCCGATCCGACCACGGCCGGTGCCGCCACCGTTCCAAGGTGACCTCCTTCGAATCGCGCAAGTCTTCGTTGAACGCGCTTTCCATCGCGGCGCCGAACGCCGGGTCCATCACGACGACGTTCAGCTCGTAGTTGTGGATGAAGCTGCGCCGGTCGATGTTGGCCGAGCCTATCGTCGACCAGCCCCCGTCGATCACGGCCGTCTTGGCGTGCAGCACGGCGATCTGCAACTCGTAGATGTGCACCCCGCCGGCCAGCAACTGGTCGTAGAACGCCTGGCCCGCGTAGCGGATCAGGCCGTGGTCCGACACCCCCGGCAGCACGAGTTTCACATCGACGCCGCGCCTCGCGGCCGCGATCAGGGCGTCGACGATCTGCTGGTCGGGCACGAAATAGGCCGACGTGATGTGGATCGTTTTCTTCGCCTCGCTGATCGCCACGACGAGCGCCTTGTAGATGTCCGATTCGTGGTCCGGGTCGGACGCGAGCACGCGCACGATCTTGTCGCCGACGGGCACGAGCGTCGGGAAATACTCGGCCGGCGGCAGCTCGCCGCCTTCCTGCTGCACCCACAGGTTGATGAACGACCATTGCAGCGGCGCGACGGCCGGGCCTTCGATCTTGACGTGCGTGTCGCGCCAGCCGACCTTGTTGCCGTCGACCTGGTCCGGCTTCTGGCTCGAGCGGAACAGCGAGCTGTTCGCATACGTGCTGCTGATATTGATCCCGCCCGTGAACGCGACCTTGCCGTCGACGACCATCAGCTTGCGGTGGTTGCGGTTGTTCAGCTCCCATTTGCCGCGCGCCTTGGCCGGGTTCACCGGATTGAAGATCAGCACACGGATGCCGGCCTGGCGCATGCGGTCGAAGAAGGCGACCGGCGTGGCGATGGCGCCCACGGCGTCGACCACCACGTTCACGGCCACGCCCTGGCGCTGTTTTTCGATCAGGACGTCGGCGAACTCGTTGCCGATCTGGTCCTGGTCGAAGATGTACGTCTCCAAGTTGATGGAACTCGTGGCGGCGCGCGCGGCCGCCATCATCTCGCGCATCGTCGCGGGGCCGTCGAACAGCAGGGTGACCTTGTTGCCGGCGATGAGGGGCACGCCCGTCGCCTGTTCTTCCAGCGCCGCCAGCGCCTTCAGGTTGCCGCTCGCATTGGCCCAGCGCCGCGCGACGAGGGCGGACGCCTTGTTGGGCGGCAGCGTACCCTTCGGCGTCGCGATGGTGGGCGTGGCTTTCGCGGGCATGTCCGGCTCGACGTCCGGCAGCGACTTGCACGCGACGACGCCGCAACAGAAGCACAGGGCCAGCAGCCAGGCGAACAAGGGCAGACGGCGCAGGAGTCGGGACGGGGATCTCATTTGAGTCCTCTCGTGTTGGCGGACAGCGGCGCCTCGTCGAGGTCGCGCGGTCCGATGAAGAAATCGAGCGGCCCCGCGCGCAGCCGGCGGCCGAGCGCGCGCAGCAGCTTCAGCCCGTGGTGGAAGCGTACCTTGCGTGCCCGCAGCGCCACCCACAGCGCGAGGCCGAAGCTCACCAGCAGGTTGACCATGCCGATCAGCGCGATGCCCAGGAAGGTGATGGCGATCGTTTCCGGATCGAGTCGCTGGCCGAGACCGACGAAACCGATGGCGAAGTTGGCCGACGAGAACGTCACGTGGCGCACGTCCAGCGGCAGGCCCAGCAGGAATCCGACGGTGGCCGTCGTGCCCATCAGCACGCCGAACACGAAGTTGCCCATCAGGCCGCCGAGGTTGTCCTCGACATAGCGGGCGAAGCGGGCGCGCCGTTCCGCGCCGAGCAGGCGGCGCAGCCAGCGCAGCTGCTCCACCCGCCGGCCCATCCGCGTATATAACGCCTTGTTGTCGTAGTAGCCGGACACGAGCCCGGACACGAACAGCCACACGCCCGCGATGGCCGCGTGCAGCAGCGCCAGCGAGTGCCACGGATGGCTGTCCGCGATCAGGTGCTCGGCCTTCGTGGGGTTGACGAGGTGCGTGCCGAAGATCCAGTACCAGGCGAGGGCGATGAGCCAGGCGACCGGGATGACGGTGGCGAGATTGCCCAGCACGGCGACGATCTGCGTGCGGAACACTTTGTTCACGAGGGCCGCCATGCTGTCGACGTCGACCTGGCGCCGGCCGCTTCCCCGTCCGCCGCCGCGCTGCGCCGTGTCGTGCAATGCGGCGGCGATGCGCGCGGCCGTCATCGCCGGCTGCTTGGTGGCGATGGTGAAGTGCAGCACGTGCACGAGCATGAAGCCGGCCGCGTAGTTGATGCTGTAGAACAGCGCTTCGATGAGGGGGGCCCGGTGCTGGTACGAGATCAGGATTTTGATCAGCGCCATGAAGCCGATGATGATGCCGGCCCCGGCCGACGACGCGAACATGCCGCGCAAGTCCGCGCGCCGTTCGGCGATGTAGTGCTCGCCCGTGCGGCTCGCGTTTTCCGTCACGTTGCGGGCCAGCAGGTCGATGTTGTCGCGCAGCAGGCCACGCACTTCGTACTTCGTGTTGTGCGCCTCGGCCAGTTCCTGCGCGAGGTCGACGGCCGCGGCGCGCCGCAGACTCGTCGGCGGTTCCGACGGCGGCGTCGCCTCGTTCGCCAGCGCTTCCACGTCGACCGTCGGCGCGGACGGCAATTCTCCGCTCGTGTCGACGAGGAACAAGAGCTTCCTCAGGCGGTCGATGCTCTGCGTCAGCGCGACGAGCACATAGGTCAGCGCGACGCTCGTGCCGGAAGCGAGGGCGCCACGGCGGATCTTGAGCACGACGTCCTCGCACTGGTCCAGCATCACGAGCAGGTGGCGCGCATCTTCCATCGTCTCGACTTCGCCCGCCGTCAGGCGGCCGTAGTCGTCGAGGTATTTGTTCGCCTCGATGTTTTGCATGAGGAAGGGCGAGTCCACTTCCTCGATTTCCATGTGGGCGTGGATCAGGCGCGGTTCCAGGCCCAGTGCGCAGACGCGGCAGGACAATGTCCGGATCGCATCGAGCAGGCCGGCCAGCACGACCTGGCGCGCGCGTCCGGGCTCGGCTTCGGGCGCCGCCGCGCCATCCGGCGGCACGGCGTTCGCCACCACGTCGAACAGCTCGAGCCAGTCGGCGTTCGGCACGGCGCGGATCCACTGGTAATCGTCGTCGCGGCACAGGACCTTGTCGAGCGTGTCCGACAGGTACAGTTCGTCGAGCGCGGGCGGCAGGATGCGGTAGGCGATGCGTTTTTTCAACTCGGTGAAAAAGCCGTCGTTCGACAGGATGCCGACGTCGGAATACAGGCTCGTGTGGCGGCGCGTCTCCAGCAAACGGGTCAGGTAGCGGCGCAGCGCCCAGGCCTGGCCGGGATGGCCCTTGAGGAGTTGGATCAGCGTGCGGACCCGGGCGATCGCATAGCCGTGGTCGCGCGCGCGGCGCGGGCGCAACCGGTCGACCAGGTCGACGAGGAGGTCGATGCGGTCGCTGTCCGGATCGAGGCGTTCGAGTATCGGGAGCATGGGAAACATTCGCGGCATGGAAATGTCAGTGTATGCGTGGATACCCTCCGCCACTGTACGCTGACGAACCGAGCCTGCGTTACACTGGTGCTTGACGTCATCACTAGGGGAGCATATGTACCTGACTTACTACAACGGACAATGGGCCGAAGGGAATACGCCGCTGTTCGGCGCGATGGACCACAGCGTGTGGCTGGGTTCGTCCGTTTTCGACGGCGCCCGTGCGTTGCGCGGCCATCTGCCGGACCTGCGCCCGCACCTGGAGCGCGTGATCGCGTCTGCCGAGAAAGTGGGCCTCACCTGCCCGCTGAGCGTGGACGAGATGGAAGCGCTGGTGCGCGACGGCGTCGCGCGTTTTCCCGCCGATGCCGAGCTGTACATCCGCCCGCTCGTGTTCGCGTCCGAAGGATTCCTCATCCCGACGCCGGAAGCGGCCGCCTTCGCGCTGACGCTGTTCGATGCGCCGCTGCCGCCGTTCGCGGGTTTCTCCGCCTGCCTGTCGCCGCTGCGCCGCCCGGAACCGACGATGGCGCCGACGGATGCCAAGGCGTCCGCGCTGTACGCCAACACGGCGCGCGCGCTGCGCGACGCGAAGGCACGGGGCTACGACAACGCCGTCCTGCTGGATGCGGCCGGCAACGTGGCGGAGTTCGCGACGTCGAACCTGTTCGTGGTGACGCATGACGGCGAGGTCGTCACGCCGGCGCTGAACGGCACCTTCCTAGCCGGCATCACGCGCGCCCGCGTGATCGCGTTGCTGGCCGGGGCCGGCGTGAACGTCACGGAGCGCACGGTCAAGCCGGAAGAGCTGGACACGGCCCGCGAAATCTTCAGCACCGGCAACTACGGCAAGGTCACGCCGTGCACGCGCTACGAGTCACGCGAGCTGCCCGCGGGCCCGGTGGCACGGCAGGCGCGCGAGCTGTACCTCGCTTACACCGAAACCACTTAACTCGACAATCCGGGGTCAGAGCCCGGTTTTTGGCAAGGTATCTGTGGCAACGAAAATTCGGGGTCAGAGCACTTTTTGGAGCAAGGTCCGCAGAGTAAGACTTACACACAAGCGGGGCGCGCATCCATTCGCTCGCGCGGCGATCTTGCGAAATCGTTTCCCGCGCTCGTGGGCTGCCGTAGCCTGGCTTCGCGGAGGACATTGATCCAATATGTGTTCTGACCCCGAATTTGAAACAGCGTGCTCTGCCCCCGAAGTTTCCCCTGGACGACCTGAAGCAAAAAAGCCAGGCACGCCGCCTGGTTAAGCGGATCCCGGGTGTACCGCTATTTTGCTCGCGGGACGGGGATCGGACGGATGTTGCCGCAGTCGGCCGACAGCCATTTGCCGGTGACATCCATGTCCACGACCTGGTTGCGCCCCTGTTCTTCGCTCTTGATCTTCATGTGGGCACGGTAGCTCGTGTCGCTGTCCGCCGTGACCTCGCCTTCGCCGCTCACTTTCGGGTTCGTGCAGGTGAACGCGATGCGGCCGCGGGTGGACGATTGCTGGGTGAAGGTCTGCTTGCAGTCACCCTGCTGGACGGGGAATTCCTTGCGTTCGGCCATTTCGCGCGACATGCACAGCTTGGTCTGCAGGGCGCCGCCGGCGCCGATGTCGAGCTGCATGCCGTTTTGCTGCATCATCTTCTGCATCTGCTGGCGCTGCTCGGGCGACATGTTCGCCATGTGCTGCTGCACCGCGGACATCGCCTGCGCAACCTGCGGATCGCTCGACGTGACGTTGTTCGACAGCGACCACAGGCCGGGTTTCATGGTCTGGGCGCCGGCCGGGAGGGCGGCGGTGGCGGCGCTGCAGGCGCAGGCCAGCAGCAAGATTCGGGCAATCGTCTGGTTCATCGTTATGGTTTCCTTTCGCGTATTGTGGCGGCGCCCGGCGTGTCCGGACAGCACCATCGATGGGGGAATCACGACGCCTCGCCGTGCCGCCCCAGCACCTTGCGTTCCAGGTGCATCAGCAGCAGGACGGTCTTGGCGTCGACGATGTCGCCCGTCTCGATCATGGCGAGGGCGTCGTCGAAATCCAGTTCCACCACCTCGATGTCTTCGCCTTCCTCGGGCTTGCCGCCGCCATCGCCCAGGCGGCGCTCGCGCTCGTATTCCGCGATGAACAGGTGGAGGCGTTCCGTGGTCGAGGCCGGACTGGCGTAGAGCTGCAGCGCGCTCTGCACGCGCTCGAGGTCGTAGCCGGTCTCTTCGCGCGCCTCGGCCAGTGCGCGCGTGGCGGGATCGGCGCCGTCCAGCATGCCGGCCGCCGCTTCGAGCAGGAAGCCATCGTGGCCGGCGAGCCGCGCGCCGATGCGGAACTGGCGTGTCAGCACGACGGAGCGGTGGGCGCGGTTGTACAGCAGCACGGCGGCGCCGTCCGCGTTGTCGTAGACCTCGCGCGACTGGACTTGCAGGTCGCCGTCGTGGCGGCGCTGCGCATAGGTGACGTTTTTCAGGGGCAGATAATGGTCCGAGAGGATTTCCTCGCGAACGATGCGCACGGTGTCGCTGGACATGGCATCTCCTGTGGTTGGCCTTGCCCGAGGATACACCGTGCGCCCCGTGAACGGGCGCGCGCGGCGCTCAGCCCTGCTGCGCGGGTTCGCTGACGTAGATCTCGACGCGGCGGTTGCGCGCGCGGCCGGCCGGGTCGTCGTTGGAAGCGACCGGCTCGCGCGCGGCGCGGCCTTCGACCGTGATGCGGGCCGGATTCACGCCGCGCGCCGTCAGGTAGTCGCGCGTGTGGGCGGCGCGGTCCAGCGACAGCGGCTGGTTGATCGCATCCCCGCCCGTGTTGTCCGTGTGGCCGATGATGGTCACGTTGGTGGCCGGATTCTCGTTCAGCGTCTGGGCGAAGCGGTCGAGGATCGGGCGGAAGTTCGGCTTGATGTCGGAGCGGTTCGTGTCGAACGAGACGTCGCTCGGGATATCGAGCTTGAGGCGGTTGTCGGCCGTCTGCGAGACCTGCACGCCCGTGCCGCGCGTCGCCTGTTCCATCGCCTGGCGCTGCTGTTCCATGTGGCGCGACCAGACGTTGCCGGCGACGGCGCCCGCTGCCGCGCCCAGGATCGCGCCGCGCGTGGCCCGGCCGGAACCGCCGCCGCCCGTCGAGGCGCCGAGGATCGCGCCCAGGCCGGCACCGATGCCGGCGCCGGTGGCGGTGCCCCGCTGGGTCTGGTTCATGTCGGCGCAGCCGGTAGCGGCCACGGCGAAGGCGGTGGCGCACAGGGTCGAACGGATCAGGGTGGTTTTCATGGTGGGTCTCCTTCAAAAAAAATATCCGTTTCGTAGTCGCACCCGTAGCAGTGGGCGCGACCGCGAAACGGATCGGTCAGGTCCGCAGGTGACTGCGGCTCGGCACGGCGATGCGTGCCGCTGTGGTTCGTTATATGCCTCGGCCACTGATCAGGCGCACCAGGATCATGATGACGGCCACGACCAGTAGGATATGGATGAAACCGCCGACGGTATAGGAAGTAACCAAACCGAGCAGCCACAGAATGATGAGAATGACGGCAATTGTATAGAGCATGATAGTGTCCTCATGGTTGACGGCAATCGGGGCGCCGTGATTCCAGTATCGAACTAACAAGCTTATCGCTCCGTACGATGCCGTACATTACATCGCGCTTTTTTGTTCCTTGTGCAAGCCCGGGATCCACCCCATGAAGCCGACGAGGCCGAGGAAGCCGATCAGGCAGGTCAACAGGCCGCCCGTGATCAGGAAAAACACGTCCTGCGCCGCCAGGTCCGTTGCCGGCTGTGGTGCCGGGCCCGCGCTGACCAGGCCGAAACCCGTCAAAAGAAGTCCCCAGAGAATGATGCCGATCCATGCCAGGCTGTTCATGTCGCGTCCTTTCGCTTGAGTGTTCTCTGCCGTATGAAGCTGATTCTTATGTGCGCAGGCAAACGGCTCCGTGCGCTAGCACACATTGCGAAAAAGAAAACTTAGTGAGCGATCGTACAAGGTGCAATCGATGCGCGTGGCATAGGATTTATGCGTTGCGCATGGGAACGATACGCGGCTGCACCCGTATTCAACATAGCACGCGGCGGCACAAAACAAAACCGGGGCCGCAGCCCCGGTGTTGTAGCGCCGACATTCCCGTTCAGGCGGAGCGCAGCGTGCCCTTGACAATGCGGACGCGGTCGCCCGTGCGCCACGGCGGCGCGCTGTGCTGGTGGAACGTGCGCAGACTGCCGTCGTCCAGGCGGACCCGGATCTCGTAGCTGACGTCGGCCTTCATATTGCCCTCGACCTGGTTGCCGACGACGGCGCCGCCGACCGCGCCGGCGACGGTGGCCAGTTGCTGGCCATGGCCGCTGCCCACCTGGTGGCCGAGCAGGCCGCCGAGGATGGCGCCGCCGGCCGCGCCCACGCCGCTGCCCTGGGCGCGCGTCTTGATCTCGCGGATCGATTCGATGTTGCCGCAGTTGCCGCACCAGTTGCTGTTGGCCTCGTTCGACGCGATCCTGGTCGATTTATGCGGCCTCGGCGCCGCCACCGGTTCGGCCGGCGCGTACTCGGCGCCGGACGCGGTCGAGCCCTGGCTGCCGCTGTATCCGTACGCGGCGCCGGGCGCCGCATAGGCCTGGGCGCCGGCCGGGGCCGGATACGACTGTGCCGGCGCCGGCACCGGATAAGCGGGCGCAGCCTGAGGCTGGCCGGCGAGGGGCGCGGCCGGTACCGTGGCGGGCGGCAGGGCCGCATAGCCCGGCTGGCCAGGCTGTTGCAGGCCGGCCGACAACGCGGCGCGGTCGGCGTCGCTCAGCTGGCCGCGGTTGCCGCCGGTCGACGACGGCAGCCAGCCCATGATGGCGGCCGTGCCGATGGCGCAGAACAGGATGACCGCGATGGCGGCGGCGATCAGGAGGGGGTGTTGCCTGGCCCGTGCGGGCCCGTTGGAGTGGGTGTTCATGGCGATCCTTTCCGGTGACTGTGAGAACGCAAAAGGCCGTAAGCCCCTGAGTCCGGTACGTTTCCATTGTCCCTGGCAACAACACCCGGTTCCGTGCGTCACCGTACATACTTGCCCTGGTACGGCCGGTACGCTGACTGAAAGTTGTTTGCAAATGTTTCCGAACGGTGTAAATACCGCTGTTTTGTTTTCGAACCTCAGCCACCGTGTGAACCGATGAAGTCCAACCGCGAGGGTCCGATGAATTCAGCCGCTCCACCTGTCGTCGCCGAGCACAATGCCAACCTGCTGCTGGCCGCGCTGCCGGCGCAGGAAATGGCCCGGATGCTCCCCGCGCTCGACCAGGTCAGGGTGGACGTCGGCGCCGTCCTGTGCGAGCCGGGCGACACGCTCCGCCACATCTATTTCCCGCACGACTGCCTGATCTCGCTGATGGCCGTGGCCGAAGGCCGCATGACGCTCGAGGTCGGCCTCATCGGCCGCGAGGGCATGCTCGGCGCCGCGGTCGCCCTCGGCCACGAGACGACGCAGGTCCGCGCCGTCGTCCAGCGCGCGGGCAGCGCCAGCCGCATCGACGCCGACCGCCTGCGCGCCGAATTCGCCCGCAACCCGGCCCTGCAGCGGGTACTGTACCGCTATACGGACTCTCTGCTGGCACAGGCCATCCAGATCGCTGTCTGCAGCCGCTACCACGTGCTGGAAGCGCGGCTGGCCCGTTCGCTGCTCGTCACGCGCGACCGCCTGCAATCGGACAAATTCCACCTGACCCACGAATTCCTCGCCCATGCGCTGGGCGTGCGCCGCGTGGGCGTCACCAAGGCCGCCAGCGCGCTGCAGCAGCAGGGGCTCATCAACTACAGCCGCGGGAATATCGAGATCCTCGATCCGGAACGGCTGGCGGCGGCGGCCTGCACCTGCTACGAGATCGTGCGCGAAGCGGGGGCGGGTGTAGGGGCGCCCGTGCTCGTCTGACTCCTCGTGTCCTGACGTAGTGACGTAGGGTGGGCTCCCCGAGCCCACCGAGCGCATGCGGTCCGCAAACGTTTGGTGGCACGGGTTTCCACCCTACGGCTGCCACCGCCAAACAAAATGCCCCGGCTCGCGGGGCATTTTGCATGGTGCTTCGACTGCGATCAGTGCGTCGTCTTGACCTGGTTGCCGATCACGCCGCCGACGGCTGCGCCGCCGACGGTGCCGACGGTGGAGCCGCCCGTCAGTGCGCCGCCGACGACTGCGCCGGCGCCGGCGCCGATGGCGGTGTTACGGTCTTGCTTCGACATGCCGGCGCAGCCGGTCATGCCCAGGGCCACGGTTGCCAGCGACGCGGTCACGATGATGTGCTTGATAGTTTTCATGATGATCTCCTTAAGGTGGGTTGCTTACGCTTCTTCACGGTTCCAATGCTCATTTGAGGCGCAGTTCATTTCTGACCGATCTGACGCCCCTCACGGTGCGCGCGGCCGCGGCTGCCGCCGCCACTTCGTCCGCCGAGCTCACGAATCCGCTCAGCCGGACGACACCCTGGTCCGTATCGACGTCGATCTCGCTTGCCTTCAGGCTGGCATCGCCGAGGAGGGCCGCTTTCACGCCGGCCGAGATGCCGGCGTCGTCGGTTTGCTGGACGGTTGCCGTCGGGCTGTCCGTCGCGCATCCCGCGATCCCGCACAGTGCCAGGGTCGCCAGCAATGTTGTTGCCGATACCGCCGCCGGGACCTTGCCAATGCCGAATCGTTTCATTACCTCTGCGCTTCCTCGCGATGCCGGCCTGTGTTCGATACGACGCCGGCCTTACCATGACTCCAGATTACATGTGCACCGCATAACGGTCTGTACGACAAATAACACTGTCGTGCACGTCGCAAACCCGCCACACATTGCACTGTTGCCGCGGACGGCCAGTCCTGCGATGCCCGCTGTGCTTTCGTACCGCGGCGCTTCTCGGACAACATTGCTGTCGCTCGCGACGGTTTTCAAGGTGCCATGCTGTCGCGCTCAACGTTTCGCGCTTTGACCGGGCGGCGGCGCGACAGGCTTCGCGCCCGCTTTCGCCAGCAGGGCGTTGCACGGGCTGTCCTTGCCCGGTCCCATGTTGATCAGCGGGAGCAGGGCGGCCGCCGGTGCCGCGACGACGGCAAGTGCCGCCGCCGCGCCGCCTTTCAGCGCCAGCACTTTCTTGTCGAGCGACAGGTCCGGATGCTTGAACGTGCCGCGTACGAAGAACGGCGTGCGCAGCGTGAACACGCGCAGCGCCTTCGTCTCGGGCTTGATGCGCAGGTCCAACTGCTCGGTCGACATATTGACCCAGCCATTGATGTCGACGATCGCGTCGTCCGTGTCGAGTACGAAGGTGTGCGTCTGCGCCACGCCATCCTTCACGCCGAGGTCGGCGGCGAGGCAGTTCAGCTGGACTTCCTTGTCGCCGAACAGTTTGGTGATGATCACGTTGCCGACGTTCAGGCCCGCTTCCTCCAGCAACAGCTTGCTGACGACGCCCTGGCTGATGAGGCCCTTCACTTCGCCGTTCGACTTGGCCAGCATCGCGCCGACGGAATCGCCCGTCGCCGTGAGCTTCGCTTCGCCATAGATCGAGCCGACCGTTGCCTGCATCTTTTCGATCTGCGGGAACAATTCCTTGATGTGGATGTCGCGCGCCTTCACGTCGGCCGTTGCCTTGATCGGTTCGTTCGCGTTACTGCCGTCGAGCTTGATGTTCGAGCTGACGTTGCCGCCGGCCATCGCGAAATCGAGGGGCTGCAGGGTCAACACGCCGTCGTCCATCCGGATATGGCTTTGCAGCTTGCTGAGCGGCAGGTCCTTGTCCTTGACGATGCGGTCGGCGGTAAAACGCACGTCGGCGTCCAGCACCTTCCAGCGCTCCGAATGGAATTTCTCGACGGGCAGCGCCTTGCCTTCCGGCTGCACTTCGGCGACGCCGCGCGCGCGCTTGCTTGCGTTGGAGTCGGCGCCGATCAGCGGGCCCAGGTCGACGAAGCGCAGCTGGTGCGACACGATAGTGCCGGTCAGCTTGTTGCGCGGCTTGCCCGTCGCGAACTCGAGGTGGCCCGCGATGTCGGACTGGCCCACCTTGCCCTTGAACTTGTCGTAGATCCAGCGGCTCTTGTCCTTGCCGATCTCGCCCGTCAGGTGGCCGTCGGTCGAGAACGCGGGCGTCTCCGGCAGCAGGACGCCCGTGAACGGGTACAGCCGCGCCATCGACGGCGCCGCCAGCGTCAGCTTGAGGTCGGTGCCGGCCAGGTGGGCCGGGCGCGTGACCGTGCCTTCGACGGCGATGCGCGTATTGGCCGAGTGGATGTCGGCCTTCACGGGGAACGGTTCGTCCTGGTTGCGCAGCGACAGCACCTTGCCCGCCTTGCCGCCGCCGCCCACGGGCGCGCCGTTGTACTCGCCGCGCAGGGTCCAGGCGATGCCATAGGTCGGGTCGTCCGGGATCGTATCGAGGTCGGCCGTGACGTCGGCCTTGGTGACGGCGTCGATGACGTGCACGACGCCCTTGTTCAGCACGACGCGCTCGAGGTCGAGCGTCCACTTCGATTTTTTCTGTTCCGGCGTGTAGACCCAGTTGTAGTGCGTGGCGTCGGTGCGCAGCAATTCGGCCTGCGGGCCGTCGAAGCGCAGCACGGGCACGTGGATGGTGTGGGTCAGGAGGCCGAACGGATCGAGCGAGAACGAGAACTGGCGCACGCTCGCCATGTCGCGCTGGGGCAGGCCGGCTGGATTGCCCACGTGGACGTCGTCCGCGTACAGGTGCGGCCACGGGATGTAGTCGCGCCACGTGCGCTGGCCTTTCGGTATGCTGTTCGCGGGGCGCTCCCAGTGCACGGCGAGATTGCCGCGGATGGCGAACGGACGATCGATCGCGTCGCTGACCTTGTCGTCGAGCCAGGGTTTGACGCGGTTCCAGTCGAAGGTGAGCAGGATGACGATGGCGATGACGGGAATCGCCACCAGCACGCCGACGATGCCGAGCGTGATCTTGACCGGGCGCGACAGGCGCGCACCGTGCTTGGGCTGTTGGGCTGTCATGGCCTTCCTTCTGTTGTTCTATTGGTGGTTGAGCGCAGATTAACGTAAAGGTCATTCGGTCAATGTGCGGTGCCGCACCGTAGCCCGGCCGCAGGCGGCCCGAGGGGTGTCTATGTGCGCCACCGAACCGATCTCGGCGGGCCAGAGGGTTATAACGTTACCAACACAATCTTACAAACAGGAGTCGCAAGATGGATACGAAATCGATGGACCTGCTGATGCGGGTCGGCGTAGCCGCCGCGGTGCTTTCGCTGGCCGCGTGCGCCAGCCCGGAAAAGACCCCGGCCACGGCTGCCGTCGCGGTTTCGCACAATGCTGTCGAGAATGCCGTATCGGCCGGCGCGCCCGAACTGGCGCCGGCCGAGATCACCGCCGCGCGCGACAAGATGATGCGCGCCAACCAGGCGCTCGCCGCCAAGGATTACAAGACGGCGCGCGAACTGGCGATCCAGGCCCAGGCCGACGCCAAGCTGGCGCAGAGCAAGGCCAATTCGGCCAAGGCGACGGCCGCCGCCGATGCCCTCAACGAAGACTTGCGCGTGCTGCGCCAGGAAGTCGACCGCGCCAATTCCGACCAGCGTTAATCCCAGAAAGGAAGCATCATGAAAATGAATTTCCTGAAGGCTATCGTATTTGCCGGCGCCGTCGCGCTGGCCGGCTGCAGCACCGTTCCGACCACGACGCCCACGCTGGACGAGGCGCGCGCCGATTTCGTCGCGGCCAACAACAACCCGCAGGTCGCGACGTACGCGCCGAACGAGTTCAAGCAGGCCAGCGACGCGCTCGACCAGGCCAACCAGGCCGCGGCCAAGCGCGAGAGCCTGGACACGATCGACCGCCTGGCCTACGTCGCCAAGCAGCGCATCGCCACGGCCCAGGAAGTCGCGAAATCCAAGGCCGCCGAGGCCGAGGTCGCCAACGCGAGCCGCGAGCGCGACCGCGTGCAGCTGGAAGCACGCACCGCCGAGGCCGACCGCGCCAAGCGCGACGCGGCCGCCGCCCAGGCGCAGGCGGCCGCCGCGCAGGCTCAGGCCCAGGATGCCCAGGCCCAGGCCGCGGCAGCCCAGCAGCAGGCCGCCCAGCAGGCCGACCGCGCAGCGCGCCTGGAAGCCCTGCTCGTCGAACTGCATGCGCAGAAGACCGAACGCGGCATGGTCGTCACGATCGGCGACGTGCTGTTCGCCACCGACCGCGCGGAACTGAACGCGAACGGCATGGCGACCGTGCGCAAACTGGCCGAGATCATGATGCAGAACCCCGACCGCACGGTCATGGTCGAAGGATTTACCGACAGCACGGGCAGCGCGGCCCACAACAAGGACCTGTCCGAGCGCCGCGCGGCGTCCGTCGCCCAGGCCCTGGTGAGCCTTGGCGTGCCGCGCGAGCGCATCGGCACGCGCGGCTATGGCGAGGCCTTCCCGGTCGCGCCGAACAACACGGCGGCCAACCGCCAGTTGAACCGCCGCGTGGAAATCGTGCTGTCGAACGCGGGCGCGACGATCCCGCCGCGAGCGGCCCAGCGCTAATGAAAACCCCCCACTGAAAGAGGATAGATTCATGGAACAGAACGCATCCAACCTGGCGCACGGCTTCGACATCGCGGAAATCCGCCGCGCGGCCGCCAATCTCGAGGACGGCGCCGTCACCGAGGGTTACGCGGCCGACCGCGAAGCCGTGATCGCGATGCTCAACGCCGCGCTCGCGACGGAACTGCTGTGCGTGCTGCGCTACAAGCGCCACTACTTCACGGTCAGCGGCCCGAACACCGGCCACATCAAGGCCGAGTTCCTCGAGCATGCGCAACAGGAACAGGACCACGCCGACCGCATCGCCGAGCGCATCGTGCAGCTGAACGGTTCGCCGAACTTCAACCCGGCCACGCTGACCCAGCGCAGCCATGCGGAGTACGACGATTCGGAAGACGTGCAGGCGATGATCCGCGCCGACCTGATCGCCGAGCGCGTGGCGATCGAATCCTACCGCCAGATGATCCAGGCCATCGGCGACAGCGATCCGACGACGAAGATCATGCTGACCGAGATCCTGGCCGTCGAGGAAGAGCACGCCGACGACATGCGCGACCTGCTGGCCTGAACTTTTTACCGACCCACCAATAACAAGGAGTACATCATGCTAGATACCATCAGCCGCGCCAATGGCAGCGCATCGTCCGTGAACGGCGCTGCGAAAGACACGTCCGGCGACATGAAAGCGCTGGTCAAGGATGCCCAGTCGCTGCTGAGCGCCGCCGCTTCCCTCACGGGCAACAAGGCCGACGAGCTGCGCGAGCGCGGCATGGAACTACTCGACCAGGCGCTGGGCAAGGCAGGCAAATACCAGGATCAAGCCATGGTCAAGGGCAAGGAACTGGCGCATACGGCCGATGTCTATGTGAAGGACAACCCATGGCGCACCGTGGCCGTGGCGGCCGGCGTCGGCCTGCTGCTGGGTGTCATTCTGGGCCGCAAATAATAACGGTCGGGGGCAGCCATGGATAACAACGAAACCGTCGTGCATAGCCCCGGCCTCATGGGTGGAATCACGGGCCTGGCCAAGAACCTGTTCGGGCTCGTGGTGTCGCGCGTGGAACTCGCATCGCTCGAGCTGGCGGAAGTGCGCAACCACGTGATCGAACTCGTGGCCATCTTCGCGCTGGCCGCCCTGGCCACATGGTTCGCGCTGGCCTACGGCACAGCCACGATCGTGGCGCTGGCCTGGGACGAAATGGGGTGGAAGATCCTGCTGGTCATGTTCGCCGTGTTCGCCGTGATCACCCTGATCCTCGTGATGAAGGGACTCGCCTTGCTCAAGCAGGGCAAGCTGGCGTTCCCGGAGACCATGAAGGAATTGCGCAACGACCGCGACATGCTCATGTGAGCAGAAAGGATCTCGACCATGGAAAAGACGATCGGCCATCACACGCATGGCTCCCACGAAGAGCGCAAGCGGGCACTGCTGCGTGACGGCGAGTTCTACCGCACGGGTGTGGCCCACGCGCGCGCCCAGATCAAGCACGCGGCGCGTCCCGAAGTGATGCTGCATTCCGTCATCGACCACGCGACCTGGGCATTGCGTGCCCGGGCCGACGCGCTGCTCAAGCCGACCGGCACGAGCATCTCGGTGATGGCGCCGTATGCCCTGACCGTGCTGGGCTTCATCCGCAAGCGCAAGCTCGGCAAGCCGGCGCTGGGCGTCGCCGCCGTCCTGGGCGCGCTCGGTTGGTATTTGCAGCGCAAACGCGCGCAGCAAGTGGCATACTAGGGACAACGCATCCCGATATGTCAGGCGTGGTCCGCACCCCGGACCGCGCCGTTCACGAATATGGTGGGGCTTGAGCGGCGTCGCAATCTTCGATTGGACGCCGTCTTTTTTTGCGCGCCGCGTTCCCATGAAAAAAGCCGGCACGGGCCGGCTTCCTTCAGCAGCGCTCTTGCTCAGTAGCGGTAGACGCGTCCGTCGACGATGCGCACGCGGTTGCCCACGCGCAGGTCGTACACATTGTCCTGGACGACGGTGCGGTATTCGCCATTGTCGAGGCGGATATTGACTGCATACATCTGCTGAGCTTCGCCATTGCGATTGGCCTCCACGCGGTTCCCGATCGCCGCGCCCGCGACGCCGCCGGCCACCGTAGCCGCGGTACGGCCGCCGCCGCTGCCGACCTGGTTACCGGCCAGCGCACCGACGAGGCCGCCGACGATCGCACCGGCGCCACTCGTGCGACCTTCGCCGCTGGTCACCTGGATCGACTCGATCGTGCCGTAGCCGGCCGCAGCGGTGTTGTCGTAGCCGCTGCGGTAGCCGTCGTTGGCGTAATACGGCTGGGACGACTGGCTGGCGCAACCACCGAGGAGCGCACTGGCCGCAACGAGGGCGGCAAGGGTACGAGTAGCTTTCATGACTTATTCTCCTGGCAAAAAATGTAGGACCAGATTACGCAGTCATGTGTAACGGGTCTGTGCGATGACGCACTCACCCTTCAGCCATAAACCGATGCTTTTTCATCATCTCTTTGCCTGTGTTCGTCAGCGAACAGAAAGCGCCGTTACGGCAGAGTAAAACGTTACCAGGGAACCTCGAACAACCGTCGCGAGCGGCAGCAATGCCGTTCGGGAAGCGCAACTGCACGAGCATAGCGGGCATCGCAGGACTCGCCGTCCGCGACGACAGTGCAACGCGCTGCAGGTCTTTCGACGTTTCCGCAAGAAGGTTGAAAAACGTGGCAGACAAGGAGAAGAAAAATGCGCACATCACACGTCATCCTGTTGTTGGGCGCGGCCCTGTTGTGGGCCGCCGGACATGTCCGCGCGGCGACGCCGGAAGCCAAGCTGGCTTACCAGCAGGCGCGCGACGCGGCGGCGGCCGAGTACAAGACGGCGCATGCCCGCTGCGAAGCCATCACGGGTAATCCAAAGGACGTCTGCATCCTCGAAGCGAAGGCGGCGCGCGTGCGTGCCGACGAGGAGGCGCGCGCGAAATACGAAGACACGTTGAAGGCCTATACGCAGGCACGTATGCGCATCGCCGGCGCCAACTACGACCTCGACAAGGCGCGCTGCGCCGGGCTGACGGGCAACGACAAGGACGTGTGCCTGGAACAGGCCAAGGCCCGTCTCGTCGCCGCGCAGGCGGATGCGAAGGCCGACCAGAAAACCATCGAAGCGCGCAACGCGGCGCGCGAGGACAAGCAATCCGCCGCGTATCGCGTCGCACGGGAGAAATGCGATGCCTTCGCGGGCGCCGCGAAGGATCAATGCGTCTCGGCCGCGAAGGCCGAGTTCGGCAAATAAGCGGATAACACCGCACCCCGCTCATGAAGAGCACAACCAGTACCACCACTAACGAGGAGTTCACCATGAACGTCACCAAACGCATCGCCACCGCCATCTTCACCGCCGCCGTCGCCTTCACCGTCGTCGGCTGCTCGTCGAGCCCGACCAAGGAAAGCACCGGCGAGTACATCGACGACGCCGCCATCACGGCGAAGGTCAAGGCTGCGATCTTCAACGAGCCGACCCTGAAGTCGACCGAGATCAATGTCGAGACCTACAAGGGCGACGTGCAGCTGTCGGGCTTCGTGGCCCAGCCGCAAGATGCGCAGAAGGCTGCCGATGTGGCCCGTGGCGTGAAAGGTGTGGCGTCGGTCAAGAACGACATCCGCGTAAAATAAAGCCGGCGGGGGTCCGGGCACTGTCCTGACGGCATAAGCGCCGACCCCAATGGTTGTTCGATCGCCGCCCCATGCGGCATCCGCCCGCCACGACACGGCCCGGCGGATGCCCGCGGCCGGCTGTTTTTTTCAGGCAGGTATCATGCAGCTCGCCCCATCCGGCCCCGCGACGTCCGAGGCATCCGAACCCATCCTTCCGGTTGCCGCGCCGGCCGTGGACATCGACCAGGCGGCGCGCGAGGCCGGCCTCGCCGATCCTGCCGGGGCGCCCACGGGCGAAGAGCTCGGCGCGGCCCACGGCGAACTGCGTCTTCCCGTTCACGTCAATGCGCGCGGCCTCACGCTGGGCGTGATCGCGACCGTCGCCTTCATCTTCGGCCTGCAGTGGGCCAAGAATTTCTTCGTGCCGCTCTTGCTCGGCATCTTCATCGCCTACACCCTGAGCCCCGTCGTGCGCTGGCTGGAACGCTGGCACATCAAGCGCGCCATCGGCGCGACCGTCGTTACGGCCCTGATGCTCGTCGGCATGGCGCTGACGGCGCAGCGGGTGCAGGGCGAGTTCCTCAACATCGTCGACGAACTGCCGACCTTGACCCACAAGGTCACGAAAATCCTCACGGACGGTTCGGACGGGCCGTCGACCATCCAGCAGATGCAGGCCGCCGCGGCCGAGATCGAGCAGGCCGCCGCCAACGCGGGCAGTGCGAAACGGACGGCAGCGCCGCGCCGCGCACCGGTGCCCGCCGCCGCGCAGACCCCCGGCGGCAGCAATTTCCGCGTCATGGACTGGCTGCTGGCCGGTTCCGTCGGGCTCGCCAGTTTCATCTCGCAGGCCACGATGGTCGTGTTCCTCGTGTTCTTTTTGCTGCTCGCCGGCGACACGTTCAAGCGCAAGCTCGTCAAGCTGACCGGGCCGTCGCTGACGCAAAAGAAAGTGACCGTGCACATCCTCGAGGACATCAACACGTCCATCCAGAACTATATGTTCATGCTGCTCGTCACGAACGTGCTGCTGGCGCTGCTGATGTGGGTCGCGCTGCGCCTCATCGGTCTGGAAAACGCGGGCGCCTGGGCGATCTTCGCGGGCGTCGCGCACATCATGCCGTACTTCGGTCCGCTGCTCATCACGTCGGCCACGGGCCTCGTCGCCTTCCTGCAGTTCGAATCGCTGCGCATGGTGATCCTCGTGGCGGGCGCGTCGCTGGCGATCGCGACCCTGGTCGGCATGGTCGTCACCACCTGGATGACGGGCAAGATCGCGAAGATGAACCCGGCCGCCGTCTTCGTCAGCCTGCTGTTCTGGGGCTTTTTGTGGGGCATGTGGGGCTTGCTGCTCGGCGTGCCCGTCGTCGTCGTGATCAAGGTCGTGGCCGAGCGCGTGGAAGGCATGGAAGTCATCGCCGAACTGCTCGGCGAATAGCGGCGCCGTCCCGCGGGCCATCCCGCTCGGGCGCGGCGCCGTAATCGTTCAGTGTACGGGCGACGGGCGCGCGCCAGGCGCGGGGGCACCGGGCACCTCCTTGTCCTTCAGGCTGCCCATCTGCAAGGCGTACTGGCGGGCGAATTCCGCGCCCAGGAAAAAGATCTGCGCCGAGTAATACACCCACAGCAACAGCGCGATCAGCGAGCCGGCCGCGCCGAAGCTGCTTGTCGTGCCGCTGTTGCCGATGTAAAGGCCGATCGCGAATTTGCCCAGCGTGAACAGGATCGCGGTGCCGAGGGCGCCGATGGTCACGTCATGCCACGACAGCTTCACGCGCGGCAGCAGCTTGTAGATCGCGCCGAACATCACGGCGATGACGAGAAAGCTGAATGCCCAGGCCACCCAGCCGAGTATGATCGTTGCCGAATGCCACATGCCGCCCAGGTATTTTTCCAGCACGGACAGCGCGGCCGACACGACCAGCGTGAACATCAGCAGCAGGCCCAGCGTGAGGATCAGGCCGAACGACAGCAGGCGGGTACGCACGGTATCCCACCAGGTGGCGTCTTTCGGCGGCGGCACGTCCCAGATTTCGTCGAGGCTGTCCTTGAGTTCCGCAAACGCGCTCGTTGCGCCGACGAGCAGCAGGCCGGTGGCGATGATCGTCGCCAGCTTGCCGCTTTCCTTGTTGCGGGCACCGGCCAGGATCGCCTGGATGGTTTCCGCCCCCTGTTTGCCGACGAGGCCGCGCAGCTCGTCCAGCAGCTGGCCCTGAGCGGCATCGGTGCCGTAGAAGAAGCCGGCGATCGCGATCACGAGCACGAGAATGGGCGCCAGCGAAAACAGCGTGTAGAAGGCGAGTGCGGCGCCCTTGCTCGACGCCCGGTGGCCCAGCCATTCGGTCACGGCGCAGCGCATGACGTGGACGACCTGGCGGGAGAAGGGGATCCAATTGTGTACTGCCATCGTGTCACCTCCAAAAAGACGAACGCGCCCGTGAAGGCGCGTCCAAGGGCCTTTACGCCCGATACCGGTACGGGGCGTGCGCCCCGCATCGTCGCATTACTGCACGCGGCGCTCGATGGTGATCGGCTCCACTTCCACGCGGCGGTTCGGTGCCAGGCACGCGATCAGCTCCTTGCGCTTCTTCTGATGGCAGTCGGTCACGACCGGGTTCTTCTCACCCTTGCCGTAGGCCTTCAGGCGGCTGCCGTCGACGCCCTTGCTGATCAGGTAATCACGCACGGCGTTGGCGCGGCGCTCCGACAGCTTCTGGTTGTACTTGGCCGAACCCAGGCGGTCGGTGTAGCCGGTGATTTCCACGTTCGTGATCGACGGATCGGCCTGCAGGGCGGCGGCGATGTCGTCCAGCTTAGGCTGCGGCATCGACAAGGTGGCCTTGTCGAAGCCGAACAGTTCGCTGGCCGACAGGGTCACCTTCTCGAACCGTGCCGGCGGCGGCGGCGGAGCGGCCGGTGCCGGTGCCGGGGCCTCGACGACCGGGGCCGGAGCAGGTGCCGGTGCCGGGGCAGGTGCCGGGCGCGGCGGCGGATTGAAGGCGTAGTTCAGGCTGACGGTCGCGTACTTGGTGTTGGCACGCGAGAAGCCGAACTTGTCGTTGTCGCGCAGGTGGGCGCGCACGTCGCGCAGGTCGGCTTGCAGGGACCATTGCTCGTTCATGCTGACCTGGAAGCCGAGGCCGGCCTGGTAGTACGGCGACCAGCCGGACGCGTTACGGATCGGATTGCTCTCGTGGTCGCGCTCGCCGCCCACGCCGACCAGCAGATACGGACGGAAGGTCTTACGCGACAGCATCAGCAGGGCGTCGACACCGACCAGGGTCTGGCGGTAGTTGTAACCGTTGTTGCCATCGACGCGGGCCTGGGTGGCGCCAAACTGGATGTCCCACAGCGGATGCACGGCCTTACCGAACTTCAACCCGCCGCCCCAGTCCTTTTTCGAGACCAGGAAATCATGATCGGGCTTGATGCCGACGACCGTCGGGGCGATATACCACGACGGATTGATGACCTCGGTGGTGTCTTGAGCCAGGGCCGATCCGGCGGCGCACAGGATGGCGGCGGCCAGAGCGATCTTCTTCGTATTATTCACAGGTTAACTCCCATAAGTTGTAAAGGTACTTGACATCGCATGTCTTGCAGTGATGTTGATGTCAAGCTTACAAGTCGGCCGTTTTTCGGGTCAGTGCGTTAGCGCACCTAACGGCCGGTTGTTGTGGCGATTTTACAACGTAGCCATTTATGCCATGATTGCGGTTTGTTTCAGAATGTTACCAACTGCGGGGTAATTGCCACGTACTGCGCGCAACGTCGCCCTTCGTGCAGGTCATTTCATCTCATTACAAGTCCGTCATGTCGCACGGCGAGGTCCCGGCCCGATCGATACCGCTTCGATGTCGCGCTGCGCCCCCGGTTCCCGTTGAGTTCCAGTGATTTGGCGCTCATCAATACAGGACTGGGTTTCTCTTGCTTCGGGGATAAAAATAACTTTCAGAAATTTTTAGAAATGTTGGATGGCGCACAGACCGGGCGTGATGAGGCAGGCAATCTTGTATCCAGTTAAGCGGAACCGGCGTGTTGTCAGATGGTCATACACGAATGCGGCGGTCCGGGCCATACAGAACAAGTCCTTTTCACGGAGTAGACCAATATGCATGCAGCGACTCACCACAATGCGGTACAAGGCGATCTCAACGCGGTGCACACTTCCAGCAACTCTGCACTGATCGAACGCGTCCCACCGCAGCCGACCGAGCGCGCACCGATTTCGCTCGCGCCGATCGAGCGGGTGCGGTCCACGTCGGCCACGCAGCGCCGTATCGAAAACATGCAGAAGCTGATTGGCGAACTGCAAACCCACGAGATGCTGGCCGATGAAATCGCCTGGTTCCTCAAATTCTCGCCGTCGGGCGCCCGCAAATACATCCGCGACCTGCGCGAAGCCGGCGTGATCGAACTGGCCCGCTACATCGAAGGCACCGCCACCTACCTGGGCAAGGCCGTGTACCGCATTTCGCCGGATCCGGATCGCGTCAAGGCCTTCCTGGGCGCCATCTGCCAGCCCAAGCGCGAAGGCGCGGCCCCGCGCAAGGAGCGTCCGGGCCTGCGCGAACAGAGCATGGCCGGCACCGGCCGCCACTTCCACATCCTCGCCGACGACACGCATTACGCGATCCGCGTCAACCGCAGCCCGGTGACCCGCGATCCCCTCGTCGCCGCACTGTTCGGCCCGCCGCCGAGCCAAGTCGCCAAAGAGCGCGCCTGAGCGCGCTGGCGTTGACCGGCGACCGCATGCAGCGGTCGCCGTCAGCTGCGCCACCCCGCCGCGAGGCCGGGTGGCGCTGTTTTTTTTCCAGGTTTCCAATTGAAAAGGCGACAAGCGCGCTCATATGCCGGATGCGGCACCCCGACCGCTTACCCGATCAAGGAGAATCCATGCTGCCGAGTGCCGAATCCCTGGAAGGAAAACCGGTTCCGCAAGTCACGTTCAAGGCGCGCCCGAACGACCAGTGGCGCGACGTGACGACCGATGAGCTGTTCAAGGGCAAGACAGTCGTCGTGTTCGCGTTGCCGGGCGCGTTCACGCCCACCTGTTCCTCGGCACACCTGCCGCGCTATAACGAACTGGCGCCGGCGTTCCGCGAGAACGGCGTCGACGACATCGTCTGCATCGCCGTCAACGACGCCTTCGTCATGCAGTCCTGGCAGGCCGGCCAGGAGGCGGGCAATATCACGATGATCCCCGACGGTAACGGCGATTTCACGGAAGGCATGGGCCTGCTCGTCGACAAGCGCGACCTCGGTTTCGGCAAGCGCTCCTGGCGCTACTCGATGCTCGTCAAGGACGGCATCATCGCCAAGGTCTTCATCGAGCCGGAGAAGGAGGGCGATCCGTTCGAAGTCTCGGACGCCGACACCATGTTGCGCTACATCAATCCGGAGGCGACGCCGCGCGAACCCGTCGTGATGTTCTCCAAGCCGGGCTGCCCGTTTTGCGCGCGCGCCAAGGCCGTGCTCAAGGCGAACGGCGTCGTCTTCACGGACATTCCGCAGAGTGCGACAATCACGACCAGCGTGCTGCGCGCCGTTTCCGGCGCCACCACGTGGCCGCAAGTGTTCATTGGCGGCAAGCTGATCGGCGATGCCGAGGCGGTCGCCGCATATTTTGCGCAGCCGGCCCCGGCCGAAGCCAAATAACACCGGCATCGGGAGATCGCGATGGAAGCCGCTTTCGTCTGCGCCGCGCTGGCGCTCGCTGTGCTGCTGGCCTGGTTCGTGCCGCGCTGGCGCCTGCGGCGCGTGCTGGCGCGTCCGCTGACCCGTGCACAACTCGCCATCATCGAACGCAATGTCGCGCAATACCGCGGCATGTCCGGCGATCTGCGCGCGCAATTGCAGCGTCTGGTCAAGCAGTTCCTGCACCAGAAGACATTCGTCGGCTGCGCCGGGCTCGAGGTGACGGAAGAGATGCGCGTGACGATCGCCGCCCAGGCCTGCCTGCTCCTGCTGAACCGGCCCAGCCGGGTGTATCCCGGCCTGCATGCCGTGCTGGTGTATCCCGGCGCCTTCCTCGTGCCGCGCCGCGAGCAGGATGCGGCCGGCGTGGTCACGGAAACGCGCCAGGACCTGCTGGGCGAATCGTGGGGCGACGGCCGCGTCGTACTGTCCTGGGAACACGTGCGGCGCGCGGGGCTGGCGGCCGAGGGCACGCATAACGTCGTGCTGCACGAATTCGCGCACCAGCTCGACAGCGAATCCGGCAGCAACAACGGCGCGCCCTTCCTCGGCAGTCCGGAGCGCTACCGCAGCTGGTCGGAAACGCTGTCGCGCGATTTCGCGCTGCTGCGGCGCGATGCGTACTGGGGCCAGCGCGACGTGCTCGATCCGTACGGCGCCACGAACCCGGCCGAGTTCTTTGCCGTGGCCACGGAAAGCTTCTTCGAGCAGCCGCACGAGCTGGCGGCGCGCCACCCCGAACTGTATGCGGAGTTCGAAGCGTATTACCGCGTGGATCCGCGCGCCTGGTTCCCCGCGCCCGTCGCGGAACCGGAATCCTACGGCGCGGTCTACGGACAGTGGCGCTAGCGGCTCCACTGCGTGCGCTCGCGTACAGAGCTTGAACCCAGCGGGGGGCATCATGGCCACTACTTTCGTCGCAGGAGGTCATCCATGTCCACGATCATTGCAGGGCACTTCCAGCTGCAGGATGACGTCGAGCGGGCGCGCCGTGCCCTGGTCGACGCCGGGTTTTCGAGCGAACGCATCAGCGGTTTCTACCTGAGCCAGCCGGGCCAGCACGACCTGACGCCGATCGGCGGCGACAACATTCACTCGCCGGGCGCGAAGGAGTCGCCGACGGGCGTTGCCGAAGGCGCGGGCGCCGGTGCGGCCGTAGGCATCATCGCGGGCGCCGCGACGGCACCCGTCACCGGACCACTGGGTCCCGTGGTCGGCGGCCTGCTCGGTGCCCACGTCGGCTCGCTGTTCAGTTTTTCCAAAATGAAAGACGCGGGGGACCGCGAAGAAGGCGGCCGCGTCCCGGTCGAAAACCGTCCGGCCGGCATGCTCGTTGCCGTCGCCTTCGACGATCCGGGTCTGGAGCAGCGCGCCGTCGGCCTGCTGCGCGACCTGGGCGCCCACCACATCGAACGGGCCAAGGGCAATATCGTGGACGGCGACTGGGCCGACTTCGATCCGGCCTCCGTGCCCGACATCATCCACTGACGCCACCCACGGCGGTCGCATGACCTGATCCGCGGGGTCATCGTTTACCTACGCGCGTTTGGCCGGCCCGGCCTTATGCGCGTTTGCGTTTCATCAAGAACGGCTTTGTCCGGCGCCCTAGACTCGGTGCTTCGTGCTGCGCACCCGGCGCGGCAGGTTTGATGACAGGACGATGAAACCATGCACGATAACAAAGTAGCCTTGGTGACTGGAGGAATGGGTGGGCTCGGCACGGCGATCTGCCGGCGCCTGCAGGCGGAGGGGTTCCGCGTGGCGGCAACCTATTCGCCCGGCAATGCCACGCCTGACGCGTGGCTGGCCGCCCAGAGGGACGAAGGATACCGGTTCACGACGTATCGCGTCGACGTGACCGATTACGCCGACTGCGAATGGATGATGCAGAAACTGCTGGCCGAAATGGGCCGGCTGGATGTGCTCGTGAACAATGCCGGCATCACGCGCGACCGCAGCCTGCGCAAGATGACGCTCGACGATTGGCAGGCCGTCCTGCGTGCCGATCTCGACAGCGTGTTCAACATGAGCAAGCAAGCGGTCGAACCGATGATGGCGCAGCGCTGGGGGCGCATCATCAATATCTCGTCCGTCAATGGCCAGCAAGGCGCTTTCGGCCAAGCCAATTACGCAGCGGCCAAGGCCGGCATGCACGGCTTCACGAAGGCGTTGGCGCTGGAAATGGCGCGCCACGGCATCACCGTGAACACGGTGTCGCCCGGCTATCTGCGCACGAAGATGGTCGAGGCCGTGCCCAGTGAAGTGATGAACGGCAAAATCCTGCCGCAAATCCCCATGGGCCGCCTGGGTGAGCCGGACGAGATTGCCGGCCTGGTCGCCTACCTGGTCTCGGAAGACGCCGGTTTCATGACGGGTTCCAACATCGCCATCAACGGCGGACAACACATGTATTGAGCGGTGGCTAGCGCCGTTCGGCCCGCGTCTGGCAATCGATGCACAGGCGGGCCTCCGGCCGGGCCAGCAGGCGCGACGCGCCGATCGGCTGGCCGCATTCCTCGCAGAATCCGTAGGTACCGTCTTCGATTCTTGCCAGGGCCTGGCGCAGCTGGCGCATCTCGGCCGAATGGTGGCCGGCCGCTTCACGCGACAAGTCGTTCAGCAGGCGTACGGTGGCACGGTCCAGCGGCGACGTCTCGACCTCGTCCACAGGCAACTCGCCGGCGTCCTGGTGCGGTTCCTCGACCTGGGACAAGGCCTCGAGGCGCCGTTCGATCATGGTCTTGAGCAGTGCCAGCTGCTCGGGCGTAAGGGGTTCCATGGTCACGCCAGGACAGGGAAGGCGTGACGGAAGGCGCCGGACTCGACGTGCGGATTGACGTTCATGGATGTCCCCTTCGTTCGTGTCATCGGATGCCGCGCGGCGGCAATCCAGTGTAGCGCGGAACGACGGTGATGCCTACCGCCGCATTCAGGCCGAGGCGGCGGGCGCGGCGGGCGCGTTGTCGATGGCGATGACGTCGAGCTGGGTCTTGAGACCCTCGACGGCGGCGAGGATGGGCATAACCTGCCCCGTGCTGGCGGCTGCAGCCAGCCCCAGCAGGCGCGCGACGAGCGTGATGCCGTCGCCGATGCGCGTGATGCGCCGGATCTTGTCGGCGGCGTCTACCGTCAACTGGATCAGGTGCTGCTGCGGCTGGCCCAGCGACGACACGATGCAGGCCGCCGCCTCCGTATACAGCCAGTTGGCGCGCTGGCGCAACTCCATCTCCGCGTTCAGCAGGGCGCGCGCGGCCGCCTGTTCCGATTCCGGCACGTCCTGGCCCTGGCGGCGGATGTCGCGCATCACGCGCGCGTGGATGCCGTCCGCGCAGTCGGTCAGTTTGTCGGCCAGTTCCTCGACCTGGCGCGCCGTCGACAGCGCCTCGGCAGGGCCGGACGGGGCCGGCGTCGGTTTGGGATTCGTCTCGTTTGCCATGGTCTCTCCTCGTGCGCTCAATCGGACAGGGCATCGCGCAGGTTGGTCAGGTCGCGCGCGTAGGCGGCCAGCATCTTGCGGACTTCGTCGCTGTGCAGGTTATTGATGTTTTCGCGCAGTTTCTGGTGGCCCAGGGCGACCTTGGTCAAACCTTGCAAGGCCAAGTCATAGCGTTTGTCGACCATCTTGTATTCCGTCGACTTGTTCAGGTAATGAACCTTGGCCAGGGTCACGAGCATGCGGTCCGATGTCTTGGTGGAAAAGGGAATTTCGACGTCGAAGATGCCGAGCACGGTCTTCTTTTCGTTGTCGTTCGTCTTGGCGTACAGCCGGGTCAGCGCGATCATCGCTTCCAGCAGGACCTGCACGTCGGCGTCGCCGTCGCGCACCATCGTCTCGACGCTGCGGTTCTGGTAGCCGGATGCGATCACCCGCGTCAGCAGCCGCGCGAGGCCTGTATAGGCCGCGACCTGCCGTTGCTGCAAGCCCGATTCCGCATTCGCCTTGAGGCCGCTGCCGAGGTCGTCGATGCGGTCGGAGAGGTCATAACGGGTGTCGCCCGCCAGCACGCTGAGCGTCTGCATGTACAGCACGACGGTCTTCTGGATGCTGAGGAAGTCGCCGTAAACGGCACGCCGGCGCGCATCGTTTTCCTTCGCGATGCGGTCGGCGGCGGGCGACAGATAGGGTTGTTCGCGCTCGTACGTGTCGCGGTAGCGGCGCGACAGCTCGCCGTAGCCGCCCAGGCGGGCCGAGGCGTCGGCGAATTGCCGCACCTCGGCCAGGCTCACCTGGCCGGTACTGGCACAGCCGCCCAGCAATAGGCCGGCGGCAAGAACGAAAAGGGAAAGGCAGCGTCGCAAGTCCATGGGTCCTTTCTGGACGGCAAAAGGCCGGCCGGAAAAGTCCCCATTCTTTCAAACCTGGCGGTGTTTGTTATTGCCAATGCTCAATTCAGAGCCGGTCGCGCCAGCCCAGGCCCGCAACGGTGTCGCCTTGCGGGATGTATTCGCAGCCGACCCAGCCGTCGTAACCCAGTTCGTCCAATGTGCGGAACAGGAAGGGGAAATTGATCTCGCCGGTGCCCGGCTCGTGGCGGCCGGGCACATCGGCCAGTTGGATGTGGCGGATCAGCGGCAGGCGTTCGCGCAAGGTGTGGGCGAGGTCGCCTTCCATGCGCTGCATGTGGTAGATGTCGTATTGCAGGAACAGATTCGGCACGGCCGCTTCCGCGATGATGGCGGCAGCTTGCGCGCTGCGGGTCAGGAAATAACCGGGGATGTCGCGGTCGTTGATCGGTTCGATCAGCAGGGCGATGCCATGCGGGGCCAGCGCGGCGGCGGCGAAGCGGAGGTTGTCGACGAAGGTCGCGTGCGCGCGTTCGGCCGCGACGTTCGGCGGCAGCTTGCCGGCCAGGCAGTGCAGGCGCTTCACGCCCAGGTCGAGCGCGTATTCCAGCGCGAGCTCGACGGTGTCCTGGAATTCGCCGACGCGGCGCGGATCGCAGGCCAGGCCCCGTTCGCCGGCCGCCCAGTCGCCGGCCGGAAAATTATGCAGCGCCAGCTCCAACTGGTAGCGCTGCAGGCGGCCGGCGATCTGCTCGGCGTCGAAGGCATACGGGAACAGGAATTCGACGCCGTCGAAGCCGGCCGCGCGGGCGGCGCCGAAACGTTCCAGGAAGCCGAGCTCGTTGAACATCAGGCTCAGGTTGGCGGCGAAGCGAGGCATGTGAAGTCCTTGGCGATGGGATAACCCGCTATGCTAAACCATCGTGCGGATGGGTGCATCGCGCAACGCGCGCATCGGCGTGAACACCCACGCCAGCAGCGCGGCACCCGCGAGACACAGGCCGGCGCCGCCGAACAGCGTCGTCAACGTCACGCGGCTGGCGATCCATCCGGCCAGCGCGGCCGCGAGGGGCGCCAGGCCCATGAAGATGAACATGAACAGGCTCATCGTGCGGCCCAGCAGTTCGCGCGGCACGCGTTGCTGGATCCACGTGAACACGGCGACCTGCACGACGCCGCCCAGCACGCCGATCACGATGTTGATCAGCATGCTCTGCCAACTGGCGGTGATCATGCCCAGCGGCACGAGCAGCACGCCGGCGATGCCATCGATCAGCAACAATGTCATGCCGAGATTGCCGGCGCGCCGCTTCCCGGCGATCCCGCTCACGGCCATGCCCAGCAGCGCGCCGGCGCCATGCGCACCCATCAGGAGACCCAGCGCGGACGCGCCGTGCAGGCGGCTGCTGGCCAGCAGCGGCAGCGCGACCTGCATCACACCGCCGACCACGCACGCACACAAGCCCCAATAGATGAAGCAGGTGCGCAGCAAGGTGTCGCGCCACACGGCCGCGAGACCGTCCGCGACGGCCCGCAGCACCGGTTGCGGCGCCGGCGGCGTGAACGGGCGCGGCTGGACGTTCGCGAGCGTCCACGCGGACACGGCGAAGCTGACGCAGTCGACGCCGAACGCGAGCGCCAGGCCGCGCATGTGCTGTGGACCGTCGCTGCCGTCGCCGGCGAGCGCGAACAGCAGGCCGGCCAGCAGCGGTCCGGCCAGCATCGTGATCTGGCGCAGCCCCATCATCATGCCGTTCGCGGCTTGCAGGTGTTGCGGCGCGACGGCATGGGGCAGCATCGACGTACCGGCCGGGATGCTGAACGCCGACGCGAGCGACAAGCCCAGTGCCAGCGCGAGCACGACCGGCAGGCGCGCGTGGCCGCTGTAGACGAGGATGGCGAGCACGGCCAGCAGCACGGTGTTGACGTGCTTGGTGAGCATCAGGACCCGCTTGGGCGAGTGGCGGTCGACGAGCGCGCCGCCGAACAGGATCAGGATGGCGCGCGGGATGCCCATCAACGCGACGGCCAGGCCCAGCGCGACGGCGTCGCCCGTCAGCTTGAGCACGAGCCAGGGCAGGGCGATCTGGGTGAACTGGTCGCCGAGGGCGGAGATGGCGCCGCCGCTCATCAGCCAGGTGAAATTGCGGTCGCGCAGCAGTTGGGATCGTTCGTTCATGCCGTCTCCAGGTCGTCGTGCGGACGTGCGCCGATCAGCGGCCGATGCCCGCGATCTGCGCGAGCAGGTCCGACGTCGCCTGCAGCTGCGCGCGCGCCGGGCCGCCCAGCATGGCGCGGCTGACGTTGTCGACGACGGTCGTCGCGTTGGTCACGAGTTCGCTGCCCGTCGGCGTGATCAGCGCGTAGCCGACGCGGGCGTCGCGCGGGTCGCTCTGGCGCGTGACGAGGCCGATCTTTTCCAGCGGCAGCAGCGAGCGCGTCACGCCGGACGCGGTCAGCCCCAGCTTGTCGGCCAGGTCGACGCGGCGCAGGCGTCCGCCCGGCGCGCGCTGCAGGTGCAGCAGCAACTGGTAGTCGGCGAAGCTGATGCCGTGATGGCCGCCCAGGGCGCTGTCGAGCCGGCGCACGAGCGTCGCCCAGGCGCGCGACAGGCGCAGGCAGAATTCGGTGGTGAGGGTATCGGGGGTATCGTCGGTCGAGGTCATGGCGTCTCCGGGTAGTGGACCGTTACTTGATCTGTCAAGTATGGAAATATTTTTAACGGTCCGCAAGTACTTGAGTATGCAAATACCTCGGATGGCCACAAAAAAGCCGGGACGGATCCCGGCTTGGCGTCATGCAGACTGCGGATCAGCGATCGCCGCCGGAGCGGGCCGCTGCCGGACGCGGACCGCGCCCTTGGCCGCGACCGCCGCCGTTGCCACCGTTGCGGTTGCCCGGCTGGGCCGCGCGTGCGCCGCCGCCGTTGCCGCCGCCGTTACCTCCGGTGCGCTGGCCCGCGCCTTGCGCGCGCGGCGCGGCCGCGGCATTGCCGGCGCCGCGGTTGCCGCCCGGACGGCCGCGGCCCGGATGGCCCGGCGCGCCACTGCGCAGCTGGATCGGTTGCGGCTTCGCCGTCGGATCCGGCTCGAAGCCCGGGATCACGTGGCGGGGCAGCGTCTGCTTGATCAGCTTTTCGATGTCCTTGAGCATCTGGTGCTCGTCCACGCAGACCAGCGACACGGCCTCGCCCGTGGCGCCGGCGCGGCCCGTGCGGCCGATGCGGTGGACATAGTCTTCCGGCACGTTCGGCAGGTCGTAGTTGACCACGTGCGGCAGCTGGTCGATGTCGATACCGCGCGCCGCGATGTCGGTGGCGACGAGCGCCGTCAGGCTGCCGTCCTTGAACTCGGCCAGCGCCTTCGTGCGCGCCGACTGGCTCTTGTTGCCGTGGATCGCCATCGCGCCGATGCCGTCCTTGCCGAGCTGCTCGACGAGTTTATTGGCGCCGTGCTTCGTGCGGGTGAACACGAGCACCTGTTTCCAGCCATGCGTCTTGATCAGGTGCGCCAGCATCGGGTGCTTCTTGTCGCGGTCGACCGGGTGGATCTTCTGGGCGATGACTTCGACGGTCGAGTTGCGCGGCGCCACTTCGATCATGGCCGGGTTGTCCAGCAGGCGGTCGGCCAGGCCTTTGATCTCGTCCGAGAACGTGGCCGAGAACAGCAGGTTCTGGCGCTTCGGCGGCAGCACGGCCAGCACTTTGCGGATGTCGTGGATGAAGCCCATGTCCAGCATGCGGTCGGCTTCGTCCAGGATCAGGATCTCGATCTTGTCGAGCTTGATGGTGCCCTGGGACACGTGGTCGAGCAGGCGGCCCGGCGTGGCGACGAGGATGTCGACGCCGCCCGCGAGCAGCTTGATCTGCGGGTGGATGCCGACGCCGCCGAAGATCACGGCCGAGTTCAGGTTCGTGTACTTGGCATAGGTGCGCACGTTTTCCTCGACCTGGGCCGCGAGTTCGCGGGTGGGGGCGAGCACGAGGGCACGGATCGAACGCTTCGAGGTTTTGTTGGTCAATGCGGCGCCCACCTTGTCGGTCGACAAGCGGTGCAGCACGGGCAGCGTGAAGCCGGCGGTCTTGCCGGTGCCGGTCTGGGCGCCCGCGAGCAGGTCACCGCCTTTCATCACGGCAGGGATCGCCTTTGCCTGGATCGGGGTCGGGACGGTATAGCCCGCTTCAGTGACGGCGCGCACGATGGCGTCGGACAGACCGAGAGTATTGAATGACATAGTTTTCTGGTAGGGATCGGCCCGTCGTTCTTGTTTTCATGGAACGCCAGTCCAGCCGATCGGATTACACAACAGGGCGGCCGGTACTGGTGCCGGATCGCCGAGACGTGAACGCAAAACGTGAACGGTCACGCGACATTATAATTAAAAATGTTTCGCTATGGAAATTTTAGCGCGGCCTGTGTCGTTTATGACAGAGCCGGTGGAAGCGGGGGCGGGGCACCTCGTGGGCGCCGGAAGCGTTCTTGACAGGCCGATAACGCCACCTGTGGCGGGAAAGCCGCGCGGCCAGCAAGGCCCGCGGCATTCCCCGGACTTACACGATGCGTATTTTACGCGAAACGGCGGGTGGCCGCTCAGGCGAACGGTTTCAGCAGGGAGACCATGCCGGCGAAGACCTTGGGGCCGGCGGCGATGATGTCACCCTTGTTCAGGTATTCGGACTCGCCGTTGAACTCGCCGACGATGCCGCCCGCCTCGGTCACGAGCAGCGAACCGGCGGCGATGTCCCAGATCTTGAGGTTCTTTTCGAAGTAACCGTCGACGCGGCCGGCGGCCACGTTGGCCAGTTCCAGCGCGGCCGAACCGCTCGAGCGCAGGCCGTGGCAGCGCGGCGCCACGACTTCGTACATGCGCAGGTATTCGGCGAGGTCGCGCGGCTCGGCGCCGTGGCCGGAGCCGATCAGCGCCTTGTTGATACGGTCCGGGTTGCGCACGCGGATGCGCTTGTCGTTCAGGTAGGCGCCGGCGCCCTTGGTGGCGGTGAACAGGTCGTTGCGGACCGGGTCATAGATGACGGCCTGCGTGATCACGCCGCGCTGTTGCAGCGCGATGGAGATGCAGTAGTTGGGGTAGCCGTGCAGGAAGTTGGTGGTGCCGTCGATCGGATCGATGATCCAGACGAATTCGCTCTCGTCGTTCAGGTTCGCGGTGGCGCCCGATTCTTCGCCCAGGATGGCGTGGTCGGGGTAGGCTTTCAGCAAGGTTTCGACGATCGCCTGTTCCGAAGCCTGGTCGACGTCGGTGACGAAGTTGTTGTGGCTCTTTTCGCTGACGGTGATGCGGTCGAGGTCGAAGGATGCGCGGTTGATGACGGTCGCGGCGCGGCGGGCGGCCTTGATGGCCGTATTGAGCATGGGGTGCATAAGCTATCCGTAAAAAATGCTGACGCCCACCGCGCGCGGGCGCCGTGAACGATCTGAACGAGAAATAATTAAAGAGCAAAGCGGTGCCGAAGCCGTTAAAATCGCGAGCTTCTTGCCCGCATTTCAACGCCCGTCACCGCGCGATGGCGTTATTTTAAATGAACCCTACCGAAACTGTCTCTTCTCTTTTCAAACGTCTACGCTTCGTCCTGGTGGAGACCAGCCGCGCCGGCAACGTCGGCTCGGTGGCGCGCGCCCTGAAAACGATGGGATTTTCCGACCTCGTGCTCGTCGCCCCCCGCTGCAACGACCCGCTGTACGACCCGGAAGCGGTGGCCTTCGCCAGCGGCGCCATCGACGTGCTGCAGGGCGCGCGCATCGTCGATTCGATCGGCGAGGCGCTCGACGGCTGCAATTTCGCGGCCGCCGTGTCGGCCCGGCTGCGCGAGTTTTCGCCGCCCGTGTGGGCGCCGCGGGAATTTTCCGCGCACGCGGCCGGCACCGCAGACCTGCGCCCGGCGCTGATCCTCGGCAACGAGCGCTTCGGCCTGCCGAACCAGATCGTCGAGCAGTGCAATGTGCTGATCAACATCCCGGCCAATCCGGACTATTCGTCGCTGAACCTGTCCCAGGCCGCGCAGGTGCTCGCGTACGAGTGCCGCCTGGCGGCGCAGGGCGAGAACCGCACGCAGGAAGGCATCGGCTTCCACGGCGAGGCCGCGAGCGTGGCGCAGATCGAGGGCATGTATGCGCACCTGGAAGAGGCGCTGGTGGCGATCGGCTTCCTGAACGCCACCAACCCGAAAAAGCTGATGCCGCGCCTGAAACGCCTGTTCGCGCGCGCGCAGCTGGAGACGGAAGAGGTCAACATCCTGCGCGGCATTGCGCGCCAGATGCTGAAAACCGCTCCCGCCAACGACGCGGACGCCGGCCACGACTAAAAATTCGGGGTCAGAGCCCTTTTTGAGTCAAGTTCCTTGTGGCATGCCGGTCTTCGATATTCCCGCTGCCGCGGTCGAGTGAACGCCATGCGTGGACAGGAAGCGCGTTCGGGCATCGCGACGGCGCTTGGCGGCGATCTGTCGAAACATTGTCCGAAAAAGTGCTCTGACCCCGGTTTTGGGAAATTTTCCGGCTAGACGGCTTGCTCTAGTCCCGGTTGGTCGCCTGACCTGTTCTTTCGCTTACACTTTGAAAAACACATACAAAGGGTGAGCATGGAGACAACCCGCAGAACCTTCCTGAAGGCCGGCCTGCTGTCGGCCGCGCTGCTGGCCGCGGGCGGCGGCTGGTATCGAACCACGCATCCGGCACCGCCGCGCGGTTTCGTGCTCGACGGCGAGGCGCGCGCCGCGCTCGATGCCATCGTCCCCGCAATCCTGGCCGGTGCCTTGCCGGATGCGCCACAGGACAGGACGCGCGCCATCGCGGCGAGCACCGACCGCGTTCACCAGACCATCCTCGGCCTGCCGCTCGCCGCCCAGCAGGAAGTGCAGGACCTGTTCGGCCTGCTCGCGCTGGCCCCGGCGCGGCGCCTGCTGACCGGTATTCCGCACGGCTGGGCCGATGCGACGGAGGTTGAGGTCGGCGCGTTCCTGCAGGACTGGCGCGTGCATCGCCTCGCGCTGCTGCGCACGGCGTACGCGGCGCTGCACGACCTCGTGCTCGGCGGCTGGTACAGCGATCCGGCGCACTGGGACGCGATCGGCTATCCTGGTCCGCTCAAGGAGCTGGCATGAGCAACGAATCCGTGATTCCCGATCCGATCCGGGCCGGCCTCGCGCGCGGCTGGAAGGTGATCGACGGCGCGCGCGAACAAACAAGCCGCGACCTGTCCGCCGACGTGGTCGTCGTCGGCAGCGGTGCCGGCGGCGGTGTGACGGCGGAGATTCTTGCGCTGTCCGGCCTGTCCGTCATCGTCGTGGAGGAAGGCGCATTGAAATCCTCGCACGATTTCAAGATGCGCGAAGCCGACGCCTACCCCACGCTGTACCAGGAATCGGCCGCGCGCAAGACGCGCGACAAAGGCATCAACATCCTGCAAGGCCGCACGGTGGGCGGCTCGACGACGGTGAATTGGACGTCGAGCTTCCGCACGCCGCCGCCGACGCTCGCGTTCTGGCAGCGGCAGTTCGGCCTCGCGACGTACGGCGAAGCGGCGCTGGCGCCGTGGTTCGCGCTGATGGAGGCCCGCCTGCACGTGGCCGACTGGCCGGGCGCGCCGAACGAAAACAACGATCTGCTGCGGCGCGGCGCCGCCAGGCTCGGCATCCCGACGGGCCTCATCCGCCGCAACGTCAACGGCTGCTGGAATCTCGGCTATTGCGGCATGGGCTGTCCGACGAATGCGAAGCAGTCGATGCTCGTGACGACGATTCCGTCCGCGCTGGACCACGGCGCGACGCTCGTCACGCGCGCCCGCGCCGAACGCCTGCTGCTCAAGGGCGACCAGGTCGACGGCCTCGCCTGCACGCTGCTCGATGCGGGCGGCCTGCACCCGACGGGACACACCTTGCGCGTGCGCGCCCGCCACTACGTGCTGGCCGGCGGCGCCATCAACACGCCGGCGCTGCTGCTGCGCTCGAAGGCGCCGGACCCAAGCCGGCAACTGGGCAAGCGCACGTTCCTGCATCCGACGCTCGTGTCGGCCGCGCTGTTCCCGCAGCGCGTGGACGGCTATGCCGGCGCGCCGCAGACCGTCTATTCGGACCACTTCCTGCACACGCAGGCGATCGACGGCCCGCTCGGCTTCAAGCTGGAAGCGCCGCCGCTGCACCCCGTGCTGCTGGCCACGACCATGCAGGGCTTCGGCCGCGAGCACGCGGAGATGATGCGCCACTTCCCCCATTTGCAGGGCATGCTGGCGCTGCTGCGCGACGGCTTTCACCCCGAGTCGCAGGGCGGCACGGTGGGCCTGCAGGCGGACGGCGCCGCCGTGCTGGACTACCCGCTGAACGACCCGGTCTGGGACGGCGCCCGGCGCGCGCTGCTGACGATGGCCGAGATCCAGTTCGCGGCCGGCGCCAGCGGCGTGCAGGTGGCGCACGAACGGGCGCCACGCTACGCCAGCTGGGACGAGGCGAAGGCGGGCATCGCCGCGCTGCCGTTCGAGCGGCACCTGACGCGCGTCGTGTCGGCCCACGTGATGGGCGGCTGCGCGATGGCGGGCGCGAACCACGCCGGCGTGACGGACCCGGACGGCCGCTACCGGGGCCTCGCGAACGTCTCGGTGCACGACGGCTCGCTGTTCCCGACGTCGATCGGCGCCAATCCGCAGCTGTCGATCTACGGCATCACGGCGCGCCTGGCCAGCGACCTCGCGCAAGCGCTCACGGGACGGCCCGCCGCGCGGCCGCAGGCGCAGGCTTGACGCCATGAAGCCGGCCAGTGCCCGCACCCTGCTGCGCCTCGTGCTGCTCGTGCAGGTGGCCGCGGCGCTGCTGATCGCGTGGGCGCTGGCGCGCCGCGGCTTGCCGGCCTGGGGCGCCCTTGCGGCCGGCGTCGGCATGGTGGCGCTGGTCCGCCTCGTCATCAACATGAACAATTTTGTGATGGCGGCGCGGGCGGCGAGCGACACGCCGCCTGAATACCGCATCGGACCGGCGGCACGACTGCGCATGCTGGCCGAGGAATTCCGGGCCAGCATGCTGGTGACCTCCTGGCACGTGCCGCGCGGCTGCGCGCGCATGACGATTCATCGGGGCAGTCCGCGCGTGCCCGTGCTGCTCGTGCACGGCTACGGCTGCAACAGCGGCTACTGGGCGCATCTGGAACCGCTGCTGGACCGCGAGGGCATCAGCCACGCGAGCATCGACCTGGAACCTGTCGCCGGCAGCATCGACGATTACGCCCCGCTGATCGAGGCGCGCGTGCGCGAGCTGTGCGCCGCGACGGGCGCCGCGCGCATCGCCATCGTCGCGCACAGCATGGGGGGCCTCGCCGCGCGCGCGTGGATGCGCTCGTACGGGACGCCGGCCCACGGCGTGGCGCGCATAGCCAAGCTGATCACGCTCGGCACGCCGCACCACGGCACGGCGCTGGCTCGTTTCGGCCCTGGCGCGAACGCGGCCCAGATGCGCCGGGACAGCGCCTGGCTGCGCGCGCTGGCCGCTGCCGAAACGCAGGATAGCCGCGCGCGCATCGTCTCCATTTACACGCACCACGACAACATCGTCGCCCCGCAGGATTCGAGCGTGCTGCCGGGCGCGCGCAACATCGCGTTCGGCGGCGTGGGGCATGTGGCGCTGGGCAGCAACCCCCGCGTGCTGGCCGAGGTGTTGCACATACTGCGCGAACTGCAGCCGGCGATGGCCTGAGGGTCCGGTCGATGATATCCTTGCAGGTGAGTCCACCCATATTTGTTTCCATGCAACAGAAAGCCCCGCGCCGAACCCGCGAACGCATCCTCGAGCTGTCGCTGCGGCTGTTCAACGAATTCGGCGAGCCGAACATCACTACGACCGTGATCGCCGACGAGATGAACATCTCGCCGGGGAACCTCTATTACCACTTCCGCAACAAGGACGACATCGTGAATTCGATCTTCGTCCAGTTCGAAGCGGAGATCGAGCGCATGCTGACCGTCCCCGCCGGCCGCCGCTCGAACATGGAAGACGTGTGGCTGTACCTGCACCTCATGTTCGAATTGATCTGGAAGTACCGGTTCTTCTATCGCGACCTGAACGACCTCCTGTCGCGCAACCGCAAGCTGGAACTGCACTTCAAGGCGATCCTCGCCCACAAGATCAAGGTCGCGCGCCAGCTGTGCGAAGGCTTGCGCAGCGAAGGGTCGCTGGAAGCGGGCGACGCCCAGATCGGCGCGATGGCGACCAATATGGTCGTCGTCGCCACGTACTGGCTGTCGTACGAATACGTGCGCAACCCGCGCAAGTACAGCGAGCAGCAGGCCATCGCCGACGCGCTGGCGCGCGGCTGCTACCAGGTGCTGTCGATGCTGGGGCCTTATCTGCGCGGCGAGACGCTCGCGCTGTTCCAGCGCCTGTCCGACGATTTCCTCGCCAAACTGCCGCCGGAAGCGCCATGAAATCCATCGCTGTCTATTGCGGCGCCTCGCTGGGCGCCGATCCTGTCTACGCCGACGCCGCGCGCGGCCTGGCCCGCGCCCTCGTCGAGCACAACATCGGCCTCGTCTACGGCGGCGGCAAGGTGGGCCTGATGGGCGTGATCGCCGACGAAGTGCTGCGTCTCGGCGGCGACGCGACGGGCGTGATCCCCAAGCATCTCGTCGAGCGCGAAGTGGGCCACGCCGGCCTCACGCGGCTGTTCGTGGTGAAGGACATGCATGAGCGCAAAGCGATGATGTCCGACCTGGCCGAAGGCTTCATCGCCATGCCGGGCGGGATGGGCACCCTGGAAGAACTGTTCGAGATGGTCACGTGGGCCCAGTTGGGCATCCACGCCAAGCCGATCGGCCTCCTCAACGTGAACGGCTTCTACGACGGTCTGGCGTCGTTCATCGACCATCTCGTCGGCACCGGCTTCGTACGCCCGGCGCACGCGGAACTGATGATCCGCGACGCCGACCCGGACGCGCTGATCCGCCGCCTGCGCGCGCAAGCGCCGGCGGCCGCCTGACTCAGGGCAGCGGCTTCGATCCTTCGGCGCGCACGATTCAGGTGCCGTCGTGCGGAAAGCCCGGGGCAGGTCCGCTTGGCGCGCCATCCCAGCCGCCCGCCATCATCGCCACGGCCGCGAGCAGCGCGCCGTCGCCGGGCAGGTAGACGGGCAAGCCGGTATTCGGGTTGTGCCCGGCGCGCCTGCGTCTCCAGGCCGATGCCGCGCGCGCGGTAGTCGTCGCCGAAGGTCGGCAGGCCCGTCACGTCGGCCGTGAAGCAGAAGCGGCCATTGCCGACGCTGAGCGGCGTCCACGGATCGGGCGCCGTCAGGCGAGGGGCATGGCGCGACGAGGGCCTCGCGGTCGATGCGGCCGGCCGCGCGGGAAGGTAGGGCCGCCGCCAGCATCGGCACGGCGGCGGCGGCGACGGCGGGCGGCATCCGGGCTCCTTGTCGTATGCCGGCCGACGATACCCGCGGCCGGCCTCCCGGTACCGCTCCCGCGATCAGGTTATTGAGCAATTGCGTCCGCGACGGGCCAGGTCGCGCATTCCACGCGATCGCGTCCCGCCGCCTTGGCCCGGTACAGGGCCTTGTCGGCGCGGTTGATGGTGTCGCTGAAGGGCTCGTGGCCCTGGCGCGCGGCGATACCGGCGGAAAAGCTCACGCGCGAGGCCAGGTCGACGCCGGGCACGGCGAGGCCGGCCATGCCGGCGCGGAGGGATTCGATGCGCCCGTGGGCATCAATCAGCGTCGTGGCGGGCAGCAGCACGAGGAATTCCTCGCCGCCCCAGCGCGCCAGCACGTCGCCGTCGCGCAGGCTTGCCCTGAGCTTGTGGGCGACCGCGCGCAGCACGGCGTCGCCGGCCGCGTGGCCGTGGCGGTCGTTGATCTGCTTGAAGAAGTCGATGTCGATCAGGGCGATGCACGCCGGTCCCCGCTCGTCCTCCAGCACCTCGTTCATGTGACGGCGATTCGACACGGACGTCAGTTCGTCCGTGGTGGCGAGCGTGCGGATCGTGACGAGCGCCGCTTCCACGATCTCGCGCCTTTCTTTCAGGCGGGCGCGCAGCTTGTTCATTTCGCCGGTCAGGAACGTCACCGTGAGCGAGCAGCCGGCCATGATGACGAACGTGACGGCTTCCACGTTGGGCGGGTAATGCAGCGGGTCTTGCATCTGGTGCCACCACATCGTGACGCCCATGCCGAGCAGGCCGCACAGCGCGAGCAGCAGGGTCTGGCGCGGACGCAGGGCGAAGGTGCAGAACACGACGACGACCATCAACCCCATCAGGGTGGCGCCGCGCAGCGGTCCGGTGATGGAATATGCCCACATGTTGCAGGTGATGCCGAACAGTCCTTGCAGGCCGGCGAGCGTGTGCGGTCGCAGGCCGAGGCGGGCGTTCGCGCGCACCAGCACGTAGAACGTCGATGCGCCGGATGCGGCATACAGCCCGAGACCGAGCACGCCGGCGTATGGCACCATGCCGATGGTCGATTCCACGGCCAGCAGGGCCACGAACAATGCGTACAGGGTTGCGGTCGCGGCCCAGTAGGTGAGCATGCGGCGCAGTTTCGGATCGGTGCCGACGGCAAGGGTGACGAAACGCGCGCGCAAGTCCATGTAACTCCTTATCCTGGTACGGGTTCGGCACTCCCGAGTCTTCGTTGCTGGGCCTGGGCCTGCAGCATCTCCGTGATGCGCTCGGCCGGCACCGGTGGGCTGAACAGATAGCCCTGCATCTCGTCGCAGTCGTTCGCGCGCAGGAAGTCGCGCTGCTCGACCGTTTCCACGCCCTCGGCGATCACGCGCAGGTGCAGGCGGTGGCCCAGCGAGATCACGGCCAGGGCGATGGCCTGGTCGTCGGAGCTGGAGGCCAGGTCGCGCACGAACGACTTGTCGATCTTGAGCGTCGAGATCGGGAACGATTTTAACGCAGACAGGCTGGAATAGCCGGTGCCGAAATCGTCGATCGACAAGCTCACGCCCATCGCCTTCAGTTCGCGCATGCGTTCCACGGCCTGGTTCATGTCGCGCATCAAGAGGCTTTCCGTCACTTCCAGTTCCAGCGCGGACGGCGGCAGGCCACTGTCGCGCAGGGCGCCGGCGATGCGTTCGACGAGGCGTTTTTCCTCGAACTGACGGGCCGACACGTTCACCGACACCGTGAGCGGATCCAGCCCGGCCGCGCGCCACAACTGCGCCTGGCGGCATGCGGTGCGCACGACCCATTCGCCCAGGCCGACGATCAGGCCCGATTCCTCGGCGAGCCCGATGAAGCGCATCGGCGGCACGATGCCGTGTTCCGGATGGCGCCAGCGGATCAGCGCCTCGACGCCGAACACGCGGCCCGTATGCAGGTCGACCTTGGGCTGGTACAGGAGGTAGAAACGTCCGGCCGGCGCTCCGGCGGCCGGCGCTCCGGCGGCCGGCGATTCCACCACGGGCGGTTCCGCATCCGGGTCGCCCGCCACCTCGTCCGTCAAGGTGGCGTCCAGCGCCATCCGCAGGCCTTCCAGCAGCACGAGCTTTTCCTCGACGCTGGCGTTCATCTCGCGCGTGTAGAACTGGAAGTTGTTGCTGCCCAGGTCCTTGGCGCGGTACATCGCGGCGTCGGCATTCATCATGAGTGTCTTCGGGTCGTCGCCGTCGCGCGGGTACACGACGACGCCCATGCTGCAGCTGACGCGCACGGCCTGGTCGCCGATCTGCACGGGTTCCGTCACCGCCTGGCGGATCTTTTCCAGCACGGGCGTCAACGCCAGCGGGCTCTCGCCGGCGTCCGGCAGCAGGATCACGAATTCGTCGCCGCCCAGGCGGCCGAGCGTGTCGTTGCGGCGCAGGCAGGCCTGCATGCGGCTGCCGACGACCTTCAGCAATTCGTCGCCCGCGTTGTGGCCCAGGCCATCGTTGACGAGCTTGAAGCCGTCCAGGTCGACGAAGGCGAGGGCCAGGTGGCCGCCGTTGCGCTGGGCGTTGCGCACGGCCTGCTCGAGGCGGTCGCGGATCAGGCTGCGGTTCGGCAGGCCCGTCAACTCGTCGTGGTGCGCCATGTGGCGGATGCGGTCCTCGGCCAGCTTGCGCTCGGTGATGTCGCGTACCATCGCCACGGCGCCCCCTTCGACGGGCACGATCTGGCGCTGCAGCCAGCGGCCCGCGGTCGGGCCGGTCGTCGCTTGCCACTCCGCTTCGATGACGCGCTGCTCGGTGACGACCTGCACCAGATGCTCGTACATGCCGTTCGAGCGGTAATAGGGCAGCACGTCGCCCAGAAGCTGGCCGCGCAAGGCCTCGTTGGCCATCCCGGTGAACAGTTCGGCGCGGCTGTTGGAACCCTCGACCAGGAAATCGGCGATGCTGCCGTCCGCACCGGTCACGGCGCGCAGCAGGAAGAAGGCGTCGGGACTCGCTTCCGACGCCGCCGCATAGGTCTGCTGGGCCTGGCGCTCGCGCCGGCGCGCCTTGGCCACCTGCCACGACCACGCGCTGATCATCGCCACGACGGCGACCAGCAGCGAGCTGGCCGCCGTCGCACCCACGAGATAGGTGCCGTAGTGCTGCTCGTACTGCGCCATCTGTTCGCTGGCCGCCAGGCCGACGGCGACCGTGAGCGGAAAGCCCGTGAGGCGGCGCGTGCCGGCGTAGCGCTCGACGCCGTCCGGTCCGAGCGGATGCGGCGCCGCGGCGTCCTCCTTCATGCCGTCGAGCGCGACGGTCTGGCCCCACGACAGGGTGTCGCCGATGCGCACGACGCGCGCGACGCCGTCGCTGCCGACGAGCGCCAGCAGGCCGAGTTCTCCCGCGCGCGAGCGCTCGTACGAGCTGGTGAAATAGCCGGGATCGACTTCGACGATGGCCACCCCGGCGAAGCGGCCGCTGTCGTCGTCGATGCGGCGCGTGAAGTGCAGGTGGGGATCGGGCCGGATCGCGTCGCTGGCGGTCTGGCTGACGAAGACCGTGTTGGTATCGCCGTTCGCGTGGACCGTGAAGTACGGCGCGCGCGATACGTCCTGCGCCGGCGTCGACGGGTTGCTGTCGACGATGCGGCCTTCGCGGTCGGCGATGCTGATCTGGAACACGAGTCCGGGCGGCAGCAGCGCCTGGGTGCGCAGCGCCTGCAGCGCGGCGGTGGGGCCGTTCAGCTGGACCGCGTACTTGATGACCTTGAGCGTCTGGTCGATGCCGTTCAGGTTGCGCGCGACCTGGGCCTCGTACGTGTCGAGCTGCTCGCGCACCGAGTCGTGGGCGGCGGCGACGGCGGCCAGCCGTTCGGTTTCGATGAAGTGGAAGGTGGCCACCCAGATGGCCAGCAGCGGCAGCGTGGCGAACAGCGGCAGCGCGATATGCGTTTCGAGCGCGCGCGACAACCAGCGCGGACGGCGGCGGGAGGTGGAGGCGGCGGCCATCATTGCACCACGAGGACGGCGTGCACGCTGCCGTCGAGCGCGCCCCGTTCGATATAACCGATGGCGCCAAGATCGTCGGCCACCTTGCGCCGCACCGCCGCGCTGTCCGACAGCTCGGCGGGCGGCTGGCCGCGGCCCGTGAACACCATCTTCGACCAGTAAGCTTTCAGCAGGGCCGGCGTCTTGTTCGTCACGCGCGCATAGAACTCGTCGCGCATCGGCGTGCCGAGGCGCAGATCGTACGGCACCGCCTCGGTGCCGTCGGGGAAGCGTGCGGACTGGCCGAGGAAGATCGCGGCCACCTGTTCGGCACGCAGCGCGGCGACCGGATTGCGCGCGGAGACGATCACGACCAGGTCGGCCGCGCAGGCGGGGGCCTCGACGAGACAGGCGAACAGCAGGGCCGACCTCAGGAAGTGGGAATACTTGAGCGTCGCCATGCTAGTACACGAAGTCGAGGGCGACGCTGGCCACGTGGCTCGTGCGCTCCGACTGGAAGCGCGGCGTCGTGTTGATGAACGTTCCGCGCGAGCCGTCGTGCGGCGTGACGCGGTCGTACTGCACCTTCAACGCCATGTTCGTACGCAGGTCCCAGCGCAGGCCGGCCGCCAAGGACGTCTGTTGCGGAATCGTCGACAGGAGGAAGCTCAGGCCGGCGTTCAGCGCGGCCGCCGTCGGCGCCAGCGCCGGGGGAAGGGCGCCGAGCGGCAGGCCCGCGCCCAGCGTGGTCCCTGCGGCCCGCACGCGCGCCCAGGTCGCATACGGCGTAAGCGCGTGCCAGCGCCAGCCGGCGCCGACGTAGGCACTGCGCGTCGCGCCCAGGAAGGAGTGGGTGACCGTGCGGCCCGCTTCGGCCATCACGAACCAGGTACCGGGATCGTAGCTCGCGCCGATATTCGCGAGCATCATGCGCTTGTGGTCCATGGCGTAACGCCGGCTCAGGTCCTGGCCGGCCGGGCCGAACGCGTCGAAGGCGTCGAATATGTCGGAGCCGATGTCGCTTGAGATCTCGGCGCTGAGGACGTTGGCGCGCACGCTCAATGCGCCCCAGTCGCTCGTGTTTGACACGCCGACGCCGCCGCGCCCGTACACGTGCAGGGGCTCGACCAGCGTCACGGCGCTGTGGCCGTAGAAGACCTGCGACGCATTGCGCACCGGGCCCGCGCTCCAGCGCAGGGTGGCGTCGACGCCGTCGCTGCTGGTCACGGGCAGGACGTTATAGCCTTCGACGGGCGGACGCACCCACGGGTACGCATAGCCGACCTTGCGATAGTCCGCCATCAGGAAGACGGGCAGCGCGATGCGGCCGGCGCGCAAGGCCAGTTCGGGCGTCGCCTGGTATTTGACGTTGGCCCATTCGACGCGCGGGCGGTAGGTGTTGTCGAGCCCCTGTTCGCTGACGACCTGCAGCACGGCCGACCAGCGGCGCGCGAGCGTGGCGTCGAGCTGGATGCCGAGGCGGGTGTCGACGTCGGCGCTCCAGCGGCGCGTGGCCCCGGCGCCGCTGGCCTTGAAGACGGACGACGTGTAGTCCGCTTCGCGTTCGCTGGCATGCGCGATGCCCAGCGTGCCGAAGCCGGAGACGCGCCAGTCGGGCGCGCGTGCCGGCTCGTCGTCGGCGCGGGCGCCGCCGGCAAGTCCGAACAGCGAAAGTAACAGGAACTGAGCGAGGCGTTGTTGCTGCATTTGAGTCGACGGACGGGCCGGCCGGGAGCGCCAGGTGCGGAACTCGACTGTAATGCGTGCCTACAAGAAAGTCGACAGGTTTTGCCCCAGGCCGGTTGTTGTTCAAAATCTTGTTGCATTACGGCAACGAGGGATTGCCCCATAACCGGCCACCGCCCAGGTCGAGCAGGGTGAGGTAGAGGCGCACGTCGAACTCGAACTGGTGGTAGTCCGGCTCCATCCAGCAGCACAGTTTATAAAAGGCCTTGTCGTGGTCTTTTTCCTTGAGGTGCGCCAGTTCGTGCACGGCGATCATGCGCAGGAACGCGGGCGGCGCGTCGCGGAACACGGTGCCGATGCGGATCTCGTGCTTGGCCTTCAGGCGGCCGCCCTGCACCCGCGAGATCGCCGTGTGCAGGCCCAGTGCCTGCTGCACGATGCCGATCTTGCTGTCGTAGGCGACCTTCGCGATGGGCTCGGCGTTGCGCAGGTATTCGTCTTTCAGATCCTGGACGTAGCCATACAAGGCCTTGTCGGTGCGGACATCGTGCGCGTCGGGGTAGCGCCGGCGCAGGTGGTCTGCCAGGCGGTCGTCGGCGATCAGGCGCTCGACCTGGGACAGCACGTGCGCGGGATAGGCGCCCAGGTATTTCAGTTGGGATGGCGAGGACATAAGGGCGGCACTCTAGCACGTCCGTGTCCTGGATGCAGAGGATGATGATGGGCGACCGCGCCCGGCACGGCGGCGCGGTCGGCGCTTGCGCGCTTGGTGAGGGGAAGACTCCCCGGACGTCATGACTCCTTGCTGCCCTGGCGGTTGCCGGCTTTCGCGGCTGCTGCGGCGCGGTTGGCCGATTGCCGGCTTTCCCCGCCTTTGCGGCCGATATCCGCCATGTGGGCGCGGTTGCGGCTGACCACTTCCCCGCCTTTCTGGCCCGCCCGGCGCGCTTCCTCCGAATCGAATTCGTGCGCCGTGCCCTTCTGGTGGGCGGCCTGGCCACCCTTGCTGGCGATTTGACGCTGCTGGTTCTGGTCCATCGCAGCGAAACCGCGCTTGGCCGGCTGGCTTTTCTGCTCGCTGCCGCCGGAGTCAGCGGCACCCTTGTTGCCGCCATCCTTGCTTGTCGCCATATCGGTCTCCTTGTGCCTGAACAATCAAAGCGAGCGTCATGGTTGCGCTCGTGAGTTTAGAGAGGCGGGGAGTGAAATGGTTCCGGCGGCATGCGCCTGGTTTTTAGCGGATATCGTCGGCGATCTTGAGCACCAGTTTCCCGAAGTTCTTCCCTTCGAACAGCATCGTCAAGGCGTCGGGAAAATGATCGAGGCCCTCGACGACGTGTTCGCGGCTCTTGATGGCGCCTTCCCGCAGCCATGCGCCGAGGCGTTGCACGCCTTCCGGATAGCGCGGCGCGTAGTCGAAGACCACCATGCCTTCCATGCGCGCCCGGTTCACGAGCAGCGACAGATAATTGGCTGGTCCGCGCACGGGCGTCGTGTTGTTGTACTGCGAGATGGCGCCGCAGATCACGATACGCGCCTTGAGGTTGATGCGCGCCAGCACGGCGTCGAGGATCTCGCCGCCCACATTGTCGAAATAAACGTCCACGCCTTGCGGACAATGTTCCTTGAGACCCGCCGCGACGGGACCGGCCTTGTAGTCGATACAGGCGTCGAAGCCGAGTTCGTCGACGACGTAGCGGCACTTATCCGGTCCGCCGGCGATGCCGACGGCGCGGCACCCGAGCTGCTTCGCCACCTGGCCCACCGTCGCGCCGACGGCGCCCGCCGCCGCCGACACGACGACCGTCTCCCCGGCTTTCGGCTGGCCGATGTCGGTGAGGCCGAAGTATGCCGTCATGCCGGGCATGCCCAGCACGTTCAGCCAGGCCGGCAGCGGCGCGAACGTCGGATCGATCTTCATGGCCGCGGCCGCCTTGGCGTCGACGGGCCCGGTCCAGTACTGCTGCACGCCGAAGGTGCCGGCGAGGTGGTCGCCCACGGCGACGTGCGGCGAGTTCGACGCCTCGACGACGCCGACCCCGCCCGCGCGCATCACCTCGCCGATGGCGACGGGCCGGATATACGATTTACCTTCGTTCATCCAGCCGCGCATGGCCGGGTCGAGCGACAGATACAGCACGCGCACGCGCACCTCGCCGTCGTTGAGGGGAGCGAGCGGTTCCTCCGTCACTTGCCAGTCGGTGGCCTTGGGCAGGCCGACGGGGCGGGCGGCGAGGCGGAATTGTCGGTTTGTGGTCATATGCGTCTCCTGTGAGAACCGGGGTCAGAGCCCGGTTTTTGGCAATTTCTTTAAATCGGGCTCTGACCCCGGTTATGCGACAATGGCCGGGCTCAGTCAACCTCAACCATTCTGAAGTATCTAGCAATGTATCCAGAATATATCCTGACCCTGTCCTGCCTGGACCACCGCGGCATCGTGCTGCGCGTCTCGGGTTTCCTGGCCGAACATGGCTGCAACATCATCGACTCGGCCCAGTTCGGCGATCCGGAATCGAAGCTGTTCTTCATGCGCGTGCATTTCGCGCTGGAAGACGACGCGATGTCCGACGAACTGCTGCGCGCCGGCTTCGGCTCGCTGTGCGCCGACCTGGGCGCGGAAGGCGCGCTGCACGACGCTCGCGTCAAGCCGCGCGTGCTGATCATGGTGTCCAAGATCGGTCACTGCCTCAACGACCTGCTGTTCCGCTACCGCAGCGGCCTGCTGCCGGTGGAGATTCCGGCCATCGTGTCGAACCACATGGACTTCTACCAGCTCGCGGCCAGTTACAATATCCCCTTCCACCACTTGCCGCTCGAGGCCGGTGCCAGCGAATCGGCCAAGCTCGCCCAGGAGGCGCGCATCATCGAATTGCTGGGCACCCACCGTATCGACCTGGTCGTGCTGGCGCGCTACATGCAGATCCTGTCGCCGGGGCTGTGCGAAGCCTTGAAGGGCAGGGCGATCAATATCCACCATTCGTTCCTGCCCAGCTTCAAGGGCGCGCGTCCGTATGCGCAGGCGCACCGCCGCGGCGTGAAGCTGATCGGCGCGACGGCCCACTTCGTCACGGGCGACCTGGACGAAGGCCCGATCATCGAGCAGGACGTCGAGCGCGTCGACCACGCCATGCGCCCGGAACAGCTGACGGCCATCGGCCGCGACGTCGAGAGCGTCGTGCTGGCCCGTGCGGTCAAGTGGTTCGTGGAGCACCGCATCCTGCTGAACGGCGACAAGACCGTCGTGTTCAGCTGACCACTTTAGACTGAAAGACTGGCTTCAATGGCCCTGAAAGCAACGATTTACAAGGCAGACCTGAGCATTGCGGACATGGACCGCAACTATTACCAGGAGCACGCGCTCACGATCGCGCGGCATCCGTCGGAAACCGACGAGCGGGTGATGATCCGCCTGCTCGCCTTCGCCCTGCATGCCGACCCTCTGCTTACCTACGGCAAGGACCTGTTCGACGTCGAGGAGCCGGCACTGTGGCTCAAGGACCTCACGGGTGCCATCGACCTCTGGATCGAGGTGGGCCAGCCCGACGAACGCCGCCTCATGAAGGCGGCCGGCCGCGCCGACCACGTGGTCGTGTACAGCTACAGCGCCACCAGCAACATCTGGTTCAAGGGCCTGGCCAGCAAGCTCGAACGCACGAAGAAAATTTCCATCATCAACATCCCGGCCGAGACCAGCGCCCAGCTGGAGCAGATGGCCCAGCGCTCGATGCAGCTGCAATGCACGATCCAGGACGGCCAGGTGTGGCTGACGGACGGGCAGCAGACCGTGCAGGTCGAGCGCGAGACGCTCATGGCCGAGCGCTGATCCGTTCTTTTTGACTGGACAATTTGTCCGGGGGCGCGTATGCACACGCCGGCGCATACGCGGCTATAATCGGACCATGCCGATCCGTTCGATAACAGTCCGTGTGCGCTTCGTCTGGCTGGCACTGTGCGCCGTGCTGCTGAACGCGCTCGCGCCGACGGTCTCGCATGCGCTGGCCATGAGCCGGCCGGCGATCCCGGTCGACGTCTGCAGTGTCGATGGCGGCGCACCGTTCGCCGCCGCGGCCGCGCTGCTCATGCAGGACGGGCACGGCGACATGAGCCTGGCGGGCGACTGCGGCTACTGCCTCACGCACGCGGGCAGCCACGGCCTGCCGCCACCCGTGCACGCGCCGCTGGCGCTCGTGCACGGCACGGCGCCCCGTCCTTTCCTGTTCCACCACGCGCCCCGTCCGCTGGCTGTCTGGATCGCGGCCGTCCCGCGCGGTCCGCCTGTCTTCGCCTGACTTTTTATTCCGGTGTTCACGCACCGTTTATCCATTTCTGTCAGGTGAAGTCATGTATCGTAAATTCCTTATGCTGGCCGCGGCCAGCCTCGTTACCACGTCCGCGGCATTCGCCCAGGTGACCGTCGGCGATCCGTGGATCCGCGCCACTGTGCCGGCCCAGAAGACGGCCGGCGCCTTCATGCAACTGCGCTCGCCCAAGGCCACGCGCCTCGTCGAGGTCCAGACCCCCGTTGCCGGCCGCGCCGAAGTCCACCAGATGGGCATGGAGGGCCAGACCATGCGCATGCAAAAGGTCGACGGCATCGACCTGCCCGCCGGCCAGACCGTCAACCTGGCGTCCGGCGGCTACCACGTCATGCTGTTCGACCTGAAGCGGCAGCTCAAGGACGGCGAGCAGGTGCCGCTGACCCTGACGTTCGTGGGCGCCGACAAGAAACGCGAGAACGTCACCGTGCAGGTGCCGGTCAAACCGCTGACGTACACCGCGGCACACTGACGGGAGCGCACGATGAAAACATTTCTGTTCGCCGCCTTGTGCGCGGCGCCGCTGGCGCACGCCCATATCACCATCGCCCCGGCCAGCGCGCCGGCCGGTGCCTATCAGACCATCGTGTTCAAGGTCGGCCACGGCTGCGACGGCAGCGCCACGACCGGCATCACGGTGCTTCTGCCTGACGGCGTGACGGCGAAGCCCATGCCCAAGCCGGGCTGGACCATCAACCTCGTCGAAGGCAAGCTCGCGACGCCGCTGCAAATCCACGGCAAGACGATCACGAGCGCCGTGCGCGAGATCGCCTGGCGCGGCGGACCGCTGCCGGATGCGTACTACGACGAATTCACGCTGCAGGCCAAGCTGCCGGACCTGCCTGCCCGCTACGTGTTCAAGGTCGGCCAGCAGTGCGAGAAGGGCCGCACGGACTGGAGCGACGTCGATCCCGCATCGAAGACGCCCGCGCCGGTGCTGGAGGTCATGCCGGCCGCGATGCCGCCGCACCATCACTGAGGTGCGCATGCGACTCAACCATCATCGCCTTGCGCTCGCCGCGCTGGCGTGCCTCGGCACGAACGCGCACGCCGACGACACGCACCTGGAAACCGTGATCGTGACGGGCGGCCGCCCGACCTCGCTGCCCGCGCAGATCCCGACGACGATCGAGGGCATCACGGGTGCCCAGGTCGAGGAACGGATCAACGCGTTCGACAGCGAGGACGCTTTGAAATACCTGCCCAGCCTGAATGTGCGCAAGCGCTACACGGGGGACTACGACCACGCCGTGCTCGCGAGCCGCGCGTCCGGCACGGGCAACAGCGCGCGCTCGCTCGTGTACGCGGACGGCATCCTCTTATCGAACCTGCTCGGCAACGGCGCCGCGTACACGCCGCGCTGGGGTCTCGTCACGCCCGAGGAAATCGAGCGTGTCGACGTGCTCTACGGCCCGTTCGCGGCCGCGTATCCGGGCAATTCGGTCGGCGCCGTCGTCGACTTCCAGACCCGCATGCCGGTAAAGCGCGAAGCCCACGTCAAGCTGTCCGGCTATTCGCAAGGCTTCAAGTTATACCGGACCGATGACCGCTACGACGGCTGGCAGGGCAGCGCGGCGCTGGGCGACCGCAGCGGCGCGTGGTCGTATTGGATCGACGTGTCGCGTCTCGACAGCGATGCCCAGCCGATCGCGTTCGCCAACAAGCTGGTAGCCAGCGGCGTGCCGAACGGTGGTGGCGTTCCCGTGACGGGCGCGGTGGCGGGCCGCAATCCGTCGAACAAGGATTGGTGGCTGATCGGCGCGACAAGCCGGACGCGCACCGTGCAGGACCACGCCAAGTTCAAGCTCGCCTGGGACATCAGCCCGAAGCTCCGCGCCAGCTACACGTTCGGCTGGTGGCGCAACGAGGCGGCGCGCGTGGCCGATTCCTACCTGCGCGATGCGGCCGGCAACCCCGTCACGACGGCCACTCGCGTGAACATCGACGGCCGCGCGTACGACGTCAGGGCGTCCGACTTCGCCCCCAGCCGCGGCACGCTGGAACACGCGATGCACGGCCTGTCGCTCAAGCGGCACAGCCGCGACACGTTCGACTGGGAGATCGCCGCCAGCGTCTACGACTATGCGCGCGACCTCGTGCGCACGCCGACCGTGCTCGTGCCCGACGCCGCCACGAACGGCGCCGGCCAGGTCACGGACATGCACGGCAGCGGCTGGAACACCCTGGCGTTGAAGGGCATCTGGCGGCCGGACGCGGGCGTGCTGGCGGCGCACACGGTCGAATTCGGGCTGCAGTCGGATCACGCGAAGCTGCGCACCCGCGTGTTCGGCACCACGACGGACTGGCTGCATGCGGGCGACGGCAGACAGGTCTCCGTCTTCAACGGCAACACGTGGCTGGAAAGCCTGTATGCGCAGGACAGCTGGCGCATCGCGGACGACTGGCGCGCCACCATGGGCGCCCGCTTCGAACGGTGGCGCGCGTACGGCGGGGAATTGGCGAACGCCGTGCTGGCGGCGCCGCTGCCGTTCCCGGACCGCAGCGAGACGGCATGGTCGCCGAAGGCCGCGCTGTCCTGGCGCGCGAGCCCGGACTGGACCCTGAAGGCGTCGACGGGCCGCGCCGCGCGCAATCCGACGGCGGCCGAGCTGTTCCAGGGGACCATCGTCGGCGATGCGATCGTCAACAGTAATCCTAACCTGAAGGCGGAAAGGTCGTGGACGAGCGAGCTGTCGGCCGAGACGATGAAGGACAGGAGTTCGCTGCGCGTGACGCTGTTCCGCGAGACGACGCGCGACGCGCTGTATTCGCAGCCGCTGCTCGTCGCCGGCGGGACGACCGTGAACACCGTGCAGAACGTGGGACGCATCCGCACGAACGGCCTGGAGGTGTCGGCGCAGGCGGACGACGTCGGGGTGAAGGGGCTGGCTTTGTCGTCCAGCCTGACGTATGCCGATTCCATCATCGCGGAAAACGCGGGCTTTCCGGCAAGCGTGGGCAAGTGGCAGCCGCGCGTGCCGCGCTGGCGCGCGACGATGCTTGCGACGTGGAAGGCGAACGACAAGTGGACCGCGACGCTGGGCGCCCGCTACAGCGGCCGCCAGTACGGGACGCTGGACAACAGCGACCCGAACGGCGATGCCTACATGGGGGTGTCGGATTATCTCGTGGTCGACGCGCGGCTGCGCTATCGTTTTGGCCGCCGGTGGAGCGCGGCGGTCGGCGTCGACAACCTGGGCGACCGCAAGTACTGGGCGTTCCATCCGTACACGCAGCGGACCGTCGTGGCCGAGGTCCGCTGGGACCTGTGATCAGCGCGGGGCGGCGCCCAGGCGGCGGACGTTGCCGGAACCGACGACGGACTTGGTGATCTGCGGATCGCCGTAGTAACTGACGTCGCCCGAGCCGGCCACCGTCAGGCTCAGGCTGTCGCGCACCCACAGCGTCACGTTGCCGGAACCCGCCACGGTGACGCTGGCGTTCTCGGTGCGCACATGGGCCAGGTCGACGGTGCCGGAACCGCCGATCGAGATCGACGTGCTGCGCGCCGTGCCGTCCAGGACTTTCAGGTCGCCGCTGCCGCCGAGGGCGACGTTGACGGATTCGCCCTCGATGCGGTGGACCTTGATGGCGCCCGAGCCGCCCACGTCGAACTTGACGCGGCCGCCGCGCACGACGTCGGCATCGATATTGCCCGAGCCGCCCAGCACGAGACGATCGACGCTGCGCGCCTGCACGAGGACTTTCAGGTTGCGGGTGCGCAGGTTGGTGTTGCGCTTGGCGCGGATCTTCAGCGTGCCGTCCTCGACGACGGTTTCGATCAGCGGCAGCAGGTTGTCGTCCGCGTCGATGGTGAGACCTTCGCGCTCGCCGCCGCTCCTGATCTCGACGTTGCCGGGCAAGGACATCGCGACGCCGTCGAAATGGGCGACGTCGCGCGCCTGGTGCTGGATCTTGCCGCTGCCCTGCACCTGTTCGCTCTTGCCCCAGCTCCAGTCGGCAGCAATGGCCTGCGGGGCGACGGCGATGCAGGCGAGGGCGCAGGCGGCGATGACGATGCGGCGGGTCGGATTGGCGATCATGATGTTCTCCCTGTGTGCGTGGATGTTCTCGATGGCGTCATCGTAAGCGGGAGGCATGCGTCCCGATACCGGTTTGCGACAAACCGCACGAAAACCGGACCGGAATGCGCGCACGTGGAGTGGACTGCAGCATATACCACGTCGTCCCCGCGCGGGCGGGGCCCAAGTATTGCGGGCATCACCACGGAAATCGGGTTCCCGCCAAGGGTGCGCCTAGCCCGGGGACGACGGTTTGTCTTACTTCGGCAAGTCGAATCGCGATCCCGTGACCGTCAGGGCCGTCTTGACCGTTTGCGCATGCCCCGGTTGCCCGCCGCCCAGATAGACCGTGTACGTACCCGGCACGACCTGGCGCGCACCGGCCGCGTCCACCTGCGACAGGGCGCGCGCATCGAGCGCCAGCGTGACGCGCGTGCGCTCGCCGGCTTTCAGGTGTACGCGGCGGAACCCGGCCAGGGTCGGATTGGCGGTGTCGCCCGGCTTGGCCACGTACAGCTGGACGACCTCGTCGCCGTCGCGCTTGCCCGTGTTGGCCACCTCGACGTCGACGTCGACCGGGCTGCCGGCCGCGATCGACGGTGCCGACAGCGTCGGCGTCCCGTAGCGGAACGTCGTGTACGACAGGCCGTGGCCGAACGGGTACAGGACGTCGCCCTTGAAGTAGCGGTAGGTGCGGCCCTCCATGCGGTAGTCGCCGAACGCGGGGAGGCCGTCGACACCCCGGTAGAACGTGACCGGCAGGCGGCCGGCCGGGCTGTAGTCGCCCGCGATCAGGCCAGCGACGGCGTGGCCGCCTTCGCCGCCCGGATACCAGGCCTGGATAATCGCCGGCACGTGCTTGTCGGCCCAGTTGACGGACAGCGCGCTGCCGCTCATCAGCACGAGCACGGTCGGCTTGCCGGCCGCGACGACGCGCTCCAGCAACTGTTCCTGCGCCGCGGGCAGGTCGAGGCTCGTGCGGTCGCCGCCGGCGAATCCCGGTACCTGCAGCTTGAGTTCCTCGCCTTCCAGGTTGGCGGACAGGCCCGCGACATACACGACGAGGTCCGCGCGGCGGGCCAGGTCGACGGCTTCCCGGCCGCCGTCGGCCGGCGTGCTCCACACGAGTTTCTGGTCGCCGCGCGCGCCGCGCTGCACGGCCTCGATCCTGATCGGATAGGCGCGACCCGCCTGCAGCGTCGCCTTGCCGGCTTCGATCGACGGCGAGTCCGTGACGTTCCACGCATCCACGACGAGCTTGCCGTCCAGCCAGACGCGGTAGCCGTTATTGCTCAGGTAGCGCAGGCTGTAGGCGCCCGCGCGCGGCGCTTTCAAATAGCCGGTCCAGCGCGTCGACGCATCATGGGCGCCGTCCTGCCACGCGGCGCGCGCGTTGGATTCCGTCGCCCCGTGCGCGGCGCCCGCGAGGTCCGGGCCGTCGAAGTGTTCGGCCTTGAGGCCGTGCGTGCGGCACGCGGCGTCGACGCACAGGCTCGCATCCGGCACGGGCGGCTCGGCGGGCCCGACAAGGCCCGTGCCCGGCGCGTACAGCACCTTCGCATCCGGGAAGCGCGCGCGGATGCCCGCCAACACGGTCACCGGATGCGACGGCTGGCCGTTGTAGTTGCCGACCAGCGCATCCTCGCTGTCCGCGTTCGGGCCGATGACGGCGATGGTCTTCGGCGTTGTCGTCAAAGGCAACAGGCCGTCGTTCTTCAGCAGCACCATCGCTTCCCTGGCCGTCTTCAGGGCGACGGCGCGGTGGGCCGGCGTGTCGTTGTCGGCAGGCCGGATGGAGGCGTAGGCCCGCGGCGGGTTCGGATCGAGCAGGCCGAGGCGGATGCGGCCCGTGAACAGGCGCACGAGGGCGCGGTCGATGACGGCTTCCTTCAACTCGCCGTGGCGCACGGCGTTCACGATGGGGTCGGCCTCCGTCGTCATCTTGTTGCGGTAGTCGCCGCAGATCAGGTCCATGCCGGCCGTGAACGCGGCGGCGACGGCCTGCTCGGGCGTTTTGGTGTAGTGCAGGCTGTCGTCGCGGTAGATGTTGGCGGCCGCGCCGCAGTCCGACACGACGAAGCCGTTGAAGCCCCAGGCGCGGCGCAGGTGCTGCTCCATCAGGTCGTCGCTGGCGCACGCGGGGATGCCGTTGACGGCGTTGTAGGCGCACATGACGGACGCCACTTTGCCCTCCTTGACCGTGGCGCGGAAGGCGGGCAGGTAGGTGTCTTCCAGGTCGTGCGGGGACGGGTGGACGTCTTCGCGGTGGCGGTTCGATTCCGGCCCGCTGTGCACGGCGAAGTGCTTGGCGGTGGCGATCGTCTTGAATGCCGCCGGATCATCGCCCTGCAGGCCGCGGATGAAGTTGACGGCGATGCGCGACGTCAGGTACGGGTCCTCGCCATACGTCTCCTGGCCGCGGCCCCAGCGCGGATCGCGGAAGATGTTGATGTTGGGCGACCACACGGTGAGGCCGCGGTACCAGTCCGTGCCGCCGTCCGGGCTGCGGGTCGCCATGTATTTGGCGCGGAATTCCGTCGCGATGACGTCGCCCACGTCGTGCATCAGTGGTTCGTCCCACGTGGCCGCCATGCCGACGGCCTGCGGGAACACGGTCGCGTAGCCCGCGCGCGCGACGCCGTGCAGGCCCTCGTTCCACCAGTTGTATCTCGGGATCTTGAGGCGCGGGATCGCGGGCGCGTCATTGCCCAGTTGCGCCGCCTTTTCCTCGAGCGTCATGCGCGCGACGAGGTCTGCGGCCCTGGCTTCGGGCGTCTGCTGGGCCAGCGCGGGCGACGCCGCGCACAGGGCGGCGAATGCGAGCGGGGCGAGCGTGAAGGGGGTGCCGTTCATCGTAGTCTCCTGTTATTGGTTTCCGATGATGCTAACACGAAAATGTCATGCGCTAACAATAGGCCGGAAGACAACGCGTTGTGGCGGCCAAGGCACGCCGGACGCTTGGTGTTAGAAAAATATCTTTCCAGTTGGAATTTTGACAGGATGCCGGTTTTATAATGAAGCATCGCTCATCCGAGCCCGTTTGGCACATCGCAGAATGATGGAATACCACCAGTCCTCGCAGATTCCCACCCTGTCGTATATCGAAAACGAAGACCATCCGGTGTTTGGCACCCTGGTCGAGCAGATCCTGCACCTGCTGAATTCGAAGCTGGTGTTTTCGGACGTCATCATCCACCAGAACAGTCCGCTGATGCTGCGCCAGCCGAAAGGCCTCGTGGCCGTGACGGATTCGCCGATCACGAAGGAAGAGCTGGAAGAGTTCTTCGACGTCATCGAGCCGAACTGGGCCGAGCGCATCGTCGACCGCGCGTTCGACCGCTCGATCGACCTGCACACGGCGCGCATCCGCGCCAACTGCTTCAGCTTCCAGGGCAAGAAGCGCCTCGGCTGCGTGATCCGCCGCTTCCCGAAAGAGCCGCTGGCGCTGGACACCCTCGGCCTGCACGCGGACGAGCGCGAATTCGCGCGCCTGACCAGTGGCCTCGTCTTGATCATCGGCGACACCTGCCAGGGCAAGTCGACGACGATCGCGTCGATGCTCGACGAGATCAACAAGCAGCGCTCGGGCCACATCATCACCATCGAAGACCCGGTCGAGACCTTGATCCCGCAGCGCAAATGCATCATCACGCAGCGCGAGGTGGGCGTGGACGGCGACGTCGAAAGCTATTACCTGGGCGCGCTGGATGCGCTGCGCGAGCGGCCGGATGTGATCGTCATCGGCGAGATCCGCGACGCGCAGACGGCGCAGGAAGCGCTGGCGCTGGCCGAATCGGGCCCGCTCGTGCTCGCGACCTTGCACGCGCGCTCGACGGAACTGGGCCTGCAAAAGATGCTGCGTCTGCTGGGGAACACCGAAGCGCAGGGCCAGGCCCTCGCGCACGCGCTGCGCGGCGTGCTGTGCCAGGCGCTGCTGCCGTCCAAGCAGGGCAACCGCTACCACCTCGCCACGGAATGCCTGACCATCAACCCGGCCGTCGCCGGCATGATCGAGGAGGGCGACCTGGGCGCCATCCGCGCGCACATGAACGCGGGCCGCGGCCCGGGCTGCCACACGATGAACAGCGTGCTGGAGGCGCTGCTGGCGGCGCACAAGGTCGGCGTCGACGACGCGCGCGCCGCGACGACGGACCGGATCGGCTTCGCCGAGATGGTCTGACCGGATCGGGTAGCGCGCGCTATCCGATCGTGTTCATCTCGCTTTCGTCTTCCGTGTAGCGCACCGGCGCCAGGTTGTGCCGGGCGATGAGCTCTTGCACGGTCGCCGGGGCGCCCCGTTCGATCCGTTCGTGCTCGAGGACGTGATCGAGGATCTCCGCTTCGCTGCTGCGCGCGAGCGTGGCGAATTCCAGCGGTTCCTCATTGTTGCGGTACCAGACTCGATAAAGCGGCATGCCAGCCTCCTCGTGATGGATGGTGCCTAGTATGCCAGAGCCGATATTGCGCGCGATTCGCCGCCGGATCAATCCAGCGGCACCGCCCGCCACCGGTTGACTTCCGGCGCCGTCACCGCCGGCGCCGCATTGCCCCAGCTGTTCCTCACATACGTCACGACGGCCGCCACTTCCGCGTCGTCCAGTTGCGGGCTGTGCGGCGGCATCCCGAACGGCCGCGGATTGCCGGCGGTCGCCGGCGGAAAGCCGCCGTTCAGCACGATGCGGATCGCGTTGACGGGATCCGGCATCGTCAGCGCGCCGTTGCCCGCCAACGGCGGGTACGCCGGATTGCCCGCGATGCGGGTTCCGCGCCCGTCGGCGCCGTGGCAATCGGCGCAGTGATGCTCGTACAACTGGCGGCCCGCCTTCATGACGTCCTCGGGCGGCGGCGCGTCGGGAACGCGTGCGGAAGGCGCCGCCGGCAGCGATTTCAGGTAGACCGCCATCGCGCCCGCGTCCGCCTCCGTCAGGTATTGCAGGCTTTGATTCACCACTTCCGCCATCGGCCCGAACACGGCGCCGCGCGGTGCCACGCCGGTGCGCAGCAGTTGGACGATGTGTGCGGGTTCCCAGTTGCCGAGGCCCGCTTCGTGGTCGGCGTCCAGCGCGGGCGCATACCAGCCGATGGCCGGGATGTGGCCGCCGGACAGTCGCGTGCCCGTCGCGCCCAGGCCGTTGCGCGGGCTGTGGCAGGCGGCGCAATGGCCCAGGCCCTCGACGAGGTAGGCGCCGCGGTTCCACGCGGCGCTTCGTGCCGGCTGCGGCGCGTACACGCCCGGCTTGAAGTACAGCAGGCGCCAGCCGGCCAGCACGATCTGCCGGTCGTACGGGAAGCGCAGCGCGTGCGGGCGATTGGCCCGCCGGACCGGCGCGAGGCTGCGCAGATAGGCGTACAGCGCATCGGCGTCGTCGCGCGTGACTTTCGTCGTGTTCGGGTACGGGAACGCGGGATACAGCATGCGGCCGCCCGGCGCGATGCCGTTGTGGAGGGCGCGCCAGAAATCGTCCGCCGTCCAGGCGCCGATGCCCGTCTGTGCGTCCGGCGTGATGTTCGGGGTGTAGACCGTGCCGAACGGCGTCGCGAGCGCGCGTCCGCCCGCGTACGGCGTGTCGCCGCGCGCCGTGTGGCAGGCCATGCAGTCGCCGGCGCGGGCGAGGTAGGCGCCGCGCGCGATGTTGGCTTGCGTCGGCGCCCACGCGTCGCGCGAACGCGCCGGGATGAATTCCGCGCGCGGCCAGGCGAGCGCGACCAGGGCCGCGGCCAGCACGACCAGCACCGCGACGGACCAAAGGACGACGCGCTTCATGGCTCGCTGCCGCAGGCGAGCGGCATCGGGCGGGCGACGTCCGCGGCCGGACTGGCATCGTCCGGCATCGGTTCGCTCGCGAGCCAGCCCGAGACGGCCGCCACGTCCGTCAGCGACAACCGCCCGGCGATGGTCGCCATGCAATCCGGCGCGTGCGCGCGGCGGGTGCCGTTGCGCCACGCCCCGAACTGGGCGTTGATGTAGTCGCGCGGCAGGCCCAGCAAGCCGGGGATCGCGGGCAGGGCACCTGTCAGGCGCTGGCCGTGGCAGGCCATGCACGCCGGCACCTTCAATACCGCGTCGCCGCGCGTGACGAGTGCGCGCCCCCGCTCCAGCTGGTCCGCCGGCAGGCCCGCGCGCGCGAGCACGGGCGCGGGCAGGTGCTGGGTCGAGAAATATGTCGCGATCTCGCGCAGGTAATCGTCCGACAGGTGCTCGACCATATACGTCATCAGCGGATACCGGCGTCGGCCGGCGCTGAAGTTCTGCAACTGGTTGTAGAGGTAGCCGGCCGGCTTGCCCGCGATGCGCGGGTAGTAGCGCGGCCCCGTCGTCGGTGCGGGTAGCGACGGGCTGCCGTGGCACGACGTGCAGGCGGCGACGCGCCGTTCGAGCGTGTCGGGCAGGCCGCGCTCCGGCTGGGCCGATGCCGGCGCCGCGTGCAGCGCGGCGGCAACGAGCAGGGCGGGGCGAAGAACCGGGACGGGCATGGCATTCCTGTGATCGGCGATCTTGCCAACGCCATCATACCGCGCCGTCTTGAATTTCACACAATCTTTTGAAAATGATAACGCCGCCGCTCAGGGCAGGTCCTGGTAGCCGCGCAGATAGGCCAGCAACGCCGCCATGTCGCGGTCGTCGCGGATGCCCCAGAAGCGCATCTTGGTGCCGGGCACCGTCTTGTCGGGATCGCGCAGGAAGGCGGACAGGGTACGCTCGTCCCAGGCGATGCCGGAAGTCTTCATGGCGTCGGAATACGCGAAATCGGGCGTGCTGCCTGCGCGCCGGCCGAACAGGCCGTTCAGCTGCGGGCCGAAGCCGCCGCGTGCGCTCGGGCCGATCTGGTGGCACGATGCGCACGGCTTGAAGACGGTGGCGCCGTCGACGGGGCCGTCATGGCGCGAGCAGCCGGCCAGGGCCAGCGCGAGCAGGATGGCCGGACGCATGTTACGTGCGCGGCTTGGGCTGCGCGGCGCGCATCGGGCCGCCGGCGATGGGCTTGGGCGGCAGCGGCGGCGGCGGGTTCGCGCGCCAGTGGCGGTAGATGCGCAGGGCGACGTGGGCGTCGTCCGCGGCGTACAGGATCTGCTTGTCGGACAGGCGCGGCAGGGCCCAGTTGGTCGTCGTGATCTTGCGCGATTTCTGCAGGCGCTGCCCGAAGAAGCGGGCGACGGCCGTCTTGGCGCCCAGTGCGTTGCGTTCGCCGCGGCGCAGCGCCGTGGACAGGTCGAGCACGTTGTGCGTCTCGATGCCGAGCTTGGCGCGCAGGCGGCGCAGGTCGTCGCCGAGGCCGAAGCCGACCTTCAGGATCGCGGGCGATTCCAGCACGGCGCGCAGGACGTCGATGCCGGGAACGAGCGGCGGCGGCGCGCCATCCGTCGCCGCCGGCTTGGGCATGCCGATCTGGAACAGATAGGCGTGCTCGTCGGTTGCGAGTTGCACGAGGTGCGGGCCGGTCGATTGTTCGCCCTTCTGGAACGTGGGCTTGGATTCGGTGTCGAAGCCGATGGCGTCGGATGCCAGCAGCGCGGTCAGCGCGCCGTCCGCATCCTGGCGCGTGCGCACGAGGCGCACGTCGGCCAGCTTGATGCCTTCGTAAGGCGGGAGGGCGTCCTCGGCCTCGCTCATCCGGCGCGGCCGCTCAGCGTTTGGCGAACTTCGATGCCAGCTGCTGCAGCTTTTCCTGGCGCTTGCGGTCGGCTTCCGCCTGCGCGGCCGCTTCGCGCTCGGCCTTCTTGCGCTCGGCTTCCTTCTTGAAGCGTTCCTGCAGGAGTTCCTTGGCGTGCTGGCGGTGGGTGTCCGTCACTTCGGCGCCCGGGTTGCCGTCCAGGTCGTAGCGCACGGTGGCTTTTTCCATCGCGCGCAGATAGCGCATCGAGCCCGTGTGGATACCCAGGGCGGCACGCATGGTCTTGCGGTTCAGGCCGGGCAGGCGCGCCAGCACCTGCTTGTCGATGCCGATCGCCAGCGGCAGGCAGTCGCGGAAGGCCTTGAATTGCTGTTGCAGCTGCTTGAGCAGGGCGCGCGGGGACTGGGACGCCGCATCGGCGCCCGCGGCCGGGCTGACTTCCGGGGCCGCGGCCTGAGGCGCGCCGTCGCCCGGGGTGGCATCGGGCGTGGCGTGGGTGGCGTTTTCGGTGGCCTCGGGGAGCTCGGCGACAGGACTCATCGTATTCATTGACTTCATGGTAAGAACGGGAAGCGGAAGGATAGCATGGCCGCGCGACGCGCGTGTGCCACTCAGCTATGTAACGGATCGTTTTGTTGACTAATCAACCGCGGATCATGTCGAAAAACCTGCCGCGCGTTGCGGCTTCGGTGTATCAGGATGCTCATCATTTCATGCATGTGCTGCGGCGCGCGGCCGAGAAATCGTGTATGATCCGCCCCTTTCCTTGCGCACGGTTTGCGCCGACGCAGCCAGGGTCTGGAAGTTGAAAAGGAAATATGCGTCTGAGTGATATCCCTTATTGGGTATATCAATTATCGCTAATGATTTCCTTGAGGCATAATGCGTTTGTCTCCTCTATTTCTCTCCTGGAAAATAGATTCAAGCCCGTTGTCTGACGGGCTTTTTTTCGTTCCGACATGCTAAACCGCGATTTCAACCACACTCCGTTCCGCTTGAACCCCTTGAGCGCGCGCGTCGCAGCCCGTCACGGCTGGCCCGGACGACGCCGGCCGGCGGCAGCGGCAGGAGTGCTTGATATCCAGGCTTCCGCCCTAAGCTAGGGCCATCCCGATCATCCACGCCCTCCGGGGTCCGCACTGCGGGCCAGGTGGGTTATTGACTTCGCAGGCGCGCGCCACGCCTCGACTGGAGAAAGTTATATGAAAAACACCGCCAAGACCCTGACACTGACAGCAAAGAAAGCGCCGGCAAAAAGCACGGCCCAGCTGGCCGTGCCCAAGACCGCGACCTCGTATTTCCTCGAAACGGAAGCGGCAGCCAAGGTGACGGTGGTGAAGACCCGTTCGCGCCTGGCGTCGCTGAAGGCGGTCCAGCTCGATGCCGAGCAGGCGCCCCAGTCGCAGCCGGAACAGTTCGACGAGGCGGCCGTCGCTGCCGACGTGCAGACCGCCGCCGAGCCGGTGGAAGCGGTCGCCGCGCCGGTGGAAGCGGCCCCCGCGCCGGTCGCCGCCGTTGCGGCCGATGAATCGGACGACGTCATCCCGACGCCGGCCGCGCCTGCCGCGCCGCCGGTGATCGTCAAGAAGCGCGCGTCGCGCCTGGCCGCGCTGAAGGCCGACACCGCCGCGCCGGCAGCGCCGGCCGTGCCCGCAGCGCCCGCAGCGCCCGAAGCCCCTGTCGAGCAAGCGTTCGAGGCGGCACCGGCCGCGCGCGTCGTGCGTGCCCGCACCGCGCGCCGCATCGAGCCGTCGACCGCCACGACGACGTCAAGCCAGCCGACCGGCACCGTCAGCACGACGACGGACGCCGCCGCGCTGGCCGCCATCGACACGTCGGGCTATCTGCTGCCGCAAGTGAAGGTGCCGGGCCGCCGTGGCCGCAAGCCGAGCGAATTCGTGCCGGAAAACGACGAGATCGCGGCGCTGAACGCCGTCGAGCGCGCCGAACTCAAGGCCGCGTCGAAACTGCGCGAGCGCAAGGCCAAGGGCGGTGCCACCCTGTTCGGCGCCGCCGAAGGCTTCTCGGCCGAGGAACTGGAAAAGCGCCGCCAGCAGCTGAAGAACCTGATCAATATGGGCAAGGAGCGCGGCTACCTGACCCATGCGGAGATCAACGACCACCTGCCGGAAAACATCATCGATCCGGAAGCGATCGAAGGCATCATCGCGACGTTCAACGACATGGGCATCGCCGTGTACGAGCGCGCGCCGGAAGCGGAAATGATGCTGCTGTCGGACGCCGTCGTCACGCCGACCTCGGAGGACGAAGTGGAAGCGGCCGCCGCGACGGCGCTGTCGACCGTCGACTCCGACTTCGGACGCACCACCGACCCCGTCCGCATGTACATGCGCGAGATGGGCGCCGTGTCGCTGCTGACGCGCGAAGGCGAGATCGCCATCGCCAAGCGCATCGAGGACGGCCTGAAGGACATGGTGCAGGCGATCTCCGCGTGCCCGGTGACGATTTCCGAGATCATCGCGCTGTCGCACAAGATCGCCAAGGACGAACTGAAGATCGATGACGTCGTGGACGGCCTGATCGATCCGAACGAAGGCGCCGGCACCAGCGCGCCCGTCACGAGCGCCGCCGACGAGGACGAAGACGAAGAAGACGACGTCGAGGACGAAGAGGACGACGGCGGCGCGGGCGGCAGCGCCGCGGCGGGCTACTCGGCCGAGCAGCTGGCCGCGCTGAAGAAGGGCGCGCTGGACAAGTTTTCCATCATCGAAAAGCAGTTCGACAAGATGGGCCACGCGTTCAAGACGCAGGGCTACGGCTCGCCGGCCTACACGGCGGCGCAGGAAGTGATCTCGTCCGAACTGCTGGGTATCCGCTTCACCGCGAAGGTCGTGGAAAAGCTGTGCGACACCCTGCGCCACCAGATGGACGAAGTGCGTGCCATCGAGCGCGCCGTGCTGGACATCTGCGTGAACCGCTGCGGCATGCCGCGCGCCCACTTCATCAAGGTCTTCCCGGGCAACGAGACGGACCTCCAGTGGGTGCAGCGCGAAGTCGACTGCGCTTATCCGTACAGCGCCGTGTTGAAACGGAACGCGCCGGCCATCCTGGAACTGCAGCAGCGCATGATCGACCTGCAGGCGCGCGTGGCGCTGCCGCTGGCGGACCTGCGCACGATCAACCGCCAGATGGCGGCCGGCGAAAAGCGCGCCCGCACGGCGAAGCGCGAAATGACCGTGGCCAACCTGCGTCTCGTGATCTCGATCGCGAAGAAGTACATCAACCGCGGCCTGCAATTCCTGGACCTGATTCAGGAGGGTAACATCGGCCTGCTGAAGGCCGTCGACAAGTTCGAGTACCGCCGCGGCTATAAATTCTCGACGTACGCGACGTGGTGGATCCGCCAGGCGATCACGCGTTCGATCGCCGACATGGCCCGCACGATCCGCGTGCCGGTGCACATGATCGAGACGATCAACAAGATGAACCGCATCTCGCGCCAGATCATGCAGGAAACGGGTAGCGAGCCGGACATGGCGACCTTGGCCACGAAGATGGAGATGCCGGAATCGAAGGTCCGCGAGATCATGAAGATCGCGAAGGAGCCGATTTCGATGGAAACCCCGATGGGCGAGGACGGCGATTCGCAGCTGGGGGATTTCATCGAGGACAACGCGACGCTGGCCCCGCTGGACGCCGCGCTGCACGCGTCGATGCGCAACGTGATCAAGGAAGTGCTGGATTCGCTGACCCCGCGCGAGGCGAAGGTCCTGCGCATGCGCTACGGCGTCGAGATGTCGAACGACCACACGCTGGAAGAAGTGGGCAAGCAATTCGACGTGACCCGCGAGCGTATCCGCCAGATCGAAGCGAAGGCGATGAGCAAGCTGCGCCAGCCGTCGCGGTCGGACAAGCTGAAGACGTTCCTGCAGAACCAATAATCGTCGTCCCCGCGAACATGGGAACAGCCCACCGGGCTATTTCCATGCTGAGGTCCCGGAGTCGGCTTGTCGGAAGCGACGCGCCGAACTCCGATGCTCGGCATGGATTCCCGCGTCCGCGGGACGTCGTTTTCGGCAATGCCGGGGACGACGGCTCAAAAACCGCGCCGCCCGCCCGGGCCGCGCGGTTTTTTTTCGTCCAGCGGTGCGCCGACCATCCTTGGCATAATGTCGGCATTCGAGTTATCGCCGACATCATGCCGACCCCTATCCGTTTCGCCCCCTGCGCCTGCCTGCTGGCGAGCCTCCTGACGCTGCCGGCCGCCCATGCGGACGACGGCGACATCATCAATCCCGACCGTCCCAACGTCGCCAATTCGAGCCAGGTGGTAGGCGCGCGCCGCGTCCAGCTCGAGACGGGTCTGCAATGGGACCGCCAGCGCGACGACGACGCCCACGTGCGCACGCTCACGACGCCCACCTTGCTGCGCATCGGCCTGTCCGACGCGTTGGAGCTGCGCGTGGAGACGGCCGGCCGCACGATCGCGCACGCCAGCGATCCGGGTACGGGCGCGCATACGGTGAGCGCCGACTGGGCCGACGTTGCTGCCGGCATCAAATGGCATCTCGTCGACGACGAGGGCACGCGGCCGTCCGTCGGGCTGATCGCGGAAGCCGCCCTGCCGACGGGCAGCAAGGCCCTGCGCGGCACGGGCTTCCGGCCCTCGCTGAACGTGCCGGTCGAGTGGGACCTCGGCCATGAATGGTCGTTGGGCCTGATGCCGGGCGTGGGACGCGACAGCGACGACAGCGGCGCGCATTACACGTACGGCGTGTTCGCAGCGTCGCTGGGAAAGGCGTTCAGCGAACGGCTGCACGGCTTCGTCGAACTGGCCGCGCCGCAGATCGCGCGGGCGGCGCATGGGGGGACGCAGGCCGTGTTCGACGCGGGCGCCTCGTGGCTCGTTAATCGGGATTGCCAGCTCGACGCGATGGTCGTGCATGGGTTGAACCGGAATACGCCGGGGATCAGCCTCGCGTTCGGGGTGTCGGTGCGGCGGTAACATCGCCCGTCATCCCCGCAATATAAGCCCGTCATCCCCGCGGACGCGGGGATCGATGCTGAGCGGCTCCGACCAGCTCAGCATGGGTTCCCGCTTTCGCGGGAACGACGGCTTTTGGCATGGATCCCCGTTTGCACGGGGATGACGTGCATGAGCGGCGGGTCAGCCCGTATTGCGCAACCCCGCCGCAACCCCGTTGATCGACAAATGAATCCCCCGATGCACCCGCTCGTCGACCTTCTGCTCGGCCGACAGCGCCCGATGCCGCTGGATCAGCTCCACCTGCAAGTGGTTCAACGGGTCGAGATAGGCGAAGCGGTTCTGGATCGACCGCGCCAGCAGCGGGTTGTTCACGAGGCGTTCCTCCGTGCCCGTGACGAGCGTCAGGCAGTGCAGCGTTTGCGCGTACTCGGCCGAAATGCGCTTGAAGATGCGCTCGCGCAGCGCCGCATCCGGCACCAGTTCCGCATAACGCGAGGCGATGGCGAGGTCGGTCTTGGCCAGCACCATGTCCATGTTCGACAGCAGCGTGGCGAAGAACGGCCAGTGCTGCGCCATCTCGCGCAGCAGCGCCAGGCGCCCCTCGCCGTCGCCGTCCGCGAGCCAGCTGGAGACGGCCGCGCCGAAGCCGAACCAGCCCGGCAGCAGCAGGCGGCACTGGCCCCACGAAAAGCCCCAGGGGATCGCGCGCAGGTCTTCGATGCGGCGCGTCGACTTGCGCGACGCCGGGCGCGAACCCAGGTTCAGTTCCGCGATCTCGGCGATCGGCGTGGCGGCGAAGAAGTAGTCGGTGAAGCCCGGAGTCTCGTACACGAGGTCGCGGTACGCCTTGTACGCGCGCTGCGACAGCTCGGCCATCACGGGCTCGAAGCGCGACAGCCGCTCGACCTGTTCGCGGTCGGCGCCGTGCGGCATCAGGCCCGCCTCCAGGGTCGCGGCGACCAGCAGTTCCAGGTTGCGGCGGCCGATTTCCGGGTTGCTGAACTTCGACGAGATGATCTCGCCCTGTTCCGTCAGGCGGATCTGGCCGTTCACGGTGCCCGGCGGCTGCGCGAGGATGGCGTCGTAGCTCGGACCGCCGCCCCGGCCGACCGTGCCGCCGCGGCCGTGGAACAGGCGGAGCTTGACGTTCGCATCGGCGAACACCTTCACGAGCTTCAACTCGGCTTGGTACAGTTCCCAGTTCGACGTCAGGAAACCGCCGTCCTTGTTCGAGTCCGAATAGCCCAGCATGACTTCCTGCAGGCGGCCCTGGTGTTCGATGACGTCGGACACGATCGGCAGCGCCATCCACTCGCGCATGATGTCGCCGGCGCGCTGGAGGTCGGGAATGGTCTCGAACAGCGGGATCACCATCACGTCGCTCTTCTTCTCCTTGGGACGCAGCAAGCCCGTTTCCTTTTGCAGCAGCAGGACTTCCAGCAGGTCGGACACCGTCTCCGTGTGCGAGATGATGTAGTTGCGGATGGCGCGCGTGCCGTAGCGCTTGCGGATCTCGCGTGCCGTGCGCAGGATCTGCAGCTCGGAATTCGTCACGTCCGAATAGCTTTCGTACGGCGTGTACAACAGGCGCGGCTGGGCCAGTTCGTCCAGCAGCAGTTTTACCTTCGCGTCCTCGTCCAATGCCGCGTAATCGGATTCGACGCCGGCACGGACGAACAGCTCGGCCAGCACTTTCTCGTGCACGTCGGAGCTCTGGCGCATGTCGAGCGAGGCGAGGTGGAAGCCGAAGATGCGCGCCGCGCGTACGAGGCCGTTCAGGCGCGGCACGGCGAGGATGGCGCCGTGGTTCTCGTGTAGCGAATCGACGAGCACCGCTAGGTCCGCGCGGAATTCGGTGGCGTCGCGGTAGGCGTCCGCGTGGCCCACTTCCTTGCGCAGGATGTTCGTGGCGCCCAGCTCGCGCGCCGTCGACGCCAGGCGCGCGTAGATGCCGATCAGCGCGCGGCGGTACGGCTCGTCGCTGCGGTGCGGCGAATGGTCGGGCGACGCGTCGGCCAGGGCCAGCAGCGCCGGGCTCGCGGGCACCAGCAGCGTGGACGGCGACAGTTCCGCGCCCAGCGCGTGCACTTCGTCCAGGTAAAAATCGAAGATGGTCGTCGAGTGGCGCACGAGGGCGCGCTGCATCGTGGCGGCGTTGACGTTCGGGTTGCCGTCGCGGTCGCCGCCGATCCAGCTGCCCATCTGCATGTACGCGGCGTCCTCGAGGCCGTCGGCCCCGATGCCGTAGTGCGCCACGATCTCGTCCTCGACGTCGTCGTACAGGGCCGGCAGCTCGCGCAGGAAGGTCGTGCGGTAGTACGAGAGGGCGTTCTCGATCTCGTCCGCGACCGTCAGCTTCTCGTAGCGCAGCATGCGCGTCTGCCACAACGTGGCGATGCGGGCCTGCAGCAGCTGCAGGTTGCGCGCGCGTTCCTTCGGCGTCAGCGGCAGGTCGCGCTCGGCCAGCAGGCGGGCGATGTCGTGTTCGGCGTCGAGGGTACTCTTTCTCTGGACTTCGGTCGGGTGCGCCGTCAGCACGGGCGCGATCAGCGCGTCGCGCAGGAAGGTCGCGACGGTGTCCTTGGCGACACCCGCATCCTTGAGGCGGGTGAGGGCGTAGGCGACGCTGGACGGCTGCGGTTTCGATCCGGCCAGCAGGTGGGCGCGGCGGCGGCGGATGTGGTGCTGGTCTTCGGCGATGTTCGCCAGGTGCGAGAAGTAGGAAAACGCGCGCACGACGGAGTTCGTCTCTTCGCGCGACAGTTTCGACAGCAGCGTCTTGAGTTCGGTGCCGGCTTCCTGGTCGTCTTCGCGGCGGAAACGCACGGCGGTCTGGCGGATCGTTTCGACGACCTCGAATACGGCTTCGCCTTCCTGGTCGCGCAGCACGTCGCCGAGCAGGCGGCCGAGCAGGCGGATGTCTTCTTTCAGCGGTGCGTCCTTGTCGACGCCGCCGGGCTGTGGTGGGTTGAGTGCAGCAGGATTGTCCATATCGACCATGGTTGAATTGTTGAGACGACAGATACAACGAATCGGTATTACAAATGATTCCTGCGGGTCACGGTGGCGGTTCGCCATGGCCTGCGGGTGGGCCCATGCTAGAATTTATGGTCTCAGGTATGGGCTTAACCGGCGCTGCCCGATCCGGGCGCAACGACAGTGAAAGAATCCGTTTTGAACTCTAACGACACGACGCAGCACGTTCCCGCGCAACTGATTATCGCATCGCGCGAAAGCCGGCTCGCCATGTGGCAGGCCACGCACGTGCGCGACCGGCTCGCAGCATTATATCCGCAGTGCCAAATCGAGATTCTGGGCATGACGACGCGCGGCGACCAGATTCTCGACAAGACGCTGTCGAAGGTCGGCGGCAAGGGCTTGTTCGTGAAGGAGCTCGAAGTGGCGATGGCCGACGGCCGCGCCCACCTCGCCGTGCACTCCCTCAAGGACGTGCCGATGGAATTGCCGGAAGGCTTCGAGCTGGCCGCCATCCTCGAGCGCGAAGACCCGCGCGACGCCTTCGTCTGCAACGATTTCGACAGCCTGGCCGCGCTGCCCGCGGGCAGCATCGTCGGCACCAGCAGCCTGCGCCGCCAGGCCCTGATCGCCGCGCGCTATCCGCAACTCGTGATCAAGCCGCTGCGCGGCAACCTCGACACGCGTCTCGGCAAGCTCGATCGTGGCGACTACGCCGCCATCATCCTCGCCGCCGCCGGCCTCAAGCGCCTGGGCCTCACGCGCCGCATCCGCGCCTATCTGGAACCGGAAGACAGCCTGCCGGCCGCCGGCCAGGGCGCGATGGCGATCGAGATCCTGTCGGGCAACGCCGCCGGCTTCGACGTGCGGGCACTGTTGGCCCCGCTGAACCACATCCACACGGCGCAGGCCGTGCAGGCCGAGCGCAAGGTCTCGAAAGTGTTCGGCGGCAGTTGCCAGGTCCCGCTGGCGGCGCACGCGACGGTCGACGGCGACACGCTGCACCTGCGCGCGATGGTCGCCACGCCGGACGGCCGCCGCAGCGCGTTCGCCGAGGCCAGCGGCCCGGCCGCGCTGCCGGAAGCGGTGGGCGAGCAGGTGGCGCACAAGCTGGCCGCCCTGGACGCCGACGGCATCCTGGCCGAATGCAAGGCGGCAGCCGCCGGCGATGCCTGACACGGTCGTCATCACGCGTCCGCGCCAGCAGGCCGAGCCGCTGGCCCGCGCGGTGGCGGCGCTTGGCCGCACGCCGCTGATCCTGCCGTTGCTGGACATTTCCCCGCTGCCCGACGCGACGCTGCTGCGCGCCGCGCTCGGCAGGCTGTGCGACTATGCGCTGGTCGCGTTCGTGTCGCCGAACGCCGTCGACGCCGCGTTCGCCCACATCGACGACTGGCCGGCCGACGTGGCGCTGGCCGTCGTGGGCGAGGGCAGCCGCGCGGCGCTGGCCCGTCACGGCATCGACGGCGCGCGCTATCGCATCCACGTGCCGCTCGACCCGAGCCGCAGCGATTCCGAACACCTGCTGCAGGCGCTCGACACGGCCGCGCTGGCGGGGTGCCGCGTGCTCGTCGTGCGCGGCGAGACGGGCCGCGAACTGCTGCCGGACGCCTTGCGCGCGGCCGGCATCCACGTCGAGACGGTGGCCGCCTACCGCCGCGCCGTTCCCTGCCTGACGCCCGACCTGGCGGCCTCGCTACGCGCCTTGCTGGATCGTCCGAACGACTGGATCATCACCAGTTCGGAAGCGCTGCGCGGCTTGGTCGCCCTCGTCGAACAGCTTGACGGCGGCGCAAGTGTGGCAAAACTGCAACGGCAACACCTGATCGTTCCGCATGCCCGCATCGCGGAAACGGCGGGTGCACTCGGTTTCACTGCCGTGACGCTCACGGGGTCCGGCGACGAGCGGCTGCTTGCCGCGTTACAATCACGAGCATGAACGAATTGCCCAACAATCCAGAAAAACCAAACATGGGCGGTGCGGTCGTGCCGCCGGAGAGTTACGTCACCCCGGCGCAGGCGCCGGCAGGCGGACCCGGCGAGCCCCGCGTGCCCGAAGGGGCGGGCTTGGCCGGGCTGCTGCAAAAGCCCCAGAACCTCGCCATCATCGCGCTGGCCGTCCTGCTGGCCATCCAGACCTGGTCCACGCACACCCGTTTCAACCGGCTGCGCGAGGACGTCGCGCGCACCTTGCAAAAGGACAATGCCTCGAACGCGGAGACCGCGCAGGCCGTGCGCGAGGCGCAGGAGGCCGCCAAGGAATTGCAGGTGAAGGTCGGCGTGCTGGAAAACCGCCAGACCGAGGCGCAGAGCCAGCAGGCCGCGCTCGAGCAGATGTACCAGGACATCTCGAAAAACCGCGACGAGTGGGCGCTGTCGGAAATCGAGCAGGTGCTGTCCACCGCGAGCCAGCAGCTGCAGCTGGCCGGCAACGTGCAGGGCGCCCTGATCGCGCTGCAGAACGCGGACCGCTCGCTGTCGCGTTCCGACAAGCCGCAATTCATCACGATCCGCCGCGCCATCGCGCGCGACATCGAGAAGCTCAAGGCGCTGCCGTCCGTCGACCAGCCCGGCATCGCGCTGCGTCTCGACAACGTCATTGCGCAGATCGACAACCTGCCCCTGCTGTCCGACGAAAAGCCGGCCGAGCCGATCGCGCCCACGCGGGTGAATCCGGCGGGTGTCGCTACGTCGGGCGCCGCCAAGGCCGCGGCCCCGGCGAATCCGACGCTGGGCCGGCGCTTCGCGGACACCTGGCGCAACTGGAGCCACGAGATGTGGGACGACATCCGCCAGTTGATCCGCGTGCGCACGGTCGACAATCCCGATGCGCTGATGCTGTCGCCGAGCGAATCGTATTTCGTGCGCGAGAACCTCAAATTGCGCCTGCTGAACGCGCGCCTGGCGCTGCTGTCGCGCAACGAGGGCACGTTCCGCGACGACTTGAACACCGCACAGCAGATGCTCGTGAAGTATTTCGACACGAAGGCACGCTCGACCCAGGCCGCGCAGGCATTGCTGCGCCAGGTGCAGGCCAACAACGTCACCATCGACGTGCCCGACCTGTCGGAGAGCCTGAACGCCGTGCGCAATTACAAATCGAAATCTTGAGCGGCGGAACCTGACGATGCGTTTATTACTCTGGTTAGTCGCCCTGATGGCCGCGGCGATCGGCATCGCCGTGACCGCGCGCTTCAATCCCGGCAACGTCGTCTTTTTCTATCCGCCGCACCGGATCGATCTGTCGCTGAACCTGTTCGTCGTGCTGGCGGCCCTGCTGTTCCTTGTCCTGTACCTGCTGGCGCGGGCCGTGCGCGCGACGCTCGACATGCCCGAGCGCGTGGCCGAATACCGGTTCCGCAAGCGCGAGCGCGAAGCCAACCGCGGCCTGCGCGAAGCGTTGAAGGCGCTGTTCGAGGGCCGCTTCGGCCATGCCGAGAAGGCCGCCAAGCGCGCCGCCGACCTGCCCGAAAACGCCGGCCTCGCCGCGCTGATCGCGGCCCGCGCCGCCCATCGCATGCGCGAGCCCGCGCGGCGCGACGCCTGGCTGGCCGGGATCGCGCATGACCAGTCGCTCAAGACGGCGCGCCTGATGACGGTCACGGAACTGCTCGTCGACGACCACAAGCCGGAAGGCGCGCTGGAAGCCGTCGCGGAATTGAACGCCAGCGGCCAGCGCCACATCCATGCGCTGCAATGGGCCATGAAGGCCAACCAGCAGGCGCGCAATTGGCCCGAGGTGCTGCGTCTCGTGCGTACGCTGGACAAGCGCAACGCGCTGCATCCGGCGCTCTCCAGCAGGCTGCGCGAGCTCGCGTACGACGCGCTGCTGTCCGAGGGCGGCCACGATGCCGAGTCGATCCGCCGCGTGTGGAGCACGGTGCCGGGCAGCGACCGCGTCAAGCCGTATATCGCCGCCCGCGCGGCCGCCGCGTTCAATGCGCGCGGCCTGCACGACGAAGCCCGCGGCATCGTCGAGGACGCGCTGAAGGCCGGCTGGGACGAGCGCGTCGTGCGCGCCTATCGCGAGGCGGCCGGCCCGGAGGGCTCCGCCACGTTGCTCGCGCAGATCGAGAATTGCGAGAGCTGGCTGCGCGCCCATCCGAACGATCCGGAACTGGAACTGACCCTGGGCTCGCTGTGCCTGCGCCAGAAGTTGTGGGGCAAGGCCCAGCGCTACCTGGAGGAGGCGCTGTCCGACGCCACCGAACCGCACATGGTGCGCGAAGCCCATCTGAAGCTCGCCCAGTTGCACGAAGCCCTGGGCCAGCGGGAAGAAGCCAACAACCACTACCGGCAGTGCGCGCTGGCGACGGTGCTGTAATCGACATCATGCGTGGTGCGGGAGCTTGCGCGCACGCACGATGACGACCGCCATGTGATCCGGCGTCCCGATATTGTTTTCGACCGGAATGGCGGGCCGGGCCGTGCTGGCCTGGGCGTCCGGCAGGCGGTCGACGACGAGCGACCCGGCGCCGACGACGGCGAGCGTGGTGATGAAGACGGCTTCCATGTGTTTTTGGATGTTCATGCTGTTCCCCTCGATGCTGGTTGCGGTGGCGTGAGCGGCGTTGCTCACGACATCGATACAGCATCGGGCGTGCCAGCCTCGCTCCAGGGCAGGATCGGGCCTGTTTGTCCCTGCCGAGCCGGGGCCCGGGCAACACTGCGCGCGTACCGTGTCGGGTACGGACCAACACGGCGACCCATTCTTCTGCGACCTTGTGCGGCGCACAAGGCCGGGACGATTCGTTATAATCGTTGTTTTATTGTTTCCCCAGCAACCAAGGACTATCCATGAGCCTCAATAACGTCACCGCCGGCCGCGATGTGCCGAACGACTTCAACGTCGTCATCGAAATCCCGATGAACGCCGACCCGATCAAGTACGAAGTGGACAAGGAATCCGGCGCGATCTTCGTCGACCGCTTCATGGGTACCGCCATGCACTATCCGTGCAACTACGGCTACATTCCGAACACGATCGCCGACGACGGCGACCCGTGCGACGTGCTGGTGATCACCCCGTTCGCGCTGATCCCGGGCGTCGTCGTCCGTTGCCGCGCGCTGGGCGTGCTGAAGATGACCGACGAAGCCGGCGGCGATTCGAAGATCCTGGCCGTGCCGGTCGAAAAGATCCTGCCGGTCTACGCGAACCTGCAGAAGGTCGAGGACGTGCAGGAACTGACCCTGCGCCAGATCCAGCACTTCTTCGAGCACTACAAGGACCTGGAAAAGGGCAAGTGGGTCAAGGTCGAAGGCTGGGAAGGTCCGGAAGCGGCCAAGGCCGAGATCCTGGCGGGCGTGAAGAACTTCGAGAGCGGCAAGTAAATCGCCGTGCCGCACGAAAAACGGCTGCCCACGGGCAGCCGTTTTTTTTACTGTGGTATTGGCAACGTTTGTTGTTGTGATGACAATTCTTCGATTTGATCCTCGGAAATGTCATGACGATCTCCACCGTAGTGCCCGAGTAGACCATACCTGGCCGCTGCACGTCTCCATCTCGGCCGACGGCCGCTACGTCGTCTTCGCCAATTTCTTCGCGCTCGAGCAGGCGAACATCGTGGCCGATGCGTCACTCGACGTCTTCCGCGTGGATATCCAGACCGGCCAGCTGCAGATGGTCAGCGGGCCGCATGGAACCGGACTGTCCCGCGGCGACATGCCCGTCATCACGGACGACGGCACGCGCGTCGCCTACCGCAGCTGGGTCGACGGTGCCGACGGCACAAGCCAGACCGGCATCGCCGTCAAGGACATGACCACCGGCACGACGCTCCAGGTCGCAGGCGCGACGGGGTCGACGCCCGTCTATTACGATGACCTGAGCATGTCGAGCGATGGGCGCCTCGTCGCCTACATGACGCGGCCTGCCTACGGCGACACCTTCCAGGAGAGCATCGTCGTGCAGGACGTCCAGACGAAGCGGGTCCTATTCCGGCTGGACAACCTGGACAATGTCCACCAGGTGCAACTGTCCGGCGACGGCAAGTCCTTGCTGGTCAACGACGACGGGCTGCGCATCGTGAACGTCGCGAACGGCACGAGCCAGGCCATCGCGAATGTGCACGATGACAACGGCAACACGGCGGTGTCGATCTCCGCCGACGGGCGCTACGTGTTGTATGCGGCAAACGCCGGCGCGGTCGTGCCGGGCGCGAGCGGCACCGACGTCGCGCTCGTGCGCCTGGACGTTCAGACCGGGGCCGTCAAGGTGGTGCAGCAGGCATCGGGGCCGCCTGGGATCTACATTGGAACCAGGACCTGATGTCACCGGATGGCAGGTTCGTCACGTTCAGCGGCGACCCCGTCAGTCAACAATAGGGTCCGGGCAGCTTGACGACCTTGTTGATGGATCTGGAAACCGGCAGCGTGATCCGGCCGGCGGCCCCCGGCGGCACGCCCCAGGCGCTGAGCAACGGCGCGATCGTCTATGAGGTGTCCAGCGAGACGCATCCGGAGTACATCACGGAAGGTACGCTGAAGATGGCGACGATCGCGGCCGGCGCGGTGCTGACCGGCGGCGACGGCAACGACGTGCTGACGGGAACCGACAGCGCCGACAAGCTGTCGGGCCAGGGTGGCAACGATCGCCTGACCGGCGGGGCGGGCGACGACGTGATCGATGGCGGCGCCGGCGTCGATACCGCCGTCTACGCGGGCCGGCACGACGCCTATGCGATCGCGCCCGCGGGCGCCGGCGCGTGGACGGTGCAGGACAAGACCGGCAACGAAGGCACCGACCGGCTGACGGGCGTCGAGCGCCTGCATTTCGCCGACGTGGACGTGGCCCTGGACGTCGACGGCACGGGCGAAGGCGGCGGAGGACGGCGCCCTGGCGCGCAGGTCCCTGCGTTCGTCGGGCGTCGGGGCGCGCATCTTGCCGGTCAGCGGGTCGCGCACGACGACCATGCCTTCCTCGCCCGCGGCCGTCGCATGCAGCGAGAACGCCGCCAGCAGGAACAGGGCGGTCAGCGTGCCGATGGTGAGCAGTTTTTCCTTGGACATGGCGTTCTCCCGATCAGGGACGCGGCTGGCGGCGCAGCAGAGGGCGCATGCCCAGGCCCAGCGCCAGCATCATCGAGTGCGCCGGTTCCGGCACGGCCGTCACGACCGAGACCGTGTCGAGGCCGATATAGTTCAAGGTATCGGCCGGGCCGAGGTAGCGAAATGCAAAGCGGCCGCTGCCGCTGTCCGCGACGGCGGCCGTGAACTGCTGCCAATCCGTCGGATAGCCGGCCGTGCCGCCGATCGTGGTCAGCAAGGTCGTGAAGCCGGCGACGTCGGTGCCCGTGCCGGACGCGTAGCGCACTTCGAGCAGGTCGTTGAAGCCGGGCAGCGTGTCGTGCCGCGTGTAAAAGCTCAGCACTGTCGTGCCGGACAGGTCGAGCACGGGCGTGATCAGCCAGTTGTCGACGCTGCCGCTGCCGTTCGCGGCGCCGAGGAAGTTGGCGGCGGCATACGCGTCCGGCGCGCCGGCCTGGGCCGGAAACAGGGCACCGTTGCCCTGGAACCAGCCGTTGCCGGCCGGGATGCTGTCATTGACCTGGGCCCATCCGCCCAAGGCCGCCATGTTGTCGAATCCTTCGTTGAGCACTTCGACCCCGGCCGCGCGCGCGCTCGATGCGCCCAGTGCCGCCAGCGCCAGCGCGGCTGTCGTGAACAAGGTGTTTACGGGTTTCATGAAGGCCCTTTCATTCAATATGGATGGGCCCATCTTATGAGTCGGATGGCAACGACTTTTGATTTTTGGCGAACGGATGGGCGGGCTCGGCCAGGTATCGATGGATAGGACGAAAGGGAGCGTGCGGCGGGCACGGCGTGCCCGCCGATGAGTCAGCGTGCGGCGCGGCGCAGCCGCAGCTTGCCGACGATGCCGATGGGGAAGAAGTAGATCGAGAGGATGAACAGCACGCCGAGCCACAGCATCCAGCGGTCGGGATGCAGCGCGGCGGCCAGCAGCGGCACGCCGGACACCATCTCCGATGCCTGGCCCATGAGCATTTTGAGGTAGTTCTGGGCGAGGATGAACAAGGTCGCGCCGACGACCGCGCCATACATGGTGCCCATGCCGCCGACGACGACGATCAGCAGGATGTCCGTCATGACTTCGAAGTCGAGGCTCGTCTTGGGCCCCACGTAGCGCAGCCACAGCGCCATCAGCGCGCCGGCCAGCGCGGCCACGACGGCGCCCAGCACGTTCGCCCAGATGCGGTAGACGACGGTGCGGTAGCCGAGGGCCTCGGCGCGGAATTCGTTTTCGCGGATCGCCTGCAGCACGCGCCCGAACGGCGAATTCACGAGGCGCAGCAGGAACAGGAACAACGCGAGGCTGCCCGCGAACACGAGGTAATACGTGATCAGCTTGCCGTCGACGGCGCGCCCGAACACGTCGTGGTCGACGAGCGTGAACCCGGGCGACAGCAGTTCCGGCACGCCGAACGTGCGGCCGTCCTCGCCGCCCGTGAAGTCCGACAGCTGCGACGCGAGCACGGCGAACGACGACGCCACGGCCAGCGTGATCATCGCGTAGAAGATGGCGCGCACGCGCAGCGCGAACAGGCCGATGATGAACGCGAGGACGACCGTGAGCGCCAGCGCGGCGGCGAGGCCTATCACGATCGCGCCCCACGTCGGCTCGTCCCTGCTGGCCAGCGCGATGCCGACGCCGTAGGCGCCGATGCCGTAGAACATCGTGTGGGCGAACGAGACGATGCCGGTATAGCCCAGCAACAGGTCGTACGAGGCGACCAGCACGATGTAGATGCAGATCGTGGCCGCCGTGTTCAGCGGACGCGCGCCGGAAAACAGGAAGGGCGCGAACAGCAGGCCGAGCACGATGGCGACGAGGATGACGGACAGCAGGCGGCTGCGGGGCAGGTCGCCGGAGAACAGGCGGATCAGCATCAGTGACGTCCTTTCGTGTACAGGCCGGCCGGGCGCCACAGGAGGACCGCGACCATCAGCGCGATGTTCGAGACCAGCGCCACCTTCGGCGCGAGAAAGCCGGCGTAGTTGGCCACGAGGGCGATCAAGAGGGAGCCGATGAAGCAGCCGCCGACCGAGCCGAGGCCGCCGATGATGATGACGACGAAGACCAGCACGATGATCTCGCTCCCCATGTGCGCCACCAGCGTTTCCTTGTACAGGCCCCACATCACGCCGCCCAGCCCGGCCAGCGCCGACCCGGCCGCGAACACGCCGACGAACACGCGGCGGATACGGTAGCCCATGGCTTCGACCATCTCGCCGTTTTCCACGCCGGCGCGGATCAGGAGGCCGATCTTCGTGCGGTTCAGCGTCAGCAGCATCGCCACGAACACGACGAGGCCGACCGCGACGGCCAGCAGCCGGTATTTCTCGATGGCCGCCTCGCCCACGAACACGGCGCCGCGCAACGCGGTCGGCAGCGGCAGGGCGATCTGCTCGGCGCCCCAGATCACGTTGATCAGCTGCTCGGACACGATCATGCCGGCCACCGTGATGAGGATCTGTTTCAGGTGCTGGCCGTACACCGGTTGGATGATGACGCGTTCGAACGCCCAGCCGAGCACGGCCGTCACGGCCATCGCCAGCAGCACGGCGAGGCCCAGCACGCCGAGGTTGGCCAGCAGCGAATCCGCCTCGAGCCAGCCGCGCATGGGCAGCAGCACGAACGTGGCCGTGAATGCGCCGACGGAGACGAACGCGCCGTGGCCGAAGTTCAGCACGCTCATCAGGCCGAACACGAGGGTCAGGCCGCTGGCCATGATGAAGAGCATCATGCCCATCGCGAGGCCGGCCACGGTCAGCGTGATCCAGGTGGGGAAGCTCATGAAGGGCAGCGCCGCCAGCACGACGGCCGGCACGAGCAGCAGCGGGGCGATGTCGCGCCGTGCCGCCGGCAGCGGGGCGTCCGCCTGGGCGAGGGGTAAAGTAGCACTCACGTCGGTGTCCTCATTGATGGGCGTCGAGCGACAGGCCGAGCAGGCGTTGCTGCAAGGCGTCGTCGTGCGCCAGGTCGTGCATCAGGCCCGCGTGGACGACGCGGCCGTCGTCCATCACGCTCACGCTGTCGCCGAGCGTGCGCACGAAGTTGAAATTCTGTTCGACGAGCAGGATGGTCGTGCTCGTGTCCTTGAGGTCGCGGAACGCCGCCATCAGGCTTTGCACGATGGCGGGCGCGAGGCCCTTGGTGGGCTCGTCCACGAGCAGCAGCTTCTTCGGCTCGACGATCGCGCGGGCGATCGCGACCATCTGCTTCTGGCCGCCCGACAGGTTGCCAGCCGGATAGTTCCAGAATTTTTTCAGCGCGGGGAAGAAGCCGCAGATCCAGTCCACACGCGCCGCGTCCAGCGGGCCGTTGCGTGCGGCGAGATACAAATTCTCGCGTACCGTCAGTTCGGAAAACACGGCCATGCTTTCCGGGACGTAGGCGATGCCGGCGCGGGCGATGTCGGGCGTGGACAGCTTCGTGATGTCGCGGCCGTCGAACGTGATCGTCCCGCGGCTCGCCTTCCACAGGCCCATGACGGTGCGCAGCGTGGTCGTCTTGCCGGCGCCGTTGCGGCCCAGCAGCACCGCCAGGCCGCCGCGCGGGACGGCGAGGTCGACGCCCTGCAGGATGTGGTACTGGCCGATGTGGGTGTGGACGCCGGACAGCGTCAGGATGGCTTCGCTCATGGGCAGTTTCGTCCTCAGCGTGTCATGCGGGTTCGGGGGTGCCAAGATAGGCCTCCTGCACGATTTTCGATTGCATCACTTCGGCGGGCTTGCCGTCCGCCACCAGCGTGCCGTTGTGCAGCACGATGATGCGGTCGGCAAGTTGTCGCACGACGTCCATCTTGTGCTCGACAAGCAGCACGGTCTTGTCGCGCTCCGCCTTGACCTGGCGGATCAGGTCGAGCACGACCGGCACCTCGTCCACGCTCATGCCGGCCGTGGGTTCGTCGAACATCAGGATCGAAGGCTCCAGCGCGAGCAGGATCGCCACCTCGAGCTTGCGCTGGTCGCCGTGCGACAGCGTGCCGACCAGGGCGCCGCTTTTTCCGATCATCGCCACGCGCTCCAGGTAGTGCTCGGCGCGCTGGATGACCTCCTTGTGGCCGAACCACAGCGACAGCATGCTCATGCCGATGCCGGCGCGGCTCTGCACGGCCAGCCTCACGTTTTCCAGCACGGTGAGATGTGGGAACAGATTCGTCAGCTGGAACGCGCGCCCCACGCCCAGGCGCGTGCGACGCGCGGGACCGAGACGCGTCACGTCCCGGCCGCGCACGAAGACGCTGCCGGAGGTCGCCGGCAACTGGCCCGACACGAGGTTGAAGTAGGTCGTCTTGCCGGCACCGTTCGGGCCCACGATCACGGTCAGCGTGCCAGGATAGAACTCGGCCGTCACCGCGTTGACGGCCACGTGGCCGCCAAAGCGGATGGTCAGGTCGCGCGTGGCGAGCGAAGGCGTCAAGTTTGGAACTGACATGTCAGCGCTTGTTCCGGATGGGCAGCGGCAGTTCGCTGGCCGGGATCTCGCGCACCAGTTCCAGCAGGTCCCATTCGTTCTTCTGGTCTTTCTTGATGCGGAAGTGATACATCGGCTGCAGCGCCTGGTGGTCTTCCTTGCGGAACGTCATGGTGCCTTTCGGCGTCTCGAACGACATGCCTTCCATCGCCGTCACCATCTGGTCGCCATTCCCCGACGGGACCTTTTGCAAGGCCGCGACGACGGCCGCCGCCGCCGCCATGCCGCCCGCCGTGAACATGTCGGGCGGGACCTTGTAGCGCTTCGTGTGCTCGGCCACGAGCCAGTCGTTCATCTTGTTCTTCGGGAAGCCGTAGTAGTAATTGATGGTGCCTTCCGTGCCGGGGTAGGCCTTCCACGTCTTCATCACGGGCAGGATGTTGCCGCCCGGGGCCAGCGAGATGCCGTAGCGTTCCGGCTTCATGTCCGCGATCTTGTTCATCGGGTTCGGACCCGCCCAGACGATGGCCAGCACGCGCGGCTGCGGCTTGTCCTTCAGGGCGTCGAACAGGCGCTGCGTGGGCGCCGTGAAGTCCGTCGCGGCGGCGGGGGCGTATTCCTCGTGGACGACGGTCGCCTTGCTGCCCGTGGCGGCCAGCGCTTCCTTGCCGGCCTTGATGGCGTCGCGGCCGAACGCGTAGTCCTGCGCGAGGAACGCGACGCTGCCGTTCTTCAGCGTCGATGCCGCCGCCAGCGCGTCCTGCATCGAATTGCGCGCGGTGCGGAAGATGTACTTGTTCCACTTGGCGCCCGTGATCTCGTCGGCCACGGCCGGCTCGACGATCAGCACCTTCTTGTATTCCTTCGCCACCGGCAGCATCGCCAGCGCCGCGCCGGACGACGTGGTGCCGACGGCGATGTCGGCCTTGTCGTCGCCATACGCTTCCGCCAGCAGGGTGCGGGAGAGGTCGGGCTTGCCCTGGTCGTCCTTGACGATCACTTTCAGCTTGCGGCCGTTGATTTCCATCTTGCCGCCGGTGAGGTATTCGAGGCCCAGCATGAAGCCGGTTTCCGTTTCCTTGGCATAGGATTCCAGCTGGCCCGTCTTGCCGGCGATGAGGGCGACCTTCAGGTCCGGGGCGGCCAGGGCGGCGCCGGTGGCCGCCAGGGCGAACGCGGCGAACAGGGCCAGGGGCAGGGGTTTCAGGTGTTTCATCTCGTCTCCTATGGTTCTTGTCAGGGTACTGCGGCCAGGAAGCGCAGGATCGCATCCAGCGCCGCGGGTTCCGTCAGCATCGGCGCGTGGCCCACGTTCGGCACCTCGACGTACGTCATCGTCGGTGCCGCGCGCTGCATCCATGCGGCCTGGCGTTCTTCCAGCAGGTCGGACAATGCGCCGCGCACGAGCAGTACGGGGCGTTCCCGCGTGAGCTTGCGGAACGCCATCCGCAGCGACAGCGACGTCGGTCTGAGTTTACCGGTTTGCAGGGCGATCGCAATGTTCGGATCGTAGCGGGGCGCAAGCCGGCCCGCGGCATCCGGGATAAAGGCGCGACGTGCCCATTTGTCCCATTCGGCGGCGTCGTTGGCCGGGAAGGCACAGGCGTTGATGTCGCGTACGCAGCCGGCGGCGGCCTCCCACGAATCCACGGCGCCGGACTTGCCCGCGTAGGCGGCGATGCGTGCGAGGCCCTTTTCCGAGATCACGGGACCGATGTCGTTCAGCACGGCGGCCGCCACGAGATCGAGGCGCTTCGCCGCCAGCGTCATGGTGATCAGCCCACCCATCGACGTGCCGACGAACACGGCGCGCGCGATGCCCAGGTCGGACGCCAGGCGGGCCACGTCGCCGGCGTAGACGCCGGGCGTGTAGTTGTCGGGGTTCGGGTCGCGCTGCGATTCGCCCCGGCCGCGCACGTCGAGCGCCAGCACGCGGCGTCCCAGCGCGGCGATGCGCGGCGCGAGCTCGTCGAAGTCGGACGCGTTGCGCGTGAGTCCGTGGATGCAGATGACGGGCAGCCGCGCCGGCCCGCCGGCTCCCGCGTAGTCGCGGGCGTGCAGCGACAAGCCATCGTCACTGGTGAAGGTGATGTCGGTGTATGTGGACATGTGACCGTTTATATGGTTGACAGGCGCCTGGGTCGCCTCGGCGGAGAGCCCCGGCGGGGGCTCTCCTTGCGGTCCGGATGGACGATCAGAACTTCACGTTCAGCGTCGCGCGGACGATGCGCGGGTCGCCATAGAAGGCGGTGACGGAGTTGAAGAAGCCGGAGAAGTTATAGCCGGCCACCTTGTAGCGCTTGTCCGTCAGGTTGCGGCCGTGCAGGCCGAACTGGTACTTGCGGTCGGAACTGGTCCAGACCAGGCCCGCGTCCCACAAGCCGAAGCCGCCCTGCGCCAGCGCCAGGTTGCCGGGGATGGTGGCATCCAGGCTGGGCACGCCGGTGGGGCGTGCGATCTCGGTCTGGTAGACCTTGCTCTTGTAGGCGACGCTGTTCATCAGGCTCAGGGTACCGGCGCGTCCCGCCAGCGCCAGCGGCCAGTCGTAGTTCACGGACAGGTTGGCGGCGTTCTTCGGCGTGTTCTGGAATTCCGTGCTGCCCGCGATGTTGACGAGGTTCGCGCCGTTCGCGACATACCACTCCTTGTACTTGGCGTCGATGTGGCTGTACATCGCGCTGACGCTGAGCGCATTGGTCAGGTAGGCGATCATCTCCAGTTCGAGGCCGTCGATCTTGGCCTTGCCGGCGTTCGTCAAGGTGCCGGCGAAGCCGTTCACGTTGCCCTTCGCGTCGAAGGTCGGGATCGAGCCGGGGATCTGCACGTTCTTGTAGTCGGTGTAGAAGACGGCCGCATTCGTCTGCAGGCGGCCGCCGTTCATCGACGACTTGAGGCCCAGCTCGATGGTGCTGACTTCTTCCGGCGCGACACCGCGGCGCTTGGCCAGCGAGGCCGCCGAGTTCGGGCCGCCGGAGGCCGTCAGGTCCATGCGCGGATCGAACATGCCGCCCTTGAAGCCCTTCGAGAAGGTGCTGTAGATATTGTGTTGCGGCGCGACCTTCCAGCCGATGCCGACCTTCGGCGTGAATTTCTTGTCGGTGCGGTCCAGGTCGTCCTTGCCGAGATCCGTGTTCGGCTTGCCGAACGCGACGGCGGACGGATTCCCGAGCAGCGCCGAGCCACCCAGGCCGAGATAGGTCTGCTTGAAGATGCGCGCGCGCCGCTGGTCGTCCGTGTAGCGGCCGCCGACCGTGACGTTGAACGTGTCGGTCAGGCTGTAGCTGGCGTCGGCGAAGGCGGCCCACGTGCGGGTGTCGATGTCGTCGTAGGTCAGCAGCGACAGGCCGCCGGCCGCGTTGTACAGCACGTCGAACTTGTTGAAGGCGTTGGCCTTCATGTAGAACACGCCGGCCACGCCCTGCAGGCGCGAACCGGTGTAGGTCAGCTGGAATTCCTGGCTGGTCTGGTGGTCGCTGTAGATGGCCGGGGCCTCGAACAGCGGCGTCTGCAGCGAATCGAAGTCGATCGGGGCATACGATTCCGACTTGCGGTTGGCGGTGATCGACTTGAACGACAGGGTCGGATCGATGGTGTATTCGAGCAGCAGCGAGGTGCCTTGGTTGATCACCTGCTGCTTGTGGCCGACGACCGAGTACAGGTCGGCGCGCGTGTCGTACAGGCCGGGCAGCGGCTGGAGATTCGCGGGCGCGGGGCCCGGCGTCAGGCGGTAGCCCTGGCGCGGCTGCGAGTCGTCGACCGTGCGGTCGTAGGCGAAGCGCACGAACAGGTCGCTGTTCGGCATGAGTTCCGCGCTGAAGCGGCCGGCCCACAGGTCCTTGTTGTAGTTCTGCTGGCCGGTAAGGACGTTGTGGCCGAAACCGTTGCGGTTGAACGTGGCGAGCGTGCCGCCCACGCGCAGGACGTCCGTCACGGGCGTGCTGGCTTTCACCACCAGGTCGGCCTCGCCATAGGTGCCGAGCGTGGCCTTCGCGTCCAGCATGGGTTTCGGTGCGAGCTTGCGGGTCACGTACTTGACGGCGCCGCCGATCGTGTTGCGGCCGTACAGCGTGCCCTGGGGACCGCGCAGCACTTCGATGCGTTCGAGGTCGTAGATGTCGGTGAGGGCGCCCTGCGGACGCGCCAGGTAGACGTCGTCGAGATAGATGCCGACACCCTGCTCGTAGCCGGCGACCGGGTCTTGCTGGCCGATGCCGCGGATGAAGGCGGTCAGCGTGGTGTTGGTGCCGCGCGAGGTCTTCAGCGTGGTGTTCGGCACCTTGTCGGTGAGGGCGGTGAGGTCGGGGATGGCCTGTTTTTCGAGCTCGGCGCCCGACAGCGCCGTCACGGCGCCCGGCACGTCCTGGATCAATTCGGCGCGGCGGCGGGCCGTCACGACGACCTTGCTGATGTCTTCCTTGGACGACGCGGCGGGGGCGTTGCCGGCGTCGTCCTGGGCATGGGCGGCCCCGATCGTGCTGCCGTACATCGCCATCAACACGGCGACGGACATGACGGAACGGGCGGGGTGCAGTTTCGGCTTGCTAACACGCATTGAATGTCTCCTGATTTTGTTTGGTGTTATGCGTTCAGGTACGTTTCGCATGATCGGAGTGTGCCTCGGATGAATTTGGCTGAAAAGACAACGCCGCGCCCACCGGTTGTGCATTTATGCACAGCCCGGCGGCACCGCCCATCGCGGGCAGCCCCGGAAGGCGCGGCACGTGGCGACGTCCGGAAAACCGGTTTGCTGTGCATACGCAAAAGGTGTTCCGAAAACGTTGCAGCGGCAATGTGCACTGGTGCACAATATGTCATCTTGATATCAAACAACAGGTTCTCGATTAAGCCGCATTGAACGGCGGCCCATGCGTGACGGGTCAACGGGGACCGGGGAGACAAAACATGCACAGCCTGCCGGAATGGACGGACCTGCGGTTTTTCCTGGAGCTGGCGCGCGCCGGCACCCTGTCGGGGGCCTCGCGCCGCCTCGACGTCGAGCACACGACCGTCGCGCGGCGCATCGACCGCCTCGAACAGCAGCTCGGCACGACCCTGTTCGACCGCTCGCGCGAAGGCTACGAGCTGACGGAGATGGGGCAAGCCCTGCTGCCGCATGCCGAGGCGATGGAAGGCGCGGCGCTGGCCGCCACCGAGCAGCTGGGCGGGGCGGAGGTGGCGGCGCACGGCGTCGTGCGCCTGGGCGTGCCGGAAGTGTTCGGGGTGCGCGTCGTGGCGCCCCTGCTCGTGAAACTGTTCGAGGAGCACCCGGACCTGTCGATCGACCTGCTGGCGCTGCCGCGCTTCGCCAACCTGGCCAACCGCGAGGCCGACCTCGGCGTCATGCTCGATCCGCCGACGACGGGCCGCTACATGGTGACGCGGCTCGCGTCGTTCCGCTTCTACCTGTACGCGTCCCCGTCCTACCTCGCCAAGCATCCGCCCATCCGCACGCATGCCGACCTGGAACGCCACGATTTCGTCGACTACGTGCAGGACCGCCTCGCCAGCCGCGAGCTGTCGTACCTGAACGAACTCGGATTCACGCCGCGCCGCCGCCTGTGCTGCTCGGGAATGGGGGCGCAGATCGAGGCGGCGTCGCTGGGCATGGGCCTCATGATGGCGCCGCCGTACGCCGTGCCGGACGACGGCCGCCTCGTGCAGGTCCTGGCCGGCTTTTACGCCGAGCGCTCGTTCTGGCTGGCGGCACCGACCGACCTGTACCGGCTGCGCCGCGTGAAGGTCGTGTGGGACCTGCTGCGCGACCTGGCCGACAACAATCCGAAGTTGTGGTGGGACAACGGCGATCTGGGGAGGGCGGCATGAACGGCATCGTCATCCGCGATTACGAGGAAGCCGACCGCGCCGCCGTCAACGCCGTCGCGCTGGCGGCGTTCGCGCAGTATGCGGGCGACTTCGACGACTGGCCCACGTTCAGCGCGGGCATTGGTCGCATGGCCGACCTGGCCGCGGACGGCGACCTGCTGGTGGCCGAGCATGAAGGTCGCGTCGCCGGGGCCGTCGTGCACGTGGGGCCCGGGCGCCCGCGCAGTGCGATCTTCCCCGCGGACTGGTCGGTGATCCGCATGCTGGTCGTGGCGCCGGAGGCTCGCGGCGGCGGCATCGGGCGCGCGCTCGTCGCGGCCACGCTGGCACGGGCGCGGCGCGCGGAGGCGCCCGCGATCGGCCTGCATACGAGCCCGATCATGGCGTCCGCGCTGCGCATGTACGAGGCCATCGGCTTCGTGCGCGAGCACGACCTGCCTGCGATCCGCGGCGTGCCGTATGCGCGCTACATGCTGCCCGCCGCGGGCATCCCAGCGGCATTGCATAACTGTACTCTTCACGCTTGCCGAAAACTGTAGCCGTGCCGGTACAGCCATCCCGATTATCGTGACGCCGTGCCGCGCAGCTCGCGCGGGCACCGGCGGGCGCGCCGTTCCGCCCTCGTAATCCGGATCGGATCACCCATGACTACCTCGCGTTTCAAGGTCGCGACGCTGCTTGGCGCGGGCTTCGGCATCGCCTGCGCGTTCATCGCCGCCACCATCCTGCTCGGCCTGGGCGAACAGGCCACGCTCAATCGCATCACGGCCGGCATCGCCGACGAACGCTGGCCGTCCGCCGAACTGGCGACCGATGTGCACGTGCGCGTCACCGACATCGCGGTCGCGCTGCGCAATGCCCTGCTGAGCGGCGATGCCGCAGTGCGGCGCGCCCAGACCGACGAGATCGCGCAGCAGCGCCGCGCGATCGATGCCGACCTGGCGCAGCTGCAGCGGCATGGGGGCGCCGGGCTGGAGCGCATCCGCGCGGCCCTCGACGCCTACACGGTCGGGCAGGACCAGCTGCTGGCGCTCGTGCGCGCGGGACGCCAGGCCGAGGCCGTCGCGTACCTGAACAGCGACGTCAAGCCGATGCTGCAGGCCTGCCGCACGGCGCTGGCCGAGCGTACCGGCCACGAAGCGGACCTGATGAACGCGGCCCGCGCCGACGCCGCGCGCGCCTATGCCTCGACGCGCACGAATATGCTGGTCCTGGGCGCGCTGGCGCTGGCCGGCGCCGGCGCCGCGGCCGTGCTGGTGATCCGGCGCCTGCGCCGTGACCTCGGCGGCGAGCCCGACGCGGCCGCGCGGACGGCGGCGCGCATCGCCGATGGCGACCTGACCGGCGCCATTGCACTGCGTCCGGGCGACGTCGGCAGCATGCTGGCCGAGATGGAGCATATGCGCATCCGGCTCGGCCGCCTCGTCGGCCAGGTCCGGCGCGACGGCGACCAGATCGCGGCCGCCTCCGCGCAGATCGCGGCCGGCAACCAGGACCTGTCGGCGCGCACGGAGCGGCAGGCGGCGGGCCTGGAGGAGACGGCCGCCGCCATGGAGCAGCTGCACGCGACGGTCGAACGCAACCGCGACCACGCCGGCCTGGCCGACGACCTCGCGCGCCAGGCCGTGCAGGCGGCGCAGCGCGGCGGCGCCGCCGTCGGCGTGATCAACGAACGGATGGACGGCATCGTGGCCGCCGCGCGGCGCATGGCGGACATCATCGGCTTGATCGACGGGATCGCGTTCCAGACCAATATCCTGGCCCTCAACGCGGCCGTCGAGGCGGCACGCGCGGGCGACGCGGGGCGCGGCTTCGCCGTCGTCGCGGCTGAGGTGCGCCAGCTGGCGCAACGCTCGGCCGCCGCTGCAGGCCAGATCGGCGAATTGATCTCGTCCGCCGCCGCGCAGGCGCATGCCGGTGCCGTGCTCGTACGCGAGACCGGCGCCGCCATGGACGACATCGTCGCGGGCGCCGCCAGGGTCGAGGAGATCATGCGCCAGATCCGCACGTCGAGCGCCGAACAGCATGCCGGCATCGCCGCCTGCAGCCGGGCCGTCGTCGCGATGGAACAGGACACGCAGCAGAACGCCGCCCTGGTCGAACAAGTGGCCGCGGCGGCAGCCGCGCTGCGCGAACAGGCCGACCGGCTGGCGCGCGCGGTCAGCCGATTCCGCGTCGACGACGGCGCAGTGCGCACCGCCGCGCCGGCCCGCCTGCCGCGCCTTGTCGCGGAGGTGGATGCATGAGCGGACGCGAGAACGGGACGGTTCTATCGAAGCGCGGCGGCATCGCGCACGCGCTCGTCGTCGCCGGCCACGGCGGCGCCGGTGCCCATCTGCGGACCTTGCTCCACCGGCTGGACGTGCCCGTCGTCGACGCGGCGTCCGGCGCCCGTGCCGCCCTCGACCTGCTCGCGACGCTCTCTGCCGCGCCCGACATCGTGCTGATCGATGCCGGCGCGGCGGACATGGACATCGCCGACCTGTTGCGGGCGCTGACGCGCACCGGACGCGCGCCGCGCGTGCTGGCGTGGGGCGTCGCCTGCGCGCGCATCCGCGACACGGCCATGCTGCTGGCGGGCGCGCTAGGCCTGTGCGCCGTCGTCGCCTCCGAGCCGCCCTGTGACGCGGAGGCGCTGTGCGCCGCGTTCGATGCCCTGGCATGCCCGCCAGCGTGCTTCGCACCGGCGCGCGCGCCCACGGCCGTACCCGCCATTGGCGCCGACGAGATCCTCGCCGGCCTCGATACGGGCGAGTTCCGCCTGCATTACCAACCCAAGCTGGCGCTGGCCGATGGAAGCCTGAGCGGGGCCGAGGCGCTCGTGCGCTGGCAGCACCCGCGCCACGGCCTGCTGGCGCCGCACGCGTTCATCGGCCGGGCCGAAGACGCCGGCCTGGCCGAACCGTTGACGCTCGCCGTCCTGCGGGCGGCGCTGGCCGACATCCCGCGCCTGCAGGCTGGTGGGCGCCATGTGCCGGTGTCCGTCAACCTGTCGCCGCGCGCGCTGGCGGATGCGCGCATGGCCGGGCGCATTGCCGACACGGTGCGCCGCGCCCGCGTGCCGCCCGCGCTGGTCGCGTTCGAAATCACGGAATACACGGAGATCGCCGATCTCGCCACGGCGCTGCACATCCTTCTGAAACTGCGCCTGCAGGGCCATCACTTGTCGCTGGACGACTACGGCGCGGGCCACGGCTCGATCCTGCAGCTGTCGCGCATCCCGTTCAGCGAATTGAAGATCGACATGCGCCTCGTGCAGGGTGCCTGGATGCGGCCCCACCTCGACCCGTTGCTGCGCCAGGCCGTGGCGGCGGCGCGGGCGCTGGGCATCGCGACGGTGGCCGAAGGCATCGAGACGGACGCCGACTGGGCCTGCATGCGCGACGCCGGCGTCGATCAGGGCCAGGGTTACCTGATCGCCCGCCCGATGCCGGCGCCGGCGCTGGCCGCGTGGCGGCCGTGCCGCGCGCCGCGCTAGCGCAGCAGGAAATCGGGACCGGGTACCGCCTCGCAAGGCAGCGGACGGCCCGCCAGTTCCATGACCGACCGTTCGATCGTCACGCAGATGGCATCCAGCGCCAGCGCGTTGGGCGCGGTGCCGAACGGCTCGCCGATCTCCTGCGCGATGGCTTCCAGCGCGAACAGCGTGTAGGCGACGAGCACCGCGATGGGCGGCGTCGCCGCGCCGATGTTGTGCACGAGGCCGAACGGCAGCAGGAAGCAGTAGGCATAGATGGTCCGGTGCAGCAGCACGCCGTACGGATACGGGATCGGCGTGCCGGCGATGCGCTCGCAGCCGCCCACGGCTTCCGACAGCTTGTCGATCTGGGCCTCGAGCATCCACAGCACGTGGCGGTCCGGCACCGCGCGTTGCGCCATCCGCCGCAAGCCGTCGAGCAGCGCGACGGGGCGATAGGCGCGCGCCGCCAGCGCAGTGGCGTCACAGGGCGGCAGCAGGCGCGCGAGGTCGGCGTGCGGATCGGTGCCGCGCAGCTGGTGGCGCAGCAGGTGGGCGAACGCGGCGAGGCGCAGCGTGACGCCGGCGCGGTCGATCGCGCCGGCCGGGACGTACGCATGCACCTGCGACGCGAGGTTGCGTGCGGCGATCAGCACGCCGCCCCACAGCTGGCGCGCTTCGAGATAGCGCTGGTAGCTGGCATTGTTGCGGAACGCGAGGAAGATGGCGAGGCTGATGCCGAGCAGGGAGAACGGCGCGGTGTCGAGGGGGACGCGTTCGCCGAACACGCTGCCGTGCCCCAGCAGCGCGGCCACGGCGACGACGAGGATCAGCGCCAGCTGGGGCAGGATCGCGGGCAGCACCGACCCGTGCCAGACGAACAGCATGCGCGCCCAGTTGGCGGGCGGGCGGACGATCATTGCGCGCGCGCCGGATGCAGCAGGACGGGAATCGACTTCGACGTCGGCGTGCCCGCGCCGACGGCCACGCTGGCCAGCGGCACGAGCGGATTCGTTTCCGGATAATACGCGCCGACGCAGCCGCGCGGGATGTCGTATTCGACGAGCAGGAAGCCGTCCGCGCGGCGCTCCACGCCGTCGTCCCACACGCTGGTGATGTCGACCCGGTCTCCCGCCTTCAGGCCGAGCATCGCCAGGTCGTCGCGGTGGATGAAGACGACGCGGCGCATGCCGAACACGCCGCGGTAGCGGTCGTCCAGGCCGTAGACGGTGGTGTTGTACTGGTCGTGCGAACGGGTCGTCATCATGGTCAGCAGGCGCTCGCCGTGGAGGGCGCGGGCGCGGTGCACGGCCGTATCGCGGTCGATCGCGTTGACGACGAACTGGGCGCGTGCGCTGGCCGTCTCCCACGCGCGCTCGCGCGACGCCACGCGCAGGTGGAAGCCGCCGGGCCGCGCCACCCGCGCGTTGTAGTCGTAAAAATCGTCGAACACCTTCTCGATGTCGTCGCGGATCAGCGCATAGTTCGCCGCGCGCGCGAGCCAGTCAACCTTGCCGCTGCCCAGCGTGGCGTGGGCCATGCGCGCGACGATGGCGACCTCGGACAGCAGGTTGGGCGAGGCGGGGCGGTTGATGCCGTACGAGATGTGCACCATGCTCATCGAGTCTTCCACCGTCACGCCTTGCGCCACGCCGTTCTGCAGGTCGATCTCGGTGCGGCCCAGCGTCGGCAGGATCAGCGCGTCGCGGCCGTGCACGAGGTGGCTGCGGTTCAGCTTCGTCGACACCTGCACCGTCAGCGCGCAGCGGCGCAGGCCGGCCCATGTCTGCGGCGTGTCGGGCGTGGCGGCGGCGAAGTTGCCGCCCAGGCCGATGAACACGTCGACCCGGCCGTCCACCATCGCCTGGATCGTGGCCACGACGTCGAGCCCGTGGTGGCGCGGCGGGGCGAAATCGAACACCTGGCCCAGGCGGTCGAGGAAGGCCGGCGTCGGGCGCTCCTCGATGCCGACCGTGCGGTCGCCCTGCACGTTGGAGTGGCCGCGCACGGGGCACAGGCCGGCGCCGGGGCGGCCGATATTCCCGCGCATCATCATCAGATTCGACAGCATCTGGACGGCCGCCACCGACTGCTTGTGCTGGGTGAGGCCCATGCCCCAGCAGGCGATCACGCGTTCCGCGTTCGCGTACAGCTGGGCGAGGCGCTCGACGTCCGCGTATCCGACGCCGGATTCCTCCAGCAGCATGGTCCAGTCCTCGGCGCGCAGGTCGGCCGCGAACGCGTCGAAGCCGGTCGTGTGGGCGGCGATGAACGCCGTGTCGAGCACGCGCGGGGTATCCATGACGACGGCCGCGTCGTCCAGTTCCAGCACGCGCTTGGCCACGGCCTTGATGAGCGCGAGGTCGCCGCCGAGGCGCGGCTGCACGAACATGGAGCTGATGCGCGTGCTGCCGTTCGTCAGCATCTCGGCCGGGCTTTGCGGGTCCTGGAAGCGTTCCAGGCCGCGTTCCTTGAGGGGGTTGATCGAGACGATGGCGGCGCCGCGGTGCGCGCATTCGCGCAACAGGCCCATCATGCGCGGGTGGTTCGTGGCCGGGTTCTGGCCGAAGATGAGGATGGCGTCGGCCTCGTCGAAATCGTCCAGCGTGACCGTGCCCTTGCCGATGCCGACCGTGCCGGGCAGGCCGCGGCTCGTCGCCTCGTGGCACATGTTCGAGCAGTCGGGGAAGTTGTTGGTGCCGACCATCCGCACGAACAGCTGGTACAGGAACGCGGCCTCGTTGCTGGCGCGGCCCGACGTGTAGAACGCGGCGCGGTCCGGATCGTCCAGCGCGTGCAGGTGGCGCGCGATCAGGGCGAACGCGTCGTCCCACGCGATGGGGACGTATTTGTCGCTGGCGCGGTCGTACACCATCGGGTCGGTCAGGCGGCCGTGCTGTTCCAGCTCGTAGTCGCTCTGGCGCATGAGTTCCGTCACCGTGTGCCGCGCGAAGAAGTCGGGGCGCACGCGCTTGCTCGTCGCTTCCGCCGCCACGGCCTTGACGCCGTTCTCGCAGAATTCGAACGTCGACGTATGGACGCGGTCCGGCCACGCGCAGCCCGGGCAGTCGAAGCCGTCGGGCTGGTTCTGCGCCAGCAGCGTGCCCACGCTGCGGCCGCCCACGCGCTCGCGGAACAGGTTCAATGCCACGTATTTGAGGGCGCCCCAGCCGCCGGCCGGGTTGGGGTAGGGGGCGATGCGGCCCCCGTTGTCGTTGTCGGCCATGATGCATTCTCCTTTCGCAATGGCGACAGTGTCATGGCTGAGCGGTCCGGCGTGCGGGTACAGTTGCGCGGTCGGAAAAGGAGTACAGTTGGCTGGCCGCATCGCCAACTGTACTGCTGCGCTATACTGGATCGCATGAAGCTCTACGAGTCCCTTGCCGCCGAAGTCGAAGGGCAGGTCGCGCGCGGCGTGCTGCTGGAAGGCGAGAAGCTGCCGTCCGTGCGCCAGGCCAGCCAGCACCGCAAGCTGAGCATCAGCACGGTCCTGCGCGCGTATTCTCTGCTGGAGAGCAAGGGCGTCATCGAGAGCCGTCCGCAGTCCGGCTATTTCGTGCGCGCCCGGCCGCGCCTGGCGCGCCGTCCCGCGACGCCGGCGCCCGCGCTGATCCTGTCGTCCGAGGTGGACGTCAGCCGTCTCGTGCTGTCCACCTTGCGCACGATCCGCAGCCAGGGCGCGGTGCCGCTCGGGTCGCCGTATCCCGATCCCGCGCCTTTTCCCGCCGCGCGCATCAGCCAGTACGCCAACGCCATCGCGCGGCGGCGCCACTGGAGCGTGATGGACGACCTGCCGCCGGGGAATCCGCACCTGATCCGCCAGATCGCGCGCCGCCACATGGAACATGGGCTGGCCGTGGATCCGTCCGAGATCATCGTGACGGTCGGCGCCACCGAGGCGATCAACCTGTGCCTGCAGGCGGTGGCGCGGCCGGGCGACACGGTCGCCGTCGAATCGCCGACGTTCTACGCGATGCTGCACGCGATCGAACGCATGGGCATGCGCGCGCTCGAGGTGCCGACCGACCCGCGCGACGGCATCGACGTGGCCGCGCTGCGCGGCATCCTGACCCGCCAGCGCGTGGCGGCCGTGATGGTGATGCCGAACTTCCAGAATCCGCTCGGTTTCTGCATGCCTGACGTGCGCAAGCGCGAGCTCGTGGCGCTGCTGGCGGACTACGATATCCCGGCCATCGAGAACTGCGTGTACGACGAACTGTATTACGGCGACAGTCATCCGAGCCCGCTCAAGACCTGGGACACGCATGGCCTCGTGCTGCACTGTTCGTCGTTTTCGAAAAGCCTCACGTCGAACTATCGCATCGGCTGGGCGCTGGCGGGACGCTATGCCGCGCAGGTGGAAAAGCTGAAATTCCTGAACACCCTCAGCACGCCGTCGCTGCCGCAACTGGCCATCGCCGACTACCTGCAGAACGACGGCTACGACCGCCACCTGCGCCAGGTGCGCAAGGGCTATACGCAGCGGGCGCGCATGATGGCGGCCGCCGTGCTGCGCTTCTTCCCGGCCGGCACCCGCGTCTCCGAGCCGCAGGGCGGTTATGTGCTGTGGGTCGAGCTGGCGGGGGGCGTCGACGCCATGCGGCTGTACACGCGCGCCCTCGACCACGGGATCACGGTCGGCCCCGGCCACATGTTTTCCGCGCGCGGCAGCTGGGTCAACTGCATCCGGCTCAACTACAGCTATCCGTGGACGGCGGAGACGGAGGAGGCGCTGCGGACGCTGGGCCGGCTCGTCGCGGCGCTGGGCGCTTGACTACCGGCGGAACGGGTTGCGGTCATTGAGCTCATCGATGTAATCGTCGATGCCGCCCGCCTCGCGTTCCAGGAACCGTTCTACGGCATCCGCGAAGGAGGGATGCGCGAGCCAGTGCGCCGACCAGGTCCGCGTCGGCAGGAAGCCGCGTGCCATCTTGTGCTCGCCCTGCGCGCCGCCCTCGAACACCTGGATGCCTTGCTCGATGCAGAATTCCAGCGGCTGGTAGTACGCCGTCTCGAAGTGCAGGCAGGGCACGTGTTCCAGCGCACCCCAGTAGCGGCCGTACAAGGTGGTCGCGTCGTGCACGACGAGGGACGCCGCGATCGGGTGGCCGTCCCGTTCCGCGACCACGAGCAGCAGGTTGTCCGGCATCGTCTTGCCGATGCGGCGGAAGAAGTCCAGGTTCAAATAGGGCTTGGAGAAGTGCTCGGCATAGGTGTTGCGGTAGCAGCGCGTGAAGAAGCGCCACGCTTCGTCGGTGATGTCCGGCCCGCGCACGCGCCGCAACGTCACGCCGGCCTCGCGCACCTTGCGGCGCTCGGCGCGGATGTTCTTGCGCTTCTTTTGTTCGAGGGTCGCGAGGAAGTCGTCGAAGGTCGCATAGCCCGCGTTCATCCAGTGGAACTGCACGCCGCTGCGCAGCAGGAAGCCGGCGTCCGCGAGCTGTTTGGCCTGATCGTCCGGCGGGAACAGCACATGCGTGGACGACACATCGCTCGCTTTCTGTGTGGCGACCAGCACGTCGACGAGCGCCGCCCGCGCCCGCGCGTCGCGCGCGAGCAGGCGCGGGCCGCTGACGGGCGTGAACGGGATCGCGGACAGCAGCTTCGGATAATAGTCGAGTCCATGCTCCTGGTAGGCGTTGGCCCACGCCCAGTCGAACACGTACTCGCCGTACGAATGGCCTTTCACGTACAGGGGCAGGGCGGCCGCCAGCTGCTCATCAGAGTCGTACAGCGCGATGTATTGCGGCTGCCAGCCGGTTTCGGGCGTCGCGCTGCCGGATTCGTGCAGGGCGTGCAGGAACGCGAAGGACAGGAACGGGTTCGGTTCCTGCTGCAGGGCGACGAGGGCGTCCCACTCGGCCTGCCCGATCTCGGACAGAGAAGAAACGATATGCGTGCGATAATTCAAGATGACTTCCGCGAGTTGACTTCCGTGATTGCGATGACTCAGCTGTAACGACCTATGGACAAGCGATTCTTCAACCTGTATTCCCACGATTTCGCGCGCGTGGCCGTCGCCAGCCCGCGCTGCCGCGTCGCCGACCCGGCCTTCAATGCGCAGGAAACGATCCGCCTCGCACGTGAAGCTGCCGATGCGGGCGCCGTGCTGGCAGCCTTCCCCGAACTGGGGCTGTCGGCCTACACCTGCGACGACCTGTTCCACCAGCGCGCGCTGCTCGACGCCGTGCTGGACGCGCTGGCCGACGTGGTCGCGGCATCAAGCACGCTGCCGCTGGCGCTCGTCGTCGGCGCGCCGCTGCGCGTCAACCACGTGCTGTTCAACTGCGCCGTCGTCGTCGCGGGCGGCCGCATCCTGGGCGTGGTCCCGAAAAGCTACCTGCCCAATTATGGCGAATTTTATGAAAGTCGGCAGTTCAGCGCGGCGGACAACGCGGCCGTCGACCGGATTACGCTGCTGGGCCAGGACGTGCCGTTCGGTCCGGAACAGATCTTCGCGCTGGAAAGCCAGCCGCTGTTCCGCTTCCACGTCGAGATCTGCGAAGACGTGTGGGTGCCGATCCCGCCATCGTCGTACGCCGCGCTGGCCGGCGCGACGGTGCTGGTGAACCTGTCGGCGTCGAACGTTGTCGTCGGCAAGAGCGGCTATCGCCACCAGCTCGTGTCGCAGCAGTCGGCGCGTTGCCTGGCCGCGTACCTGTACACCTCGGCCGGACGGGGCGAATCGACGACGGACATGGCGTGGGACGGCCAGTCGCTGATCTACGAAAAGGGCGACCTGCTGGCGGAGTCCGAGCGTTTCCTGGGCGATTCGCACATCATCTTCGGCGATGTCGACCTGGAACGCCTGTCCGTCGACCGTATGCACACGACGACGTTCGCGCAATCCGTGCGCCGCCACGCGCACGAGGTGGAAAAATTCCGCGTGCAGGCGTTCGCCGTGCCGCTGCCGCTCGACCGGGACCTGCCGCTGGCGCGCCTCGTCGAACGCTTTCCTTACGTGCCGGCCGACGGCCGGCGCCGCGATGCGCGCTGCACCGAGGTCTACAACATCCAGGTGCAGGCGCTCGTGCAGCGGCTGCAGTCGTCCGGACACCAGAAGGTCGTCATCGGCATTTCCGGCGGCCTCGATTCGACGCACGCGCTGCTCGTCTGCGCCAAGGCGATGGACAAGCTGAAGCTGCCGCGCACGAACATCCTCGCGTACACGATGCCGGGCTTCGCCACCAGCGAACGGACCTTGCGCCAGGCGCGCGAACTGATGCGCGTCGTCGGCTGCACGGCGCACGAGATCGACATCCGCCCCAGCTGCATCCAGATGCTGAAGGACCTCGGCCACCCGTACGCGGAAGGCGCGGAGCAGTACGACGTCACGTTCGAGAACGTGCAGGCGGGCGAGCGCACGAGCCACTTGTTCCGTCTCGCGAACCACCACCACGCGATCGTGATCGGCACGGGCGATTTGTCCGAGCTGGCGCTGGGCTGGTGCACGTATGGCGTGGGCGACCACATGTCGCACTACAACGTCAACGCGAGCGTGCCCAAGACGCTCATTTCCCACCTCGTGCGCTGGGTCGCGGATACGAAGCAGATTGGAGAAACAGGTTCCGACGTCCTGATCCACGTGCTGGAAACGGAGATCTCGCCGGAACTCGTGCCCGGCAAGCAGGGAACCGGAAAGGAAGAGGGCAAGCCGGCGCAGGTGACGGAAGATTTCATCGGCCCGTACGAACTGCAGGATTTTAATTTGTACTACACGATCCGCTACGGCTTCGGTCCGGCCAAGGTCGCCTTCTTGTCGTGGAGCGCGTGGCGGGACAGAGCGAACGGTCCGTGGCCGGAAGGCGGCAGCCCCGCGCGCAACCAGTACGACCTCGCCGCGATCAAGAAAAACCTGGGCATCTTCCTGTGGCGCTTCTTCAAGACGAGCCAGTTCAAGCGCTCGTGCGTGCCGAACGGGCCGAAGGTCGGCAACGGCGGCTCGCTGTCCCCGCGCGGCGACTGGCGCGCGCCGAGCGATTCGGAAGCGACCGTGTGGATGAACCAGCTGGCGAGGATTCCGGATTGACCGGGCGTCATGCGATAATCCCGGGAAATTGTTAGGAGATGACTATGAAACAGATTACCTGCGTGATCAAGCCGTTCAAGCTGGACGAAGTGCGCGAAGCGCTGGCCGAAGTGAACGTCACCGGCCTGACCGTCACGGAAGTGAAGGGCTTCGGCCGCCAGAAGGGCCACACGGAACTGTACCGCGGCGCCGAATACGTGGTCGACTTCCTGCCCAAGGTGAAGATCGAAGTGGTGGTCGACGACTCCCTGACCGAGCAGGTGGTCGACGCCATCATCAAGGCCGCGCGCACGGGCAAGATCGGCGACGGCAAGATCTTCGTGCAGGACGTGGAGCAGGTGATCCGTATCCGTACGGGCGAGACGGGGCCGGACGCGGTTTGATCGTCGTCCTCGCGAACGCGGAATACTGCCACCGGCACTATTCCCGCCTGCGCGGGAACGACGGGTTTGGGTTTACCTCCCCAGCCTCAGATCGAACTTCCACGTCACCAGCCGGAACACCACGATGAACATCGCGCTGGACCACAGCGCGAAATCGTGCGGGAAGCCGTTCATCCCCAGCAGCAGGAACATCCAGTTGCCGACGAACGCGCAGATGGCGTAGGGCTTGCCGTCCCTGAACACCATCGGCACCTCGTTGCAGACGATGTCGCGCATCACGCCGCCGAAGATCCCCGTGATCACGCCCATCATCGACGCGATGAACAGCGGCATGTGCGCGTCCAGCGCGGACGACACGCCGGCGACGGAAAACAGGCCCAGGCCGACGGCATCGGCGATGACGATCAGCCGTTCCGACACGATCTGGCGCAGCGTCCGGATCAGCGGCGTCGCGACGAGGGCCAGCACGAAGATCAGGATCGCGTACTCCTGATGGATCACCCAGAACAGCGGCCGTTTATCCAGCAGGATGTCGCGCAGCGTGCCGCCGCCGAACGCGGCGATGAACGCGACCGTGAACACGCCCACCACATCCATGCGCTTGCGCCGGGCCTCGATGAAACCGGAGAACGCACCCACCAGGATCGCGACGATTTCGATGACGGTGATGAGGTGCATGCGCGACCGCAGGGCGTCAGGACGCCTGGCGCGGCGCCAGCGGCAGGCGCACGGAGAACACGACGTTGCCGTTCTCGTGGCGGTAGGCGATCTCGCCTTTGTGCTCGCGCACGATCTGCTGCGCGATGTACAGCCCGAGGCCCATGCCCGTGCGGTTGCGCGGATTGTTCAGCGAGCCGCGCTTGAACGGATTGAACAGCGTGGCTTCCGTTTCCGGCGCGATCGGGCTGCCCGCGTTCGCCACGTCCAGCACGGCCTGGCCGTCCTGCGGGGCGAGCCGGATGACGATGGGGTGGTTCGGTTCGCCGTGCTGGCGCGCGTTCGACAGCAGGTTCGAGATCACCTGGCCCAGGCGGCCGCTGTCCGCCAGCACGAACGCCGGCCCGGTCGCGTGCACGTCGTAGACGATGGTCGGGTAGGCGAGGCGCGCTTCCTCGACCATGTCGCAGGCGAGCGCCGCGAGGTCGACCGGCTGCAGGTCGATGCCGAGGGAGAGGCCGCGGTCGATGCGGCTCATGTCCAGCACCTGGCCGATCATGCGCTGCATGCGGTTGCTGGACGACTGGATGCGCTTGCCCAGCGTGCCCTTGTTGCTGCCGCCGTCCGTCCGCTCCAGCACCATGCCGGCCATATTGATCGAGTTGAGCGGGTCGCGCAGGTCGTGGCCCAGCATCGCGAGCAGCTGGGCGCGCGTCGCTTCCGTCTGGGCGCGGCGCGCGTTCGACACGCGCGTGAGTTCCCCGAGCATCATGCGCGCATGCGTGAGGATGCCGTCTTCCCACGGGTGGGCGCGGCCGCGTACGGTTTCATGCCAGGCGTCGAACGAACCGCGTGGCGTCAGGCGCTCGCCCATCGGGCCGGACATGCTCTTGTCCGGCTTGCCGCCCCACGCCACTTCCTCGACCTGTTCCGTGCGCAGCAGCACGCACCAGCCGTCGGTGGGCGGGTCGAACGGGAGGCCGAGCAGGCCCGCCCATTTGCCGAGCAGGGGCCGGACCGCGTCCGGCCATTCCTTCACGCAGCCGTAGGTGAGGATGTCGTTCGCGTCGGCGGGCAGCGCGGCGGCGACGGCTTCGCCCAATGCGCGGTCGATGCCGCGGCACACGACGCGGCCGTACTGGCCGACGATCAGCGCCTGCGCGTGCGCCGACTCCAGCAGCCCGTCGCCGTGCTGCACGAGGGCCTCGAGCGGGTCTTCTTCCAGCAGCAGCGATTCCACGAGGCTCGTGCGCACTTGCGCCGCGTGTTCCACGAGTGCCGCGTCCTCGCGCGCTTCGATACCTTGCACGGTCGACGCGATCACCTGGGCCAGCACGTCGGCCGCCATCCGCACGGAGTAGGGCACGCGCTTGGGTGTCATGTGGTGACACGCGATCAGGCCCCAGAGCCGGTCGCCGACGACGATCGACACGCTCATCGATGCGGCGACGCCCATGTTCTGCAGGTATTCGACGTGGATCGGCGACACGCTGCGCAGCACGGCGAAGCTCATGTCCAGCGGCTCGCTATCGGGCGCGCCTTCGCGCGCCGCCCCCAGCAGCGACACGGGCCGGTAGCCGACGTCGGCGATCATGCGCAGCGTGTTCAGCACGTACAGGCGGCGCGCCTGCGGCGGGATGTCGCCGGCCGGATAGCGCTGGCCGAGATAGGGAACGAGGTCGTCGCGGCGGGCCTCGGCGGCGATGTCGCCCGAGTCGTCGCTGCGGAAGCGGTAGGCCATCACGCGGTCGAAGCCCGTGAATTCGCGTACCTGGCGTACGGCCGTCTCCAGCAGGCCGTCGACGGTGCGCTGGCGGCGCAGGCGGTCGATCGACGAATGCGCCTTGATCGCGAACTGGGCGACTTCGTCCATGCCGACGTCGCGCACTTCGAATTCGACGAGGATGCGGTGCACGTGCGCGTGCACGACGCAGTCGTAGTCGCGCCCATCGATCGTCACCGCGGCGACCATGGCCGGCCCCTCGCCAGCAATCATCGTCGCGCTGCATTCCTGGATCAGTTCCGTGACGGCGTCCGGCAGGCCGAGCGCGCCGAACGGCTGTCCGAGCGCGGGTTCGCGGCCCGTGACGGCGGCGATGTTGGCGCTCCAGCCTTCGACGAGGCCGGCGTCCGACAGGAAGATGAGTGCGCCATGCGGCTGGATCGAGCCGGGGATGTGGATCGGTTCGTCCGCACAGTTCTGCAGATCGACCCGCCGCGGCGCTGCCATCGGTACTGGCGTACTGGACTCCACGCATTCATCCTTATGCTGGCGGCACCACGTCGGTGCTACGGAGCCAACATCTTACCCGTTTCGTCAAACCGTTGCGATTTTTGACAACGAAACGGGACTGCTCAGTCTTCGAGCGCGGGACGCAGCAGGACGATCAGCGCGCCGTTGCCGCCGTCGGCCCGGTTCGCGACGCAGAAGGCGACCACTTCGCGCGTCTGCACGAGCCAGCTGTGGACCATGCCGCGCAGGACGGGTTCGCCGCCGGCCGAGCCATAGCCCACGCCGTGGATGATGCGCACGCAGCGGATGCCGCGCTTGTTGGATTTGCGCAGATACGTGTCGACGTGGCGCCGCGCCTCGTCGCGCGTGAGGCCGTGCAGGTCCAGCTCGTCCTCGACGGGCCAGTGGCGCTTGCGCAGTTTTTTCACGACGTCGGGACCGACGCCGGGTGCCGACCAGCTGAGGGAGGGATCTTCGTCGAGCAGGCCGTCGACGTCGAACTGGTCGGACAGCATCGACTCGCGCAGCACGGCGGCCGTTTCTTCTTCCTGCGTGCGCGGACGCGTCGGCAGCGGCTGGCCACGCGTTTCGAACTCGTGCATCGGCCGCCACACGTAGCGGTCCGATTCGGGCATCTTGACGACGTCCTTCACGGCCGAGCCGAATTCGACGGCGTTCTCGCGCGCGATCCGCTCGCGCTTCTCGCGCTCGGCCTTTTCGATGGCGCGCTGCCTTTCGTCTTCCTTGAGCTTGTCGCGCAAGGATTTCAATTCCGAAAATTGTTTCATAATTGCTATCGCAATTTACTTCGCCTGCCTGCCCCCGGCAAGCAGGCGTTCCCGCCATCGAACTACCTGCAAAAAAATTATTCCAGGGCTTCCAGGTAGCGCTGGGCATCCAGCGCGGCCATGCAGCCCGAGCCCGACGAGGTGATCGCCTGGCGGTACACGTGGTCCTGCACGTCGCCGGCCGCGAACACGCCCGGGACGCTGGTCGCGGTGGCCATGCCTTCGCTGCCGCCGCGGGTCTTGATGTAGCCGTTGTGCATGTCCAGCTGGCCTTCGAAGATGCCCGTGTTCGGCTTGTGGCCGATCGCCACGAACAGGCCGTGGACCTTCAGTTCCTTGGTCGCGCCGCCGTCCGTCGATTTCAGCCGCAGGCCGGTCACGCCGCTCTGGTCGCCCTGGACCTCGTCCAGCGTCTGGTTCAGCTCCAGCACGATCTTGCCCTCGGCGACCTTGCCCATCAGGCGGTCGACGAGGATCGGCTCGGCGCGGAACTTGTCGCGGCGGTGGATCAGCGTGACCTTCGTCGCGATGTTCGACAGGTACAGCGCTTCCTCGACCGCGGTGTTGCCGCCGCCGATCACCGCGACTTCCTGGTTGCGGTAGAAGAACCCGTCGCACGTCGCGCAGGCCGACACGCCTTTGCCCATGAATTCCTGCTCGCTGGGCAGGCCGAGGTATTGGGCCGAGGCGCCGGTGGCGATGATCAGGGCGTCGCAGGTGAATTCGTGCGAATCGCCAATGAGGCGGATCGGCTTTTCATCCAGGTGCGTCGTGTGGATGTGGTCGAACACGATTTCCGTATTGAAGCGCTCGGCATGCTGCAGCAGGCGCTGCATCAGTTCCGGACCCTGGACGCCCAGCGGGTCGCCCGGCCAGTTCTCGACGTCCGTCGTCGTCATCAGCTGACCACCCTGCTCGACACCGGTCACCAGCATCGGACTGAGGTTGGCGCGCGCGGCGTAGACGGCGGCGCTATAACCGGCGGGACCGGAACCGAGGATCAGGACTTTGGCGTGTTTGCGAGTGGTCATGTTGAGTCTTCTATCGGATGATGCCCGGAAAGTGGGGCCGGGCAGTGCGGGAATCAAGAGGCGTTGGAGCCGGGATTATAGTCGATGATGCACACGAGCATGAATCGTGGGGCCTGCGCGGCAATATATCGCTTAGAATGGTCATCTTTGGGGCATTGTTACCCGGCAGTACCGTTTCAAACCGCAATGAGCAAGAATAGTCCATCGACGAGCACGACCTATACTCACAAGCCGAGGCCACCGCGCCAGCCGCTGCCGAACCGGCTCGTGCGCCTGTTGTCGGAGGCGCGCTGGCTGGTCACGGCCGTCGCGCTGTTGTATTTCGTCCTCATTTTGCTCAGTTATAACCGGGCCGATCCGGGCTTCTCGCACGAGAACGTCGTTCCCCACATCGCCAACCTGGGCGGCCGCGCCGGCGCCTGGCTGGCCGATCTATTACTGTTCATCTTCGGCTTTTCCGCCTGGTGGTTGTGCGTCTGCTTCACGCGCGCCGTGTGGCAAGGCTACCGGCGCTTGCATTCGCGGTTCATCGTCCAGGAGGCGCAGCAGGAGCCCGAGCACCAGGGCGAGACACTGGTCCGCTGGATCGGCTTCGTGCTGATGTTCGCGGGCAGCGTCGGCCTCGAATACCTGCGCATGTGGTCATTGAAGGTCGAGCTGCCGCGCGCGGCCGGCGGCGTGCTGGGCCAGCTGATCGGCCATGCCGCCCACAACGCGTTCGGCTTCACGGGCGCGACCCTGCTCCTGCTGCTGCTGTTCGGCCTCGGCTTCTCCTGGTACTTCCAGGTGTCGTGGCTGGCCGTGGCCGAGCGCATCGGCGAGACCGTCGAGACGACGTGGGACTGGTTCCGCCTGCGCTACGAAGACCGCGAAGACCGCCGCTACGGCGAAGTGGCGGCGCACAAGCGCGACGAGGTCGTCGTGCACGAGCGCGCCAAGTACGTGGAAAAACATGCCGGTTCGCCCGTGCGGATCGAGACCCCGCGCTACGACGAGGACGAGCCGCAGGAAGAGGCGCCGCCTGCCGCGCCGGGTTTCCTGGCCAAGATGAAGGCCAAGGTCAAGGCGCGCGGCGAAGCGAAGCTGGCCCGGGCCAAGGCGGAGCCGCGGATCGATGGCGGCGCTGCGCCGGCCGCGCCGATGGCGCCGGAGCCGTCGTTCGACGAACCGCGCGACGAACACGAGCCTGCGCTCGTGCCCACGCCGCGCGCGCCCGCGAAGCCGGCCGCGCCGCCGGCGTCGGCGGCCGCACCGAATCCGTCGCCGATCAAGATCGAACCGCCGATGACCACCGTGCCGCGCTCCGAGCGCGCCGAAAAGGAACGCCAGTCGCACCTGTTCGAAGTCCACGGCGACAGCACGCTGCCGCCGCTGGCGCTGCTGGACGACGCGCCGCCCGCGCAGGAATCCGTCGCCATCGAGACCCTGGAATTCACCAGCCGCCTGATCGAAAAGAAGCTGTCCGACTTCGGCGTCGAGGCGAAGGTCGTGGCCGCGTATCCGGGCCCGGTCGTCACCCGCTACGAGATCGAACCGGCGACGGGCGTGAAGGGCAGCCAGATCGTCAACCTGGCGCGCGACCTGGCGCGTTCGCTGTCGCTGACGTCGATCCGCGTGGTCGAGACGATCCCCGGCAAGAACTACATGGCGCTGGAACTGCCGAACCCGAAGCGCCAGATCGTGCGCCTGACCGAGATCCTCGGCTCGAAAGTCTATGGCGACAGCGCGTCCAGCCTGACGGTCGCGCTGGGCAAGGACATCGCCGGCAAGCCGGTCGTCGCCGACCTCGCGAAGATGCCGCACCTGCTGGTGGCGGGTACGACGGGTTCCGGTAAATCCGTTGGCATCAACGCGACCATCCTGTCGCTGCTGTACAAGGCCGATCCGGCCGACGTGCGCCTGATCCTGATCGACCCGAAAATGCTCGAAATGTCGGTGTACGAAGGCATCCCGCACCTGCTGGCGCCCGTCGTCACCGACATGCGCCAGGCCGGCCACGCGCTGAACTGGGCCGTGAACGAGATGGAGCGCCGTTATAAGCTGATGTCGAAGCTGGGCGTGCGCAACCTGGCCGGCTACAACGGCAAGATCGCGGAAGCCGCGAAGCGCGAGGAACACATCCCGAACCCGTTCTCGCTGACGCCGGACGCGCCGGAGCCGCTGGATAAACTGCCGACGATCGTCATCATCATCGACGAGCTGGCCGACCTGATGATGGTGGTCGGCAAGAAGGTCGAGGAACTGATCGCCCGTATCGCCCAGAAGGCGCGCGCGGCCGGCATCCACCTGATTCTCGCGACGCAGCGTCCGTCCGTGGACGTCATCACGGGCCTGATCAAGGCGAACATCCCGACGCGTATCGCGTTCCAGGTGTCGTCCAAGATCGACTCGCGCACCATCCTCGACCAGATGGGCGCCGAGACGCTGCTGGGCATGGGCGACATGCTGTACATGCCGCCGGGGACCGGCCTGCCGATCCGTGTGCACGGCGCGTTCGTCTCGGACGACGAAGTGCATCGAGTTGTAAAACATCTCCAGTCGACGGGCGAACCGAATTACATTGAGGGTATCCTCGAAGGCGGCGTGGCGGAAGACGGCGGCGGCGCCGACGGCGTGCCGGCGGGCGAAGGCGGCGGCGAGTCCGACGCGATGTACGACCAGGCCGTGGCCGTGGTGCTGAAGAACCGGCGGGCGTCGATCTCGCTCGTGCAGCGCCACCTGCGCATCGGCTACAACCGCGCCGCGCGCCTGCTCGAGCAGATGGAGCAGAGCGGCATCGTGTCGCCGATGCAGTCGAACGGCAACCGGGACATCCTGGTGCCTGCAACGAACGCGGAATGACAATGGTAAAATTGAAAAACATACTGATCGCCACCACCCTGCTGGTCGCGGGCGCGGCCCACGCCAGCGCGCTGGATCAATTCAAATCCTTCGTCGCCGGCACCAAGTCCGCTCGCGGCGAATTCACGCAGACGCAGGTCATGAAATCGGGCAAGCCGGGCAAGACCTCCAGCGGCACCTTCGTGTTTTCCCGCCCCGGCAAGTTCATTTGGACGTACCAGAAGCCGTACGAACAACTGCTGCAGGCCGACGGCGAAACCTTGTACTTGTACGACAAGGACCTGAACCAGGTCACGACGCGCAAGCTGGGCGGTGCGCTGGGCAGCTCGCCGGCCGCGATCCTGTTCGGCAGCAACGACCTGGAAAAGAATTTCACGCTGTCCGAAGCGGGTACGCACGACGGCCTGGAATGGCTGCACGCGACGCCGAAATCCAAGGATACGACGTTCGAGCAGATCGGCATCGGCCTGAAGGATGGCATGCCGCAGGCGATGGAACTGAAGGACAACTTCGGCCAGACCGTGCTGCTGAAATTCACGAGTTTCCAGCGCAACCCGGCGCTCGGCGCGCAGGCGTTCAAGTTCGACGTGCCGAAGGGTGCGGAAGTCGTCAATCAGTAAGCCACTTGCGCTTTCGACGCAAAGGCCATACATAGGCAAGATGAACAATAACAACGCCTTGCGCGCCATGGGAGATGCCCGTGGATGACCTTTTCAAGACCGAACCCGCCGCCCCGCTCGCCGAAGCGCTGCGGCCGAAGACGATCGCCGAGGTGATCGGCCAGAGCCACCTGCTGGGCGAGGGCAAGCCCCTGAACCTCGTGTTCAAGTCGGGCCGGCCCCATTCGATGATCCTGTGGGGCCCGCCGGGCGTCGGCAAGACGACGTTGGCGCGGCTGACGGCGAACGCGTTCGACTGCGAATTCATCGCGCTGTCCGCGGTGTTGTCGGGCGTGAAGGACATCCGCGCCGCCGTCGAACAGGCCGAGCACTATCTCGCGGGCGGCCACCACACGATCCTGTTCATCGACGAGATCCACAGGTTCAATAAATCGCAGCAGGACGCGCTGCTGCCGTTCGTGGAGTCCGGCCTCGTCACCCTGATCGGGGCGACGACGGAAAACCCGTCGTTCGAAGTCAACTCGGCACTGCTGTCGCGCTCGCAGGTGTACGTGCTGAAGGCGCTCACCGACGACGAGATGCGCCAGCTGCTGGAGCGCGCCCGCGCGCAGGGCGGTTTGTCGCACCTGCGGTTCGACGATATCGCCGTGCAGACCTTGATCGGCTACGCGGACGGCGACGCCAGGCGCTTCCTGAACCTGCTGGAGCAGACGAAGACGTCGGCCGAGACGTCGAACACGACGCACATCACGCGCGAATTCGTCGAGAACGCGCTCACGCTGAACGCGCGCCGCTTCGACAAGGGCGGCGACAATTTTTACGACCAGATCTCGGCGCTGCACAAGTCCGTGCGCGGCTCGCATCCGGACGCCGCGCTGTACTGGCTGTGCCGCATGCTGGACGGCGGCGCCGACCCGAAATACCTGTCGCGCCGCATCGTGCGGATGGCGTGGGAAGACATCGGCATCGCCGACCCGCGCGCGATCCAGCTCGCGAACGACGCGGCCGAGACCTTCGAGCGTCTCGGCTCGCCGGAGGGCGAACTGGCGCTGGGCCAGGCGGTCGTCTACCTGGCCATCGCCGCCAAGAGCAATGCCGGCTACAACGCGTTCAATGCGGCGATGGCGTTCGTGCGCAAGGACAAATCGCGCGAAGTGCCCGTCCACCTGCGCAACGCGCCGACGAAGCTCATGAAGGAACTGGGCTACGGCCACGAATACCGTTACGCCCACGACGAGCCGCACGCGTACGCGGCCGGCGAGACCTACCTGCCGGACGGCATGCCCGAGCCGGGCTGGTACCAGCCGGTGCCGCGCGGGATCGAGGCCAAGATCGCGGAAAAGCTGGCCTGGCTGCGCAGCCTGGACGACGACGCCCGCGCCGCCGGCGCGCCGGACTGACTACAGCCCGCGCCGTGGCGGACCGCCCGTGCCGCGGTCGTCGGCAGTGCCACGTGGACTGCGCCGGCGCAGCACCGTCAACTGGCCGTCCGGCTCCAGCCACGCGCGCTTGACCTGGGCGATGTCGTCGACCTCGTGCTCGTGCAGCATCGCGCGCAATTCCTCGTCGCTGATCAATTCGCGGCGCAGCGCGGCGTCCTGCTTGATGCCGTCCTTGATGATGCAGATCGGCGGTGCCAGCGCGAAGCGGCGGAACCACGGGTAGCGGAAACTGAGCCAGTTCAGGGTGTAGTTCCAGCCGATGATGGTGCCGATGAGGGTAAAGCCGTCGACGATGGAAATGTAGTCGCCGGCCATGGCGTTCTGGGCGGCGTCGGCGATGATCACCAGCACGAGCAGGTCGGACAGCCCCAGCGCCCCGGCGTCGCGCCGCACGACGAAGCGGAACAGGCAGAACAGGAAGATGTACGTCAGGGTGCCGCGCACGACGAGTTCGAGCGGCGGCACGCTGAACGTGAACAGCGCTTCCCAGTCGACATCCATGTGGGCCTCCTCGGCATTGGACTGCCGTGCCGGCCAAAAGATCGGCACGCGACCGTGGTTTGCCGCCTGCGACTTGGTACAATTGCGCTTTCGATATCCCACCCTGCGACAATCCCGACATGATAGACATCCAACTCCTCCGCAAAGACATCGACAACGTCGCCGCGCGTCTCGCGAGCCGCAAGTTCCAGCTCGACGTCGCCGGATTCAACGCCCTCGAAGCCGAGCGCAAGGACATCCAGACGCGTACCGAGGAATTGCAGGGCAAGCGCAACTCGCTGTCCAAGCAGATCGGCATGCTGAAAGGCAAGGGCGAAGACACGAGCGCCGTGATGGCCGAAGTGGCCGGCATCGGCGACGAGCTGAAGGCCAACGAAACGGCGCTGGCCCAGGTGCAGGAGAAGCTGGCGCAGTTCATGGCCGCGATCCCGAACCTGCCGCACCCGTCCACGCCGGTGGGGCAGGACGAGTCGGGCAACGTCGAAGTGCGCAAGGTCGGCACGCCGCGCGCCTTCGATTTCGAAGTGAAGGACCACGTCGACATCGGCGGCCCGCTGGGCCTCGATTTCGACACCGCGACCAAGCTGACGGGCTCGCGCTTCGCCGTGATGAAAGGCGGCATCGCCCGCCTGCACCGCGCGCTGGCCCAGTACATGCTGGACACGCACACGGGCCAGCACGGCTACACGGAGTGCTACACGCCGTACATGGTGAACGCGGATTCGCTGCGCGGCACGGGCCAGCTGCCGAAGTTCGAGGAAGACCTGTTCGCCGTGAAAAAGGGCGGCGCGGAAGGCGAGGGCGAAAACTTCTACCTGATCCCGACGTCGGAAGTGTCGCTGACGAACATGGTGCGCGACGAGATCGTGGCGGCCGAATCGCTGCCGATCAAGATCACGGCGCACACCCCGTGCTTCCGCTCGGAGGCGGGCAGCTACGGCCGCGACACCCGCGGCATGATCCGGCAGCACCAGTTCGACAAGGTCGAGCTCGTGCAGATCGCGCACCCGGAACAGTCGTACGACGCACTGGAAGAGATGGTCGGCCAGGCCGAGACGATCCTGAAAAACCTGGGCCTGCCATACCGCGTGATGCAACTGTGCACGGGCGATATGGGCTTTTCCGCCGCAAAAACCTACGACCTGGAAGTGTGGCTGCCGGCACAGAACACGTACCGCGAGATCTCGTCGCTGTCGAACTGCGAAGATTTCCAGGCCCGCCGCATGCAGGCCCGCTTCCGCAACGCCAAGGGCAAGCCGGAACTGCTGCACACGCTGAACGGCTCCGGCCTGGCCGTGGGCCGCACCTTGGTGGCCGTGCTGGAGAACTACCAGCAGGCGGACGGCAGCGTCGTCGTGCCGGAAGTGCTGCGTCCTTACATGGGCGGGGTGGACCGGCTGGCACCGGCTGCTTGAGCAAATAGGTCTTCCGTTTTCGACGGAGGCCGTCTATAATGCGGCCTCACGCGAAACGACCGCGACACGGAGAGGTGGCAGAGTGGTCGAATGTACCTGACTCGAAATCAGGCGTACGGGTGACCGTACCGTGGGTTCGAATCCCACCCTCTCCGCCAAAACAAACAAGGCCCCATCGGGGCCTTTTTTGTTTTGGCGGAGAGGAGGAGGGCGCCTGCGCGCCCTCCGGGTGGGATTCGAAGGGCTGGCCTTGCAAGGCCAGCCCTCTCCGAATCGCCCATTAAGGCCCCATCGGGGCCTTTTTGCTTTTTTGTTTTGGCGGAGAGAGCAGGGCGCCTGCGCGCCCTCCGGGTGGGATTCGAAAGGCTGGCCTTGCAAGGCCAGCCTTTCGAATCGCCCATTCGCCGTCCGCAGCGCGGACGGCCCAGCGCGCCGAGGGTGCGCGCTGCAAAGCCGGCCTGGCTGACACAGGCGCCAGCGATCCTTCAACAATCTGCACGCTGATAACAATTCGCTGCTTGGAAGTATCCGTCAGGCACATAGTCTTTCTATTCTGTAGGTTTATTCGAAATACAGAGGAGACCCATGAAAGCCCTGACCATGCTGTGCGCCCCGTTGCTCGCGACATTGCTCGCGGCATGCGGCGGCAGCGGCGGCGGTGTCGCGCCGTCCGCCGCGGCACCGATTGCAGCCACGCAGCCGCCTGCATCGACTCCCGCACCCGCACCCGCACCCGCACCCGCACCCGCACCCGCACCCGCACCGGCCCCGAGCCCCTACCCGAGCTACAACACGAGTCCCCTCCCGGCCGACATGACGGGCATGTCGCACAACGCCCAGCAGATCGCGGCCTCGATCCGCATCGGCTTCAACATCGGTAACACGATGGAGGCGACCGGCGGCGAAACGGCGTGGGGCAATCCGCTGATCTCGAACGCGCTGATCCAGGCCGTCAAGAACGCCGGCTTCAATGCGATCCGCTTGCCCGTGGCGTGGGACCAGTATGCGGACCAGAAGACGGGGCAAATCAGCGCCGCCTGGCTCAACCGCGTGAAGCAGGTGGTCCAGTACTGCGTGGACAACGACATGGTCGTCCTCGTCAACATCCACTGGGACGGCGGCTGGCTGGAAAAGAACGTCACGCCCGACAAGAAGGATGCCGTGAATGCCAAGCAAAAGGCGTACTGGGAACAGATCGCGACGGCGCTGCGCGATTTCGACGAGCACGTGATGTTCGCCAGCGCCAACGAACCGGACACGAAGGACGCGACGGGCGTCGCGGTCCTGATGAGCTATCACCAGACGTTCGTCGACGCCGTGCGCTCCACCGGCGGCAGGAACGCTTACCGGGTGCTGGTCGTGCAGGGGCCCCAGACCAACATCGACCTGACGGTCAAGTTGATGCCCACGCTGCCGGCCGACAAGGTGGCGGGCCGGCTGATGGCCGAGATCCACTTCTACGACCCGTACAATTTCGCGCTGATGGCAAAAGACGAAAGCTGGGGCAACCAGGCGTATTACTGGGGCGCGGGCAATCACTCGACGACGGACACGGCCCACAACCCGACGTGGGGCGAGGAAGACTACGTCGATGCGCAATTCGCCAGCCTGAAACAGCAATTCGTCGACAAGGGCATCCCCGTCGTGCTCGGCGAATTCGCCGCCATGCGCCGTACGAACCTGACCGGCGACGCCCTGGCGCTGCACCTCAGATCGCGCAATTATTACCACACGTACGTCGTCAAGAAGGCCGTGGCGAACGGCGTGCCGCCGTTCTTCTGGGACATCGGCGCGCCGGACGACCAGTCGGGCAGCATCTTCGACCGCAGGACGACGCTCGTGCGGGGGCAGCAGACGCTGGATGCGCTGATGGCGGGCCTGACAGCGAAATAAACGGGTGCTTGCGATTCTCTTACCCAACGTCTATAATTCGGCCTCACGCGAAACGACCGCGACACGGAGAGGTGGCAGAGTGGTCGAATGTACCTGACTCGAAATCAGGCGTACGGGTGACCGTACCGTGGGTTCGAATCCCACCCTCTCCGCCAGAACAAACAAGGCCCCACCGGGGCCTTTTTTGTTTTGGCGGAGAGCGCAGGGCGCCTGCGCGCCCTGCGCGGTGGGATTCGAAGGGCTGGCCTTGCAAGGCCAGCCCGCTCCGAATCGCCCATCTGCCGTCCGCAAGGCGGACGGCCCCGCACGCCGCGGGCGCGCGCTGCAAAGCCAACCGACACGCAGCAGTATCGGCATCGCCCTTGCTACGCATGGCCGATCCGCAGCACCGGCGCCATCCCGGTCCTGCGATCACCTGGCTGCCGTCCGCCCGCGGACGGCCCCGCGCGCCGCGGGCGCGCGCTGCAAAGCCGGACCGGCCCGCGCCCTTAAACCAGCGCCCGCAACCGCCCGCGCACCATCGCGCTCACGGTCTGCACGGGCTGGTAGCGTCTGTGGCTTTCATGGTCTGGCTCCTCGCGAGGGTTGGGATGGCGGTCATTATGGTGCCGCGCCGCCCCGGCCATGCCCGGTTGCGGCAGCGTTTTGCCCGATCGTCTCAACCGCGCCTGACGGCGTGCAGCCACACCGCCGCGATGCGCTCCACGCGTTCGTAGCCGTCGCAGTCCAGCTGCCCGCCGAAGATGTCCGGATCGAGCTCCTCGTACGACCACGCGTCCGCGTCGGCATCGAGGCGGTCGCGGATGGCGGCGAGGAACGGATCGGCCCCGTCGACGATGGCCACGCCCGTGTACAGCAGCAGGCTGCCGCCGGGCTGCAGCCGGTCCAGCGCCGCGTGCACGATGCGGATCGACAGTTCGGCGCCGTGTTGTCCGCCGCCGTGGCGGTACGTCAGCGCGTGCGGGTCGAGGATGTAGGGCGGGTTCGACAGGATGAGGTCGAAGGCGCCGTCGACGCCGTCCAGCAGGTCGCTGTGGCAGGGCACGACGTTGTGCGCGCCGTTCAGGTTCGCGTTGACCTCGGCCAGCGCCAGTGCGGCCGGGTTGATGTCGCTCGCGTAGACGGTCGCGTCGCGGCAACGCAGCGCCAGTTCGATCGCGCCCGGTCCGGCGCCGGCGCCGATGTCGACCGCGCGCCGCACGGGCCGGCGCAGGCTGCCGTGCAGGCCGAGCACGCGCCGCAGCGCGGCCGTGTAGCGGTAGGTATCGGGGCCGAAGAACACGGCGTCCTCGTCGGACGTGGGCCAGGCCGAGTGAAAATACAGGCGATCACCGATCGTCGAGGCCCGCACGAGCGCGCGCCAGCCGTCGGCGTCGGCCGGTGCCGCCAGGCCGGCCGCGCGCAGCTGGCCGTCGATCGCGTCCGGCAGCACGCCGGCGCGGAACGGCCGGCTCCAGCCGAACACGCCCCGCAGGTCGTGCGCCCAGGCGTTCTCCGGGCGGTTGTTCACGCGCCGGTGCGTGGCCGGCGTCACGGTCACGAAACGGTAGCCGGCGGCTTGTAGACTGCTGCCGAGCGCGGCCAGCGCGTCGTGGTTGGCGAAGGGGGCGGCGGTCGAGGTCATGCGCGCAGCATGCATGACGCCCGCGCGCGCTTCCGTACGCGGGCGCACAGAGCCATGTGGACAGAGTCATGCAGGGCGGATCGCCGCTATGGCATTATGTGAATTGTGTGAAAGTTCGAACAGATGCGGCCGCGGGCCGCATGCAGAATTGATCCGGGCTGATGCAGGACGCGCGGCCCGGACACGAGGATGACCATGAAGACGACGACGCCGGACGTATCTTTGAACGAGCGCGTGCGACGGGAAGTCGAACGCGAACGCCACGAACGCGTGCTCCACGACGAGCAGCGGGCGGGCCTGGCGGACGACGAGTTCCGCCTCAAGGATGCACGCGAAAACATGGGGTCGGTGAAGATCAGGCGTCCCAGCGGACGCTGATTCGCCCGGCACCGAAACAATGACGACGGCACCGCCAACGCGGTGTCGCAAGGAGAGCAATCATGCGTTGGGAAGGCGATCGACAGAGCGACAACATCGAGGACCGCCGCGGCGACGGCGACGGTGGCGGCGGATTCAGCTTCGGCGGCGGGACCGTCGGCATCGGCACGATCGTCATCGCGCTGGTCGGCTCGTGGTTCTTCGGCGTCTCGCCGTCGACGATCCTGAACCTGCTGTCGGGCGGCGGCTCGCCGGCCCAGGTCCAGCAGGCGCCGTCGCATCCGCCCGCGAACGACCGCGAGACGCAGTTCGTCCGCACCGTCCTCGGCTATACGGAAGACACGTGGACGCAGATCTTCCGCGCCAACGGCGCCACCTATACGCCGCCGCATCTCGTGCTGTACACGGGCCGCACCGGCACGGGCGGCTGCGGCGTCGGCCAGGCGGCCGTCGGCCCGTTCTATTGCCCGGCCGACCGCAAGGTCTATCTCGACCTGGATTTCTTCCGCATGATGCAGCAGCGCTTCAAGGTCGGCGGCGAATTCACGCAGGCGTACGTGATCGCCCACGAAGTCGGCCACCACGTGCAGAACCTGCTGGGCATCTCGGGCAAGGTCGACAGCGCGCGCCGGCACCTGTCCGAAACCGAGGCCAACGCCGCGTCCGTGCGGCTGGAACTGCAGGCCGACTGTTTCGCCGGCGTGTGGGCCTATCACACGAACCAGGCCAAGCAGATCATCGAGCAGGGCGACGTCGAGTCCGCGCTGAACGCCGCCAGCGCCATCGGCGACGATGCGCTGCAGCGCCAGTCGCGCGGCGTCGTCGTGCCCGATTCGTTTACGCACGGCACGTCGGCCCAGCGGGTGCGCTGGTTCACGCGCGGCCTGCAGACGGGTTCCGTCCAGCAGTGCAACACGTTCGAGGCGCGCCAGCTCTGACCCCGCATCGCTCCCCGCGACGGCCGCCGCGTGCGGCCGTTTTCGTTCACTGGGCAAAAAAGTGTTCATTAACCCCCGTACGTTTCCGTGCGCGTATCGCCTTCCTTAGCGGTTTGACATACCTTGTTGTCAAGGGCTCGTCCATTGAGGCGGGCCGTCAACCATCGAGGAGGAATTATGCTGGCAATGAATTACCGGGGGCCGTATCGCGTCCGCGCCGATTACAAGCCCGATCCCGAGATCGAACATCCGGGCGACGCCATCGTGCGCGTGCTGCGCTCCTGCATCTGCGGGTCCGACCTGCACCTGTACCACGGCATGGTGCCCGACACGCGCGTGGGCCACACGTTCGGCCACGAGTTCGTCGGCGAAGTCGTGGACGTCGGCCGCGACGTGCAGACGCTGAAGGCGGGCGACCGGGTGCTGGTGCCGTTCAACTTGTTCTGCGGGTCCTGCTTCTTTTGCCAGCGCGAGCTCTTCGGCAACTGCCACAACACGAATCCGGAAGCGACGGCCGTCGGCGCCATCTACGGTTATTCGCACACGGCCGGCGGCTATGACGGCGGCCAGGCCGAGTACGTGCGTGTGCCGATGGCCGACGTCGGCCCGCTGCCCATCCCCGACGACCTGCACCTGGACGATGCCGTGCTGCTGACGGACGCCGTGCCGACGGGCTACCAGGCCGCCGAGATGGGCGACATCCAGGAAGGCGACACGGTCGTCATCTTCGGCGCGGGCCCGGTCGGCATCTTCGCGGCGAAGTCCGCGTGGCTGATGGGGGCGGGCAGGGTGATCGTCGTGGACGAGGTCGAGTACCGCCTGGAATTCGTCAAGCGCTATGCCCAATGCGAGGTCGTGAACTTCCGCGAAGTGAACGACATGGCGGAGCACATCAAGAAGATGACGGACTGGATGGGCGCCGACGTCACCATCGACTGCGTGGGCGGCGACGCGGCCGGTTCCATCGCGCAAACCTTGACGGGCCGCCTGATGAAGATGCAGGCCGGCGCCTCGACCGTGCTGCACTGGGCGATCAACTGCGTGCGCAAGGGCGGCAATGTGTCGATCGTGGGCGTGTACGGACCGACCTTCAACATGGTCCCGATGGGCAACGTGCTGAACAAGGGCCTGACGATCCGCGCGAACCAGGCCAGCGTCAAGCGCCACCTGCCGCGTCTCATCGAGCACATCCGCGAAGGGCGGTTGAATCCCAAGGAAATCATCACGCACCGCGTGCCGCTGGAAGAAGTGGCGGACGCGTACCACATCTTCTCGAGCAAGCTCGACAACTGCATCAAGACCGTCCTGATCCCGCCGTCCGCGCGCGAGGTCCAGGCCGTCAACGCCACCGCACTGCACTGAGGAGACGCCATGGAACACCATCATCATCACGACGGCGACGCGGGGCACGTGCACGCGCATCCGCTGCAGGGCGACATGGCGGACGGCCCGCGCCGGCCGAGCCGCGAGGAACTCGCCCACATCAACGGCTGGGGCGCCGACCTCGACCGCAAGAACCGCCCGGCCATCCTGATGGAGCGCACGCCCGCGCGCTTCATCCACCCGCACGAAGGCAAGCTGCCGCAGCAGCCGGAGAATGTCGAGATCCTGGTGTCGACGGAGCGCCCCGGCATCACGCCCATCTTCGGCACGGTCCAGCCGCCGAAAGGCTTGTCCGGCATGATCCGGCGCCTCGCCTTCAAATGGTCCGAGAACGATATGCGGCGCTGGCTGCTGCTGCTCGCGGCGGACCGCGTGAACGTCGTCGAAGGCGTCGGCGAGGACCTGGTCCATGGCAAGGTGCCGAACGTGCTGGCCGAGATGGGCATCAAGGCCGAGTGGGAGCACAACCGGGCCGGTCTCGTGAAGAAGGCCGTGCTGACGGGCGCCGTGCTCGGCGCGGCCGTCTACCTGATGCGCCGGCGCCCGCGTTGACGGTGCCATAGACGCATCCGGCGCGCCCCGGCGCACCGTACCGCGCCACGTGGCAACCGCCCGGCGGCAGCCGCACGCTGCCGCCGGGCTTATTTGGGGGTCAAACGCGGACAAGGCGGGCGACGATTACAGCAACTACCTCGTCAAGACGCCGGCGGCGATGACGGGCAACGGCCTGGACAAGGCGTACCGCATCCGGTTCAGGGCGAACACGACCAAGTTCACGTCGAGCACCGATTATGCGGATGCGCGCGCCAAGATGATCGAGGCGGCGGGCGAGTTGTACGGCAAGTCCAGCCGCGAACTGATTGCCGTGCAGCGGGCGTATGCGGCGATCAAAGTGGGGGCGGATGTGGACGAACCGCCGGCGCAGTAAGGCCGTTCCCCCATACTGAGGAACAGGATTCGGTACGTCGACAGCGTCGATGGCTCTGTTAATGCCTGTCTGCGGACACTCGGCATGGGTCCGCGCGTCCCGGGGACGACGGGTTTATGGCTGCAATAACGGATACGGATCCACCGGCGTCCCCTTCCACCACTGCTTCTCGGGCGTCAGCTCGAACACGGCGAAGTGCAGGTGCGGCGCGTTCGGGTCGGCGTTGCCCGTCGTCCCCACATAGCCGATCAGATCGCCCCGCTTGACCTGCGCGCCTTCCTGCAGGCCGTCCGCGTAGCGGGCCAGGTGCGCATAGTAATAGGCGTATTTTTCCGTCGGATCGAACTGGTAGATCGTCAGCCCGCCCGGCTTGCTCGTGAAGAGCTTGACGATCTTGCCGTCCGCGACCGCCAGTACCTTCGTGCCCTTGGGCGCCATGATGTCCAGCGCTTCGTGATGGCGCTCGTTGCCGCGCGGCTGGTCGTACGTGTCGGTGAGTTTCGACGGCGCGATGCCCTCGACCGGCACCAGCAGCTTGCCGGCCGGGGCCGCCGGCGGCGAAGCCGGCGCGGCCGCCGGCGCATCCGTGGCGGCGGGACGCAGCGGGAGGTCGAGCTCCGTGAGGTCCGGCATCACCTGCGGTGCCGGCGGCAGCTTGCCCTCCAGGGGGCTGCCCGGCGGCGGGGGCGCGGGCAGGGAGCCTGTGTTCACCGCCACGGCCGGCGCCGCCGGTTCAGGGGGCATCTGGCGCAGCCAGACGAACAGGCCGCCCGCGCCTACCAGCACGCCGAGCAGGAAGGTCATCAACCATCTCATTGCCGTCTCCTCATCGTTTGCGTGTTATTCCTCCAGCACCACTTCCGTCCCCGGCTGCACCAGCCCGGCCACCTCGGACGCGCTCCAGTTCGTCAGGCGGATGCAGCCGTGCGATTCGCTCTTGCCGACCGAGGCCGGCACCGGGGTGCCGTGGATGCCGTAGTGCGGCTTGGACAGGTCGATCCACACGACGCCGACCGGATTGTTCGGGCCGGCCGCGATCGTCGTGTTCTTGTCGCCCGGCTTGGCGTCCCAGAACAGCTTGGGGTTGTAGTGGTACGTCGGATTGCGGTGCACGCCATCGATCTTCCAGTGACCGATCGGCAGCGGGTCATGCTCGCTGCCGCTCGACACGGGGTATTGCGCGAGGATGGTCCCGGCCGCGTCCTGCAGCTGGAGGATGCGCGCGTCCTTCGACACGACCACGCGCGCGGCCTGCGCCAGCGCGGGCGTGCCGACGACGTTGGGCACGAGGATCTGCTCGCCCGCGCGGCCCAGGTCCTTGCCGGGATTGAGCTTCGCCAGCAGCGCCGGGCTCACGTGGAATTTCTCGCCGAGGGCTTCCGCCGGCGTGCTGTAGCCGAGTGCGGGCAGCTTGGCCTTTTCCATCATGTCGTCCGGCACCGGGCGGAACGGACCGGCGACGTCCGCGTCGACCAGCGTGTAGGTGAGCAGCGTGGGCGTCTGATCGGCGTTCAGCGCGTTCCACGTGGCCTCGTCGAGTTTGCCTGTCGGGTTCAGGCCGTGCGTTTTTTGGTAGCCGGCCAGGGCCTGGTGCATGTTGGAGCCGTAGGCGCCGTCGATTTCGCCGGGCGAGAAGTGGGCGCGGTCGAGCAGCACCTGCGCGCGCAGCAGCTTGTCGGATTCTGTCGCGGGCGCCGTTTGCGCGAACGCCGGACTGCCGGCGAGGCTGCCCAGCACGGCGATCAGTAGGTGGATGCGGAATGTTTTCAATTGATGTCCTGCCTGAAGATGTGATGGCTCCAGGGTAGTGCCGTGCAGGACGAGGCTCTGTGCGGGAACGAACCCAGGCGGGGCGGGTACAATCCTGCGCATGACGACGTTGACCATCACCCTGCAGCCCTCCGGCTGGTCCTTCCCGGCCGACACGGACACGACCGTGCTGCACGCCGCCGAACAGGCCGGCATCGACCTGCCCAGCTCGTGCCGCAACGGCACGTGCCGCACGTGCATTTGCCGCCTCGCGGGCGGCAGCGTGCGCTATCTCGTGGAATGGCCGGGGCTGTCGTTCGACGAAAAGCGCGAGGGGTACATCCTGCCTTGCGTCGCGGTGGCGCAGGAAGACCTGGTCGTCGACCAGCGGCTCGCGAAACGGATCGTGTTCCCGGACTGAGTCAGCGCGGCGCCGGCCCGAGCGCCGCTTCGATCGCGCCCAGCACGAGCGGCCACGATCGCGACGTCGCGGCCACTTCGTCGTAATGGCTGGCGCCGGGCAGGATGACGACTTCGGCGATGTCGCCGGCGGCGCGGGCCCGGGCCGCGAAATCGTGGGCGACGCGGGGCGGCGAGATGGTGTCCAGTTCCCCGGTGACGAGGATCGTGCGGCTGCCGTTCGGTATCAGGTCGCCCGGGTTCGTGTCGGCGAAGACGTCCGGCCGGGCGGCGCTGGGCGTGCCGGCCAGATCGACGACTTCGCGGCCGCAGCTGGATTTCAGCAGGGCCGATTCGCGGCGCAGGTCGGCCAGGCCGCCCAGGCTGACGACCCGGCGCACGGGAACGGCGTCCGCGCGGAACAGGGGGCTCGAGGCGGGGATGCGGGGCCGTCCCGCCAGCCATTGCACGAGCTGGCCGCCGGCCGAGTGCCCGACGGCCACGAGGCGTTCGACGTCCAGCGGATAGTCGCGCGCGGTGCGCGCCAGCAGGTCGAGGGCGGCGTTCATGTCCTGGTAGGTGCCCGGATAGCCGCCGCCGGCCTCGTCGACGCGGCGGTATTCCACGTTCCACACGGCGATGCCGCGCGCCGCCAGCGCGCCGGCCATATTGCGCAGCTGCGTGATGCCGCCGTACTCCTTCGTCCAGCAACCGCCGTGCACGAGCACGGCCACGGGAAACGGTCCCTTGCCGGGCGGGACGAACAGTTCGGCGTACTGCGACGGCGCCGCGCCGTAGCGCAGGGTGGCGTCGGGGGCGGGGCCGGACAGCGCCATGTAGTCGGCGAGGATCATCGGGGCGGCGTGGGGTGTCGAGGTCATGGCGAGGGACAGCGCGAGGGCGAGGAGGCGGCGCGGCATGGTGGGCGACGGGATGTCAAAACCCGACTATACCAGCCCCGCCCGCATGTCCGCACGATTGAAAACCCGCTCGGTTCTTCCATGCTAGGCTGTACACAACGTCAACGCTATCCATAGGAGGATGATCATGAGCCAGTCGAAATCCACCGGCAGTCAGAACAAGCAGTCAGGCAATCTGTCCGAGGCCGACCAGCAGAAGCGCCAGGCCGGCGTGAAGGACAAGAGCAGCCACGACCACATGTCGACCGTGAAGGCCGGCAAAGGCAAGGGCGCGGGCGGCGGCGCGAAGCAGAAGGAAGGCCGCTGAGCCTGGGCGCCGGAGAAGACCGATGAGTTTGCCGAAGCAGGTGGGCCGGCGGGACGACCTGCGTGCCCACTCGACGCCCGATCCCACGACGCCCGACCCGGAGTTGCCACCGCCGCAGCCGAGCCCCGATCCGGACGACGTGCCGGCGCCGGCGCGCGCGCCGGTGAAGGAGCCGGACGCGCCGGATGCGCCCGTCAAGGCGCGGTAAAGCGTTGGAAGATGTGAGAGGTGCGGATGGGGCGGACCGTCGTGTCGCCCCATCCGTTGTCACGTGAGCGTCAGGCTTTGCCCGGCTGGCCGTCGCGCGAGGCTTGCTGGTTGCCGGATTGGCCGCCGTCCTGCTGGCTGCCCGGGTTTTTTCCTTGCGGAGGGATTTCGCGGATCATGGCGTCCGTTTCGTGCTGGGCCGGCGAGCGTTCGCCGCTGCCGATGTCCGCTTCATGCATGTTGGCGGGGGCGTTGGCGCCCGGGTCGGGTTTCGGTACATTGGTTCTCATGACGTGCTCCATCGCGTTGTCGTGTTGGCGCGATATTAACAGTCCGTGTCGGGTTTGGGCGCGCAATAGGATCGCCGCTTCGGTACGCTGGCGCACATATGTCTTTTAGTAACTTTTTATAAAATGCCTGTGGCCAATGACATTCGGAGGAGAGAAGCATGAGCACCACCCTGTACAACAAGATTCCGCTGGGCCGCGGCCCGCTGCTGGGCTCGCACAAAATGCATGTCGCGGTGGCGCTGGGCGTGCTGACCGGGGCCGGGCTCGTCTGGGCCGCCGTGCGGGCGCTGCGTTGACGACCAGTTGCCGGGAAGGCCCGCCGCCGTTACCATGGCGGGCTTGTTTCCTTGGAAAGTGGTAATGAAGAATCTGAAACTGACGGGCGACGAATACGACGCGCTCGAATTCATCCGGCGCGGCGCCAAGAATGACCGCGTCAATGCCTGTGTCGGGCGCAATGCGAAGCGCCTGTCGGGCCTGAAGCTGATCCAGTATGCGAAGAACGGCAGCATCGCGCTGACCGCGCAGGGAACCGAACTGCTGTTCCTGCGCCGCTGCGTGCAGGCGCTGCGCGCGCTCGAGGCGGATCCGGCGGCGGCTGTCGACGATGACGTCGTTCAGTTCCTCAGCCGCAAATCCCACATCGCCGCGCGCGCGGAAGGCGGGTTCGACCTGACGGCGCGCGGCCGCGAATCGCTGGCCGACATCGCCGCCCAAGAGTAGCGGGATCCGGTAACGCATGACGGCAAGGGTTGCCCACCCTATGTCCGCAATTTCGATAGCTGTAGGGTGGGCATTTGAGGCCGGGGGCTCAAACGAAATGTGCCCACCATGCGCAACGACGATGAGACGTTCAGTTCGTGCGGCGTCGATTCGGATACACAAGGGCGCGCACGGCAATCTCCGCCGGCACGCCCATGGCCGCCAGGAATTCGGCGGCGCGCTGCAGGCCCAGCGTCGGGACCGACGCCACGGCCTGGTTGACCAGGTCGCGCGTACGCATGTCGGTGCGCGGCCTGCGTTCTGCCAGGGTGGCCGTGGCGGAATCGATATTCATTTCAGTCATCATCATCATACTCGGTGGGGTGGTATTGCAAAACAATCACCGGGTATTGTATGAGAACGATATCGATTAGGCCACAGGAAATTGCACAAATAATTTCACTTGGGGCCAGAACTTAAAGCAAATTCTAGATTTGCTCAGGCGACGGCCGTCTGCGGCTCGTCTTCCGGGGCCGTCAGGCTGCGGCGCTGGCGCAGCAACTGCTCGAATTCATGGGCCGGGAGCGGCTTCGAGAAATAATAGCCCTGCATTTCATCGCAGCCCTGGTGGCGCAGATAATCCAGCTGTTCGGCCGTTTCGACCCCCTCGGCGATCACGGACAGGCGCAGGTTGTGCGCCAGCGCGATGATCGAGGCGACGATCGCCGCGTCGTTGGCGTCGTGCGTGATGTCGTTGACGAACGAGCGGTCGATCTTGAGCACGTCGATGGGGAAGCGCGACAGGTAGGAGAAACTGGAGTAGCCCGTGCCGAAATCGTCGATCGACAGATTGACGCCCAGCGATTTCATGCGGTGCAACAATTCCACCGCCGGGGTGACGTCGCTCATGAACAGGCTCTCGGTCAGCTCCAGTTCCAGGCAGGACGGGTCCAGTCCGGTGTCGTTGAGGACGGCTTCGATCCCCGGCAGCAGGTCGGCGGCGCTGAACTGGCGCGCCGACAGGTTCACGGCCACGCGCAGCTTGCCCAGGCCCGCATCCTGCCACGCCTTGTTCTGGGCGCAGGCGGTGCGCATCACCCAGGCGCCGATCGGGACGATCAGGCCCGTGTCCTCGGCGATGCCGACGAAGCGCGACGGCGGCACCATGCCCAGTTCCGGATGCTTCCAGCGGATCAGCGCTTCCATGCCGACGATGCGGCCCGTCTGCAGGTCGACCTGCGGCTGGTAGTGCAGCACGAACTCGTTGCGTTCGAGCGCGTTGCGCAGCGCGCTTTCGATGCGCACGCGCTCCAGCGATTCCTCGTTCATGGCCGGCGTGTAGAACTGGAAGTTGTTGCGGCCTAGTTTCTTGGCGCGGTACATGGCGATGTCCGCATGCTCGATCAGGTTCTCGGCCGGCGTGCCGTCGCTCGGGAAGGCGGCCACGCCGATGCTGCAGGTGACGAAGAATTCCTTGGTGCCCAGCATGACGGGCTGCGCCACCGAATCCATGACGCGCTGCACGATGTCGGGCGTGAGCGGCTGGTCGGAGTGCTCGGACAGGATGACGACGAATTCGTCGCCGGACAGGCGCGCCACCGTGTCCGTGTCGCGCAGCGACGAGCGCAGGCGCGCCGCGACCGTCATCAGGAGGACGTCGCCGGCCTTGTGGCCCATGCTGTCGTTGACGAACTTGAAGCGGTCCAGGTCGATCAGCATCACCCAGACCTGGTGGCCGCTGCGCGTGGCATAGGCGACGGCCTGGCCCAGGCGGTCCTGCAGCAGCGAGCGGTTGGGCAGGCCCGTCAGCACGTCGTGCTGCGCCACGTGGTGCACGCGCTGCTCGGTGACCTTGCGCGCCGTGATGTCGCTGCCCGTGCCGCGGTAGCCGGTGAAGCGGCCCGTCTCGTCGAAGATCGGCTGGCCGTTGATGCAGAACCAGCGTTCTTCGCCGTTGTCGTCGACGACGCGGTATTCGAGGTTGCGGAACGGTTCGTGGGCTTCCAGCGTCGCGATGTGATCGCGGCCGAGTTCGGTGTCGGTCAGCGCGGGCACGTAATCCCAGCGGCGGCGGCCGAGCACGCGTTCGGTGGCGATGCCGGATTTTTCCGTGAAGTCGCCGGTGACGTGCGTGAAGCGGAACTGCTCGTCCTGCTCCCAGTACCAGTCGGACGACATGGCGACCAGCTGGCGGAAGCGCTGCTCGCTTTCCTGCAGGGCTTTTTCCGTGCGCTTGCGTGCGAGGACGTCGTCGATCAGGCGCTGGTTGGTCAGCTTGAGGTCGGCCGTCCGTTCGCGCACCAGTTCCTGCACCTTGCGCGTGCGCTGGCCGGCGGCCTGCACGAAGGCGCAAAACAGCAGCGTCGACAGCACGCCGCCGGCCAGCAGCAGCGTCGAGGCGAGGTGGTCGGCCAGCCATGGGCTCGGCGCGGCGATGGCTTCCACGGTCCATGACTGGCCGCCGACCGTGAAGGTGTTGACGGCGCGGCCCGTGAAGCCGGCCGACAGCAGGGCGAACGGCGGCTCGGACGGTGCCGCGTCGCTGCTGGCGTAGACGAGGCGGGCCGGATCGGCGCGGCCGCCGCCGTAGAACCTGAGGTGGATGCCGTGGTCGTCCAGCAGGCCGGCGCGGGCCAGCGTCGCCTTGACGAGGGTCGGGATCGAGATCACGGCCGCGGTGTCGCCGAGCAGGCGGCCGCCCTGGGCGTACACGGGCATCAGCACTTCGAAGCTGGGGGCGCTGGGCGCCTGGGCCAGTTGCAGCAGGCCGGTGACGGCGGCGCGGCCGCTGGCCTGGGCGCGCGCGAGGGCGTCCATGATCTGGCGGTTCTGGCCGACGTCCAGGCCGAACGCCGCCTCGTTGCCCTGCATCGGCTCGAGGTAATCGACGACATAGTAGCGGGCACGCTCCGCCACCGGCACCCGCCCGGCGCCGCGCATTTCGCGCAGCACGAGGTCGGGCTGGAACTGGCGCAGGTCCGCTTCGAACGCGGCCCGGTCGGCGCCCTGCACGACGCGGTGGAAATTGAAGGCGCGGATGTACGGGTTGCGCTGCAGCAGCGGTGTCGTGAAATCGTGGAACTGCGCGCGCGTGACCGGCTGGACGGTGGTGAACAGCTGGTTGGTGACGTTCAGGACTTCGACGGCATCGTCCATGCCCTGGCGCAGCGCGGCGACGCGCACCCCCGTGCCCTGTTCGAAGACCAGCGACTTGTTGTCGTATTCGAGCCGGCTGACGGCCACCGCCAGCACCGCGGTTGCGACCAGGCCACCCCCCAGTGTGAGAGCGGCTGCGAGCGTGAGCGAAAACGGCAGTCGGCGACGCGACATCCAGGGATCCCTATGCATGTAAGGTGATTGCTTGCCCAAAGGCATGAATTGAGGCGCCAGTTTGTCACAGAAACTCTAGTTTCCGCAAACAAATTGTCACATGCGGTGGCTTACCGGCCGAAGGTGTGGCGGCGTCAAAACAGATCGCGATGCGATCCAGGCAAGGATGAATCTTATGGCTAGCCGGTTCAATAATCCGAGGCCCAGGCCGCGCCGGCGCGCGAAACGCGCCACGCGTCGCGCCACGGCCGCGTCGGGGGTGTGCAAGGCATACACGATGCGGTTATTGCCCGCGACCTCGTCGAACCAGCAGGCCTGCCCTTCGAACACGGTGTGCAGCGCATCCATCACGTCCGGGTAGCGCGGGTCGTACGTGAACACATTGGCCACGAGGACGCCACCGGGCCGCAGCGCGCGGCGGCAATCGGCATAGAACGGCGCATCGGCCAGGCGCGGGGGCAGGCCGCGCGCGTCGAAACCGTCGACGAGCAGCACGTCGGCCGTGCCGGGGTGGGCCGCGAGCCAGGCGGCCGCGTCGGCGTGGACGACGGCAAAACGCGCGCTGTCGGGCGGTATGTGGAAGGCGGCGCGCAGCGCGATCACGTCGGCGCGCACTTCGAGGACGGTGATGCGCGCGTCGGGGAAGTGGCGGTGGCAAAACTTGGCCAGCGAGCCGCCGCCCAACCCGACCATCACGATGTGCCGGGGCCGCGGCGCGAACAGCATGAAACCCATCATCGCGCGCTGGTAGGCCAGCACGAGGGCATCCGGGCGCGCCAGCAGCATCTCGCTCTGGATGTCGCCGGGCGAGAATTCCAGCGTGCGCCGGCCGCGGCGCGTACGCACGAGCGGCGGTGCGGTTGTATACGGATGAGACGGGTCGTCGGGGGGCTGCATCGTGCCAGTATAGATGAAATCGATATCGGCCCCGTATCTCCATGGCGTAACTTGTTGCGTACGATGGGTTTCTGATAAGCTGGCCGTTGCAGCCCAAGCGGAGACCTCATGTTTCTGGATCACCCGACCATTACCGCCACCAACAGCCAGACCGAACCGGACCGCATCGAGCGCCTGGACCGCGTCTACGGCTACGCGATGGCGCTGGCGGACATGGACGGGAACCTTGCGTTTGTCGAGAAACTGACCCAGATCCACGACCACAAGGGCACCCTGATCGTGTTCTGGCACGAGCCGCCCACGGAAGCCGAGCGCGATTACTGGACGCGCGCCTGGTCCAGCCGGGTCGGCGACGGCACGACCGCGGTCGTGCACGAATTCTGAGGCGCCGATGGATTCCACGACGATGGTCCTCGCGCTGGCACTCAGCAATCTCGCCCTGTGCGCCACCCTGTTTTTCTTCGAACAATCCGGACACCGGCGGCCCGCGCTGCCCACCTGGGGCTGGTCGCGCCTGTACCAGGCCGCCGGCTGGCTGCTGCTGGCGATCGGCGCCGCGGGCGTCGTCCCGGAAGGCCTCGCGCTGCCCATCGCCTATGCCCTCGTGTTCGTCGGCGTCGCGTGGGAGTCGGGCGCGGCGTGGGAACGCGCCGGCCGCCTGCGCTGGCGCCGCGTCACGCTCCCGGCGCTGGCGCTGGCCGTCGCCGCCTTCCTGCTGTGCTGGCTGGTCGACCCGATCGGCCTGCGCGCCGTCGCCGCCTCGCTGATCCTGGGCGCCTTTTATTTGTCGGTGGCGGCCGCGCTGGGGCGCGACTGGGCGCAGGCCTCGATGCTGCAGCGTTTCCTGGCGCTGGCGACGAGCCTGCTTGCCGTCGTCGTCGGCGCGCGCGGCGCCCTCGTGCTGCTGGCGCCGGCCGGCTGGGGCTGGATGACGAACGACATGTTGCGCCAGTTCCATTCGGGCGCGCTGTATCTGCTGGCGCTGCTGGGCGGCTTCGGCTGGTTGCTGCTGGGCCGCGAGCGCGAACAGGCCGAGCTGGCGCGCCTGGAAGTCAATGATCCGCTGACGGACGTGCCGAACCGGCGCGGCTTCTTCCAGGCCCTGGCCCCGTGGATGGCGCTGGCGCGCCGGCCGGGCCAGCCGACGGCCCTCGTCGTGTTCGACCTCGACCAGTTCAAGCGCATCAACGACGGCTATGGCCACCCGGCCGGCGACGTCGTGATCGCCCACCTGCTCGAGACGTGCAAGCGGCAGCTGCGCGACAGCGACCTGCTGGGCCGCCTGGTGGGCGTCGAATTCGCGATCCTGCTGCCGAGGACGAGCCTGGACGATGCATTGATGGTCGCCGAGCGCATGCGCGCGGCGATCGAAAGCGAGCGCGTCAAGACCGAACGCGCGATGATTTCCCTGACGGCCAGCTTCGGCGTCACGACGATCCGCCCGGACGACAGCACCGTCACCTTGCTGGCCCGCGCCGACGAGGCGTTGCGTGTGGCCAAGAAGGCGGGGCGCAACCGGGTCGAAGTGGCGGCGTCCGCGTTGGCGCCGGTCGAGGAATGAAGAGCTTCTCTGCGGCGGGGTGCGCACACATGGCCGTGTCCGCCATGGCACCGCGGTCCCGCATGCCTTATGATGATACGATCAACGACGCTCTTGTCATCGATCCGTCATCCAGCCCCGCTATCGTGGCGCCGTTTTCGACTTCGGAGTCTGCATGAGCACCACATCTCCCATCCACGCCGCACTCGTCCTCGGATCGGACAGCTTCCGCCTGCTGGTGGGCGCTGTCGAGGACGGCATCCTGCGTCCCCTCGACAGTTTCCACGCCCCGCTGCGCCTGGCCGCGGCGCTGGACGCGCAGGGCTGCCTGAGCCCGGAGGCGATGCACGCCGCGTTCGATTGCCTGCGCGCCATCCGCGACCGGCTGAACGACCACGCGCTGGCCGCGGTGCGCGTCGTCGCCACGTCCACCTTGCGCATGGCCCGCAACAGCCATCTGTTCCTGCCCGCCGCGCAGCAACTGCTCGGCCACCCCGTCCAGGTGCTGTCCGGCGAGGAAGAGGCGATCCTGACCTACCTCGGCGTGGCCGACGGCACGGCCGCCGACGGCGAAGCGCGCATGCTGGTGCTGGGCATCGGCGGCGGCTCGACCCAGCTGGCGCTGGGCAGCGGGCGCCGCGTGCAGAAGGTCGCGTCGCTGGGCCTGGGCACGTCGCGCCTGGCGCTGACGTTCTTCGGCGGCGGCCGCATCGACGCCGTGTCGTTCGCGGCCGCGATCGCGTCCACGCGCGCCAAGCTGGGCGACGAAGCCCCGGCCTTCGGACCGGGACGGCGCGACCGCGCGTGCGGCGCGTCCGGCACCATCCACACGCTGGCGCGGCTGCTGGTCGACAACGACCTGGGCGGCCCGATCACCCGCGCCCGCCTCGAGGCGCTGGCAGCGCGCGCGCTGACCCAGGGCGGCGGCGGGGCGCCGTTGGCCGGTCTCGGGACGCTGCGCCTGCGCGACGTGACGGCCGCGCTGGCGATCCTGCTGGGTCTCATGGAGGAGCTGGAGATCGACGAGCTGGAAGTGCCGAAGACCGGCCTGCGCGCCGGCGTGCTGGCCGAGTTGCGCCACGGCCGCGCGGCCCTCGCGGCCTGACGGCAGGCGTGACGGTTTTTGGCAAGGTCTGGCATACTGTTGTCTGTTTTTAATCATTTTTGCCGCCGTCGCCATACCGTCCCATGCCGCGTTTCCTTCGCTATGGATTGATCGCCTGTTGTCTCGGCGCCGGCGCGCCATCGTTCGCGGCGGGCCAAGCCACCGTCCCCCTGTGCTTCGAACGCCAGGAGGTGCTGCCGTGGCGCACGCTGGACGGCGGCGGGCTGAATTTCGAACTGCTGGGTGAGGTCGGACGGCGGCTCGGGCTCGTGTTCGACTACCAGAGCATGCCCTGGAAGCGCTGTCTCGCACAGGTCAAGGCGAACCAGGTCAGCGGCGCGTTCGCCGTCAGCTTCAGCCGCGAGCGGCTCGCGCTGGGGGGCTACCCCGGTACCCACGGCGACCAGGGCCAGGCCGATCCCGACAAGCGCATGCACGTCGACAGTTACGTGCTCATGCGGCGCAAGGGCACGCGCGTCGACTGGGACGGCAAGCGCTTCGCCAACGTCGACGGCCGCATCGGCTTCCAGCTCGGCTATTCCGTCGGCGACTTCCTGCGCGCGCAGAACGTGCCCGTGGACGAGGGCAGCCAGCAGGCCGACGAACTGGTGCAGAAACTGCTGGCCGGCCGCGTCGTGGCGGCGGCCGTCGGCGGCGGCGACGCCGTGCGGCTGATGCGCACCGCCTATGCGAAAGACATCGAAGTGCTGCCCGTGGCGCTGATCGAAAAGCCGTACTACCTGTTGCTGTCGCACGCGTTCGTCGCGCAGCATCCGGACCTGGCGGAACGCATCTGGAAGACGATCGAGGAGGTGCGCACGAGCCCAGCCTACCGCAAGCGCGAGCGCGAACTGGCCGGCCAGCAGGGAGGCTCCCATTAATCCTCCGCCGCCCGCCGGCACCCGGCGCGCGCGCGCGCGGCTGCGTGACCGTGTGCGCGGGCTCGCCGACAGCTGGCGCCAGAACATCGTGTTCCGCCTCGGCGCGGGCATCGTACTGGCGGTGGCGCTGTCGACGACGGCGTACACCACGTGGGTGATGCATGCGCTGCGCCGCGAAGCCGGCGCGCGCCTGTCGGAACGGGTCGAGCGCCAGGCCACGGTGTTGTCGCACGCGCTGGCGCGTCCGCTGTTCGACATCAACGGCGCCGCCGTGGCCTCGGTCGTCGATGCGCTCGGCGGCACGCCGGAAGTGATCACCTTGCACGTGCTGGCGCCGAACGGCACGGTGCTCGCGGCGCTCGGCTCCGGCGCGCGCGAGGAGGGCGCCGAACGCATCCGGCAGAAAGTCGTGTACCACGACGGCAGCCGCGACTACCTTGTCGGCTCGATCGACCTGGCGATCTCGCGCCGCCAGATCGACGACGACCTGCGCCGCCAGATCATCCAGACCGTGGCGGGCAACCTGATCCTGACCCTCACCATCACCTTGTGCGTGCTGCTGATCGGGCGCCGCATGACGCAGCCGTTCGCCGACATCCAGGAAGCGCTGGAAAAGCTGGCGCGCGGCGAGACCGACATTCACTTGTCCGGCATCGGCCGGCGCGACCAGATCGGCCGCCTGTCGTCCGCCGTGCGCAGCTTCCGCGACACCTTGAACCGGCTGCGCCGTGCCGAGCAGGTGACGAACGGCCTGCTGCGCGAAAAGAGCGTGATCGAACAGCAGTTGCGCGACCTGAACGAAGACCTCGAACAAAAGATCGCCGCGCGCACGCGCGAGCTGGTCGACTCCATGCGCATGGCGCAGGGCAGCCAGGCCAAGCTGCAGGCCATCGTCGACACGGCGCTGGACGCCGTGGTGCGCATGGACCGCCAGGGCCGCATCGTCGGCTGGAATGCGCAGGCGGAAAAAATCTTCGGCTGGAAGGGCGAGGAGGTGCTGGGCCGCGACCTCGACGCCTGCATCGTCCCGGAACGGCACCGCGCCGCGCACCGCAACGGCCTCGCGCGCTACGAACGCAGCGGCGTGGGCGGCGTGCTGGACAGCCGCATCGAGACGTATGCGCTGCGCCGCGACGGCGTCGAGTTCCCGATCGAGCTGGCCATCACGCGCGTGCAGCTGGCCACGAGCGACGACTACGAATTCTGCTCGTTCATCCGCGACATCTCGGAACGCCGCGAGCGCGAGCAGTCGCTCGTCGCGGCCAACGTGCGCGCGGAGGCGGCGAACGTCGCCAAGTCCGAATTCCTGGCCAACATGAGCCACGAGATCCGCACGCCGATGAGCGCGATCATCGGCATGGCCTATCTCACGCTGCGGACCGATCTCTCGCCCAAGCAGCAGGACTACGTCGGCAAGATCCACCGCGCCGCGCTGTCGCTGCTGGGGATCATCAACGACATCCTCGACTTTTCCAAGATCGAGGCGGGCAAGCTGGACGTCGAGCACATCCCGTTCTGCCTGGACGACGTGCTCGCGAACGTGGCCAGCGTCACGAGTCAGAAGGCGGCCGACAAGCACCTCGAATACCTGTTCCACGTGCCGCACGCGATCCCGCGCATGCTCGTGGGCGACCCGCTGCGCCTGGGGCAGGTCCTCATCAACCTCGTCAACAACGCGGTCAAATTCACGCCGGCCGGCGAGCTGGAACTGTCGTGCACGCGCATCGAGAGTCCGTCCCGGGACCGCTTCCGCGACGATTACGTGACCCTGCGCTTCGCCGTGCGCGACACGGGCATCGGCATGAGCGAGCAGCAGCAGGGCAAGCTGTTCCGCGCGTTCAGCCAGGCCAACGGCAGCACGACGCGCGAATACGGCGGCACGGGCCTGGGCCTGTCGATCTCGCAGCAGCTGCTGGGCCTGATGGGCGGGCGCATCGTCGTCGCCAGTCACCCGGGCAAGGGTTCTACGTTCCACTTCGACCTCGAATTCCCCCTGTCCGGCGAGCCGGAACGCGTGGCCGTGGCGCCGCCGGAACTCGATGGCGCGCGCCTGCTGCTGGTCGACGACAGCGACGTGGCGCGCGAGATCATGAGCGAGGCGCTGCAGGCGCTGCCGCTGCGCGTCGACGTGGCGTCCAGCGGCGCCGAGGCGGAAAGCGCGTTGCTCGCGGCCGACGCGGCGGGCGACCCGTACAGCGTCGTGCTGACGGACTGGCAGATGCCGGGCATGAACGGCATCGAACTGGCGCGCCGCATCGCGGGCAATCCCGTGCTGCGCCGGCCGCCGTCGACCGTGCTCGTGACGGCGTTCGGCCGCGAGGAAGTGCAGCAAGAGGCGGAAGGCGCGGGCATCCGCGGCTTCCTGTGCAAGCCGATCGGCCAGTCGGCACTCGTCGACACGCTCGTCGCCCTGTTCGCGCCGCCGCGCGCGTCGCACGTCCACCACCGGCGGCACGGCAAATTCGGCGAGGCGGACGGCTTTGTTGCGCGCGTGCTGCTCGTCGAGGACAACCAGGTCAACCAGCAGATCGCGCTGGAACTGCTGCAGGTGCAGAACATCGATGTCGACGTCGCCGCCAACGGCATCGAGGCGCTCGCCATGCTGCGCGAGGGCGGTCCGCAAGCCTACGATCTCGTGCTGATGGACCTGGAGATGCCGCAGCTGGACGGCCACGCGGCCACCGTCGAACTGCGCAAGGATGCGCGCTACGACAAGCTGCCGATCGTCGCCATGACGGCGCATGCGCTGGCCGAGATCCGCGAGCGCTGCCTGCGCGAGGGCATGCAGGACTACATCACCAAGCCCGTCGAGCCGGAGAAGCTGTATGCCACCCTTGCGCGCTGGATCGGCCAGGCCGTCCCGCCGCCGGCGCCCGGCAGCGTCGTGCCGGACGGGCCGACCTTGCCGGGCTTGTCGACCCTGTCCGGCATCGATTCCGCATACGGCCTGCGCCACGTGGCCGACAACGTCGCCCTGTACGTGCAGCTGCTGGACCGCTTCCGCGCGACCCAACGCGACGCCGGCGCCCAGATCCGCGCCGACTACCAGGCGCGGCGCCTGCGCCAGGCGGCCGCGCGCGCCCACCTGCTGCGCGGCGTGGCCGGCAATATCGGGGCGCGCGAGCTGCAGACGCTGGCGCAGTCGGTGGAAGAGGGGCTGGCGCTGTCCGCGCCCGACCGCGGCCGTCTCGCGGCCGGCGTGCGCGCGCTGGAGGCGGCCGTGGACGCGACGATGGCTTCGCTCGACCGCTACTTCGCCCGCGCCGCCGCCGCCGCGCCGCCCGCGCCCGCGCCTGTGGCGTCCGGCGCGGACGGCAGCGGGTTCGAGGCCGTCGCCCAGCTCGACCAGCTGCTGGCCGAGTACTCGGGCGACGCCCTCGATTACTTCGAGACGGTGCGCCCGCTGCTGGCCGGTGTCCTCGACTTCGATCACATGGCGCGCCTGGAACGGCACCTGTCGCGTTACGAATTCGAAGAGGCGCGCCAGCAATTGCCCGATACGGCCGCCGCCAACCGCCCCGATACCGCGGAAACCTGATGAATATTGCAGCCACCGGACACCCCGGCAACAAGGGCAAGCCGACGATCCTGATCGTCGACGACACGCCCGACAACATCATGCTGTTGTCGCGCCTCCTCAAGGACAAGTACAACACGAAGGTTGCCAACAACGGCAGCCTGGCGCTGCAGATCGCCCAGGCCACGCCTGGCCTGGACCTGATCCTGCTCGACGTGATGATGCCGGGCCTGGACGGCTACGAGACGTGCCGCCAGCTGAAATCCAATGCCGTCACGGCCGACATCCCCGTGATCTTCCTGACGGCGAAGAACCAGGTCGAGGACGAGGCGATGGGCCTGTCGCTGGGCGCCGTCGACTACATCGCCAAGCCGATCAGCCCGCCGATCCTGTTCGCCCGCGTGGCCACGCAACTGACCTTGCTCGAGGCGCGGCGCCAGCTGCAGGCCCATAACGGGAACCTGGAAAAGCTCGTGCAGGACCGCACGGCGCAGCTGGCGCTGATGCAGGAAGCGATCATCATGGCGATGGGGACGCTGGCCGAGACGCGCGACAACGCGGCCGTGACAAACGGCGACCATCACATCCGCCGCACGCAGCACTACGTGCGCGCGCTGGCGCGGCACCTGCAGCGGCATCCGCGTTTCGCGGCGGACCTCAGCGACGAGAACATCGAGCTGCTGTACCGCTCGGTGCCGCTGCACGACATCGGCAAGGTCGGCATCCCCGACCGCATCCTGCTCAAGCCCGGCGTGCTCGATCGCGAGGAATTCGAGGTCATGAAGCTGCACGCCGTGTACGGGCGCGACACCATCATGCTCGTCGAGAAGCACGTCGGCGGCACCAACGGCTTCCTGATGTTCGCGCGCGAGATCGCCCACTCGCACCAGGAGAAGTGGGACGGCTCGGGCTATCCCGACCGCCTGGCGGGCGAGCAGATTCCGCTCTCGGCGCGCCTGATGGCCGTGGCCGACGTGTACGACGCGCTGATCTCGCGGCGCGTGTACAAGCCCGCGTTCACGCACCAGCAGGCGCTGGACGTGATGCGCAAGGGCCGCGGCACGCATTTCGATCCGGACGTGCTGGACGCGTTCTTCGAGATCGAGGGGCAGTTCGCCGCCATCGCCGAGGAATTCCGCGACGCCGAATCCTGATGTGCGCCCTTCCGCGCACGGGCCAAATGATATATATTGTTTGGCTTGTTTGAAGAAGGAGGTCCCGATGGCGAGGACGACGGCGGCCAAGGCGGCCGCGAAACCCGCGGCGAAGAAGCCCATGGCCGTGAAGAAGGCCGCAACGAAAGCTGCGCCGGCAAAAGCGCCCGCGAAAGCGGCTGCGGCGAAGAAGGCGGTGCCGGCGAAGACGGTGCGTGCGAAGGTCGCAAGCCCGGCCAAGGTCGCCCAGCAGGCGGCACGCGCGCTTGCCGTGCCCGCGAAAACCGTGCGCACGAAAGCCGCGCCCGCGGCGGCCCCGGCGCGGCCGCGCCTCGTGCGCGACAGCTTCACGATGCCCGAGCAGGAATACGCGGTGTTCGGCACCGTCAAGCAGGCCTGCCTCAAGGCCGGCTTCGAAGTCAAGAAAAGCGAACTGCTGCGCATCGGCGTGGCGCTGCTCGGCCAGCTCGACATGGCGTCCCTGCGCGCCGTGCTCGACAGCCTGCCGCAGCTCAAGACGGGACGCCCGCCGGGCGAGTGACGTCAATGGTGCGTGGGCGGCGGCTGCGTGCGCGCTTCGGCCGTCAATTCCTTGAGCTCGCGGATCGGGATATTCGACTTTTCATGCATCCGCAGCAGGATCGTGGCGCCGACGTTCAGCTTGCGGTGCCGGATCTTGCTGATGATGGGCGGCTGGACCTCCAGGACGCGGCACAGTTCCGCGTCGTTCTTCAGCTGCATTCGTTGAATCAATGTGTCGAGCAATTTGTTCGGAACAAAACTCGACGGCTCCATGGCCCGGGCGCGATGCATCGCCTCGAGCAACTCTTGTTTTTTCTGCCGTACACTCATGAATTCCTCCTGGGTGGATGGATATTCAAGACAGATCGACTGTTTTGGAGAGTTGCGGATTCGCCCGGTTGATGCCCAGTCCGAGCGGAATCCAGCCCGACCGTATTCGTATTGCTGACTTATGCCTGGTGGGTTTGTTGGAATGCTACTACGGAGTTGACAACACCGCCGCACTGTTCATGACTAAAACGCCATAACGGGCGTCTTTCCGGCCGAATTTACGTTACCTCAAGCCGGAGCGGGTCAGGACGAACGTCCGGTCAGCCATGGCGGCCGCGGCGTGCGAGTGGGTGACCATGATGGCGCCCGCGCCGCTCGCCTTGATCTCCGCGCGCAGCAGGTGCAGGATGCCGTCGGCCGTTTCCGGGTCGAGGTTGCCGGTCGGCTCGTCCGCCAGCAGCAGGGCGGGGCGGTGCACGAGGGCGCGCGCGATGGCAACCCGCTGCAATTCGCCACCCGACAGCTGGCGCGGGAAGTCGGCGTCGCGCCCCGCCAGGCCGACGGCATCCAGCATCTGCGCGGCGCGGGCCCGGTCGGGATTGCCGTTCAGCAGCAGCGGCAGCGCGACGTTCTGGGCCAGGGTCAGGTGCGGCAGCACGTGGAACGCCTGGAAGATGAACCCCATGCGCGTGCGCCGCAGCCGCGTGGCGGCATCGTCGTCGAGCGCGGACATGGGCGTGCCGTCGACCTTCACCTCGCCGGCGTCCGGCGCGTCGAGCCCGGCGATGAGGTTCAGCAACGTGGATTTCCCCACGCCCGACTCGCCCATGATCGCGACGAATTCGCCCGGTTCGAAGCGATGCGAGAGGGCGGCCAGCACCGTGCGGCCGCCGTAGGACTTGCTGAGGTTGACGAGTTCGAGCATGAAATGCCGCGTTGGCAAAACCGCTACTGTAGCATGCGGCAAAAATCCGGGGTCAGAGCCCTTTTCTGAGTAATTGCGCTTTGGCAGTCCATACATTGGCGTCAGCTTGGGCGCGCCGGTTTGCGACGATGAATGTGCCCCGTTCCGCTGATTCGCCGTTCCGCTGTTTCGCGTGCGCTGACAAAGGGTGCTCCGCCCCTGAATGTAGGGAAAAAAGCGCGCTGACCCCGAATTTTGGCAACAAGCGCCGGGGGCGGCATGCTGCGACGGGTACGCGTGCGGAATCGCGGAATCGCGTATCATGGCCGGAACGGCAACATTTCGCCGGCCGCGCGGTGCGGCCGCACCTCCGAGGACACCCGATGCTGAACGCTACGTCGACCGCAGTGCCCGCAGCAAACGATGGATTGCACGTACCCGCCGAACTGGACGCGAGCCTGCGCATGCGCCAGGCCTGCATTTCGCCCAAGTTCCTGTACGACCCGCTCGGCTCGAAGTTGTTCGAAGCGATCTGTGAATTGCCCGAGTACTATCCCACGCGGACGGAAGCCGGCATCTTCGACCTGCACGGCGCCGAGATCGCCCGCGCGGTCGGCGCCGGCTGCACCTTGATCGACCTGGGTGCCGGCAATTGCGCCAAGGCGGCCGGCCTGTTCCCGCTGCTGCAGCCGCGCCAGTACGTCCCCGTCGACATCTCGGCCGAGTTCCTGCACGACGCCGTCGAGGGCCTGCGCCAGCGCTTCCGCCACATCGACATGAGGCCGGTCGCCATGGATTTCTCATCCAGCCTGGACCTGCCCGACAGCGTGCTCGAGGAGCGCCGGCTGTTCTTCTATCCCGGTTCGTCGATCGGCAATTTCACGCCGCTTGAAGCGCGCGAATTCCTGCAGCGCGTGCACGCGCAATGCGGGCGCGACGGGGGCCTGCTGATCGGCATCGACATCGTCAAGGACCACGCCGTGCTGGACGCCGCCTACGACGATGCGCTGGGCGTGACGGCCGCGTTCAACCTCAACGTGCTGCGCCACGTGAACCGCCTGCTGGACGCCGACTTCGACATCCGCCAGTGGCGCCACCGCGGCTTCTACAATCCGGCCCAGGGCCGCGTCGAGATGCATCTGGAAGCACAGACCGTGCAGCAGGTGACGTGGCGCGGCGGCAGCCGCCGGTTCGCGGCCGGCGAATGGATCCACACCGAGAACAGCTACAAATACCGCCAGAGCGACGCCATCGAACTGCTCGGCCAGGCCGGCTTCGCGGCCACGCGCGTGTGGACCGATCCGAAGCAGTGGTTCGCCGTGATCTACGCGCGGGCGTTATCCCACTGAGCCCACCGAGCGCACCAAGGAGCGGCCATGGGAGCTTCCGAACACCACCTGTCCACCGCGTTCGAACATGTGCGGCAACGCTCGCTGCACCTGGCCGAACCGCTGACGCCCGAGGATTGCCTGGCGCAGTCGATGCCCGATGCGAGCCCCGTCAAATGGCATCTCGCGCACACGACCTGGTTCTTCGAGACTTTCGTCCTGGAACCGCGCGAACCCGGCTTCCAGCCGCATAATCCCGCGTTCCGCGTGCTGTTCAATTCGTATTACAACGGCGTCGGCGCGAAGCATCCGCGCGCGCAGCGTGGCCTTCTCACGCGGCCGACGCTGGCCGAGGTGCTGGCCTACCGCGCGGCCGTCGACGCCCGCGTGCTGGGCCTGATGGCGTCCGCGCGCGGCGATGGCGAACTGGCCGCGCTGGTGGAACTGGGCCTGCAGCACGAGCAGCAGCACCAGGAACTGATCCTCACGGACGTCAAGCATCTGCTGGCGCAGAATCCCCTGTATCCGGCCTACATCGATTCGCCGCTGCCCGCTTCCGGCCCCACCCCGCCGCTGGCGTGGATAGACTTCGACGGCGGCCTCGCCGAGATCGGCCACGGCGGCACGGGCTTCGCCTTCGACAACGAGAGCCCGCGGCACCGCCAGTACCTGCATCCGTTCGCGCTCGCGTCGCGCCTCGTGACCAATGGCGAATACCTCGAGTTCGTCGAGGCGGGCGGCTACCGCGATCCGGCGCTGTGGCTGTCGGACGGCTGGGACCAGGTGGCAAACGGCGCGATCGCGGCGCCGCTGTACTGGGTGAACGAGGGCGGACGCCGGCGCGAATTCACGCTGCACGGCCTGCAGGCGCTGGACCTGGCGCGGCCCGTCACGCACGTCTCGCTGTACGAGGCCGACGCGTACGCGCGCTGGCGCGGCGCGCGCCTGCCGACGGAAAGCGAGTGGGAATTCGCCGCGCGCGACGCGGCGCTGACCTGCGGCGACCTGCACCCGCGCGCGGCGGGCAGCGCGGGCCTCGCGCAGATGTTCGGCGAGTGCTGGCAGTGGACGGCGAGCAGCTACGCGCCTTATCCCGGCTTCGCCCCGGCCGCGGGCGCGCTCGGCGAGTACAACGGCAAGTTCATGGTCAACCAATACGTGCTGCGCGGCTCGTCGTGCGCCACCCCCCATGGCCACGCGCGGGCCACCTACCGCAACTTTTTCCCGGCCGGCGCGCGTTGGCAGTTCAGCGGGATCAGGCTCGCGCGATGAAGCCGGCGAGCGGCTTGCGCCTGCGCGTGCTGAACCGGCGCGCGAATGCGTGGATCGTCGCGCATCCGCTCGACTTTACCCTGCAGTGCATGCGCGCGTTCCGGGCCAACCAGGGCCTGCTGCTCGCGGGCGCCGTCGCCTATTACGCGCTGCTGTCGATCGTGCCGTTCCTGATGCTGGTCGTCGTCGTGCTGTCGCACTTCATCGACCAGGTCAACCTGCTGCTCACGTTGCGCCGCTACCTGGAACTGATCGTGCCCGGACAATCCGGCCCGATGGTGGAAGAGGTCGCGCACTTCCTCGACACGCGCGACCTGATCACGTGGGTGCTCGGCTTCACGATGCTGTTCTTCAGCTCACTCGCCTTCACCGTGCTGGAAAACGCGATGAGCGTGATCTTCGTGCACCGCGTGGCCGTGCGCCGCCGCCACTTCCTCGTGTCGGCCGTGCTCCCGTACTGCTACATCCTCGCTCTAGGTTTCGGCGTGATGATCGTGACGCTCGTCGCCGGGACCCTGCAGGTGATCGGGTCGGAGAGCGTGGAACTGTTCGGCCACACGTGGTCGCTGCACGGCGTGTCGGGTGCGCTGCTGTACCTGCTGGGGCTCGCGGGCGAGATCCTCGTGCTGACGTCGATCTATCTCGTGATGCCGGTGGGGCGGCTGTCGCTGTCGCACGCGCTCGTCGGCGGCGTGACGGCGGCGCTGCTGTGGGAAATCGCACGGCACGTGCTCGTGTGGTACTTCACGACCTTGTCCAAGGTGAACGTCGTGTATGGCTCGATGAGCACGGCGATCGTCGTCATGTTCAGCCTCGAGATCGCGGCGAGCCTGCTGCTGTTCGGTGCCCAGGTGATCGCGGAATACGAGCGTGTGGGCCAGAAGGGGCAGGGAACGGAGCCGCAGCCGTTGCGCACGGCGCCGTGAAAAGACAAGGGTGCATGGCGCCCCTGAGCAGAAAACGGCGCGGCCGGCCCGCGAAGGCCTGCCGCGCCGTCGGCGCGAATTAAGCGAGGATCACGCCGCGCGTTGCGGTGCCTGTTCTGCCGCGAGGGCCAGCTGGCGGTTCACGGCGGACAGCACGGCCTTGAACGACGCGGTCACGATATTGCTGTCGATGGCGGCGCCGAACAGGGTCGGGCCGTTCGCGAGGCGCAGCTCGACGTAGCAGGCGGCGCGCGCATCGGCGCCCGAGCCGATCGAGTGCTCGTGGTAGTCCATCAAGCGGATGTCCAGGCCGAGTGCGTTGACGAAGGCGTCGATCGGGCCGTTGCCGGTGCCGTGGCGCGCTTCCGTCACGCGGTTGTGCTGCACGGTCGTGTCGATCTGCACGCGCTCCTCGCCCTCGCTGTTCTCGACCAGGCGGTGCGAGACGTAGCGGTAGGCGGCGTTCTCCTGTTCGAAGTATTCACGCGAGAACAGGGCGTGGATGTCCGAGGCGGCCACTTCGCGTCCGGTGGCGTCGGCATGCTTCTGCACGACGCGCGAGAATTCGATCTGCAGGCGGCGCGGCAGTTCGAGGCCGTATTCCTGCTCGAGCAGGTAAGCCATGCCGCCCTTGCCGGACTGGCTGTTCACGCGGATCACGGCGTCGTAGCTGCGGCCCAGGTCGGCCGGGTCGATCGGCAGGTACGGCACTTCCCAGATGGCGTCCGCCTGCTGCTTCGCGAAGCCCTTCTTGATCGCGTCCTGGTGCGAACCGGAGAACGCGGTGAATACGAGGTCGCCGACGTACGGATGGCGCGGATGCACGGGGATCTGGTTGCATTCCTCGACGAGCTGGCGGACGGCATCGATGTCCGAGAAGTCCAGGCCCGGATGCACGCCTTGCGTGTAGAGGTTCAGCGCGAGGGTGACCAGGTCGACGTTGCCGGTGCGCTCGCCGTTGCCGAACAGGCAGCCTTCGACGCGGTCGGCGCCGGCCATCACGGCCAGCTCGGCGGCGGCGACGGCCGTGCCGCGGTCATTGTGCGGGTGCACGCTGATCACGAGGTTTTCGCGCTGGTTCAGGTTGCGGCACATCCATTCGATCTGGTCGGCGTACACGTTCGGCGTCGCCGCTTCGACGGTCGACGGCAGGTTGACGATGACCTTGTTGTCCGCGCTCGGCTGCCACACGTCGACGACGGCGTCGACGATGCGCTTGGAGAAATCCAGTTCCGTCGTCGAGAACGATTCCGGCGAATACTCGAGGCCCCATTTCGTGTCCGGATGCTGGGCGACCAGTTCCTTGATCAGCTTCGTGCCGTTCACGGCGATCTGCAGGATCTCGTCCTGGTTCATGCCGAACACGACGCGGCGGAACACCGGCGCGACCGAGTTGTAGACGTGGACGATGGCTTGCTTGGCGCCCACGCACGATTCGACGGTGCGGCGGATCAGTTCATCGCGGGCCTGGGTCAGCACGATGATGGTGACGTCGTCCGGGATGCGCTTTTCCTCGACCAGCATGCGCACGAAGTCGAAGTCCGTCTGCGACGCGGACGGAAAGCCCACCTCGATTTCCTTCACGCCGATCTGCACGAGCTTTTCGAAGAAGCGCAGTTTCTTCTCCGGGCTCATCGGCTCGATCAGCGCCTGGTTGCCGTCGCGCAGGTCGGTGCTCATCCAGACCGGCGGCTTGTCGATGATGCGGTTCGGCCACTGGCGGTCGGCCAACGGGACGGCGGGGAAGGGGCGGTATTTGGCGGAAGGATTGGTCAACATGGCGGTGGCTCCTGATTTCTAAATGCTGGTGTATGTGTCGTTTCGATCGTTGTGGCGGGGGCTGCCGGACGGGCCACGGGACGCTAGGCCCGGCAACCGATCGGTAGTGTTAGCCGCGAACGAAAACCCACACGCGCGCCGGCAGACAGCAGGAACGTTCCGGCGAAAATGACAGACAGCGTGAATGAGGTAGTGGCAAACATCGGTACAACTTTCCTTGGGCTACGAATCCGGCAAGCTTGGCCGGGCGGGACAGCGGCGATTTACGCGCGTAGTAGCAGGGCTGCCAGCGTTAGCGCGCCGGCAAGCGATAGGGAAGTCGACAGAGGCAGAGGGGAGAACATTTCTCCACTCTAAGTGAATTTTGTTTGGTGTGTCAAGCGTTTCCTGTGTTGTCGTTTGGCTACCACGGTTGCGCCCGTTTTACGACAAGCGGTTTTTGCGAACAGTCAATTTCGCAAGGGCAGTCGAGTGGCACAGTACGCGCTTCATGTCGCCAGGAGGGAGGCCGTATGCCGGTACTGAAAGGTCTGGACACGACGATGGAATTGACGCGCCACGCGCAGGCGCTCAAGGCGCAGGGCTACGATTTCGCGCTGCGTTACTACAGCCACAACGCGGCCAAGAACCTGTCGCTGGGCGAGGCGCGGGCGCTGTCGCAGGCGGGGCTCGCCATCGGCGCCGTGTGGGAAACGGGCGGCACCCGCGCCGGCTTTTTCACCCGCGCACAGGGCCTGGCGGACGGCGCGGCCGCGTTCCGGATGGCGCGCGACGTCGTCAAGCAGCCGTTCGGCTCCGCCATCTATTTCGCCGTCGATTATGATCCCACGCAGGCCGACCTCGATGGCGCGGTCAGTAATTACTTCACGGGCGTGCATGCCGCGCTGTACGTGGCGGCGGAAGGCAAGCCGTCGTACCGGGTGGGCGTCTACGGCTCGGGCCTGTGCTGCGGCAACCTGGTCGAGAGCGGCGCCGCGAACCTGTCCTGGCTGTCGCAATCGACCACGTTCGCCGGCTCGCGGCAGTACGCGGAACAGAAGCGCTACGACATCATCCAGCTGCTGCCCGCGCGCATCCTCGGCGCGGACGGCGTCGTCCTGGACATCGATCCGGACGCGACGCATCCGGACCGCGACGGCGGTTTATTTACTGTTTAGCCAACGAGGACTTTCGGCGCACCGGCTTCCATCGACCCGATCACGGCCGCGTCGCCGAAGCCTTCGCGGCGGAACAGGGCCAGCACCTCGTCGACGCTGCCCGGATCGCACGACACGAGCAGGCCGCCCGACGTCTGCGGGTCGGTCAGCAGCACGCGCTGCGTGTCCGTGACGGTGCTGCCCAGCTCGACGTCGCGGCCGTACGCATCCCAGTTGCGGCCGGACGCGCCCGTGAAATAGCCGGCGTGGGCCAGCGCCTCGACACCCGGCAGCAGCGGAATGTTGGCCATGTCCAGCTTCGCCGTCAGCTTGGCGCCGCGCGCCAGTTCGAGCAGGTGGCCCAGCAGGCCGAAGCCCGTGACATCCGTCAGCGCGTGCACGCCCGGCAGTTCCGACAGCGCCTTGCCCGGCTTGTTCAGCTTCGTCGTGTTCGCGATCATCGCGGCATAGCCGTCCGCATCCAGCTGGTCCTTCTTCAGCGCGGCAGACAGCACGCCCACGCCCAGCGGCTTGCCGAGGACGAGCACGTCGCCCGCGCGCGCATCGGCATTGCGCTTGACCTTCGACGGGTGCACGAGGCCCATGACGACGAGGCCGTAGATCGGTTCGACGGAATCGATCGTGTGGCCGCCCGCGATGGGGATGCCCGCTTCCGCGCAGATCGATTCGCCGCCCTGGATGATCTTGCCGATCGTCTCCAGCGGCAGTTTATTGATCGGCATGCCGACGAGGGCCAGCGCCATGATCGGCGTGCCGCCCATCGCGTACACGTCCGAGATCGCGTTGGTCGCGGCGATACGGCCGAAGTCGAACGGGTCGTCGACGATGGGCATGAAGAAGTCGGTCGTGGCGATCAGCGCCTGCTCGTCGTTCAGCTTGTAGACGGCCGCGTCGTCGGCCGTCTCGATGCCCACCATGAGCTCTTTCGGCACGGGGAAGCCGCTCGACTTTTTCAGGATCTCGGACAGCACGCCGGGCGCGATCTTGCAGCCGCAGCCGCCGCCGTGGGAGAACGAGGTCAGTTTGATGGGTTGGTCGGCAGATGTGTTCATACGGGGCTCTTGTCGTCCTGCGTTGTTCGAAGGTTCAGGTGGGCGCGTCGCGCGGTAACAGCAGATTATCCACCAAGTCGAGCAGGCGCGCTCGCTCCGCCGTCGGTGCGAACAGCTTGGCGCGCGCGGCGCACTGGCGGCGCAGGCGCTCGATGAAGCGCGCGTCGAGCACGCTGCGTTCGATGAGATCGGCCAGCGCCGCCGCATCGCCGGGCGGGAAGAAGCCGGCATAGTCCTCGCCCAGCATGCCGACGTTGCCGGAGATGTTCGATGCGAGCACCGGCACGCCGCTCGTCACCGCTTCGATGATGACGTTCGCGCCGCCCTCCATGCGCGACGCGATCACCATCGCGTGGCAGTGGCGCAGCCGGCGCCGCGTCGCCATGTGGGGCAGGGCGCCGAGCCAGCGGTAGGCCGGCGCGGCGGCCTCCGTTTCGCGCGCGCGCAGGCCGAGGTCGGGGTCCAGTGCCGCGCCGATGTGCAGCAGGCGCACGCCAGGCGTGTCGAGCAGGCGGGCCGCGTCCATGAATGTCTGCGGATCTTTTTCGGCGCGCAGGTGGCCGATCATGGCGACGTCGCGCGGCAGGCGCGGCCGGGCGGGACGCAGGCGCGGGGCCGACTGGTAGATCACGTGGGCCTTGGAACGCAGCGCTTGCGGCAGCTCGTCCAGGCCGCGCGGCTGCAGCACGACCAGCGCGCCGGCGCGGGTGAGCGACGCGCGCGCGGTGGCGTCGTCGTGGATGTCGCGATAGAGATCGGTGCCCGTCAGGACCAGCAGCGTGGACTTGGCCGGATGGGCTTTGGTGAATGCCGCCAGCGCGGCGGCGGAGCGGCGCGCGTGCAGCACGATCAGCAGGTCGGGGACGGCGTCGCCCGGTTGCCAGCCGGGGCCGATCGTGACGCGAAAATCGCGCGCCAGATGGCGCCGCCAGCGGCTGGCCGTCTGCCAGTTGCCGTTGTTTTCGCGGGCGGATGCGGGGCTGACGATGTGGATGTGCGCTCGGGCCATGCGGTTGGATTCGGAGTCGAAAATTGGTCGTACAATGATGCATGACCGTCAATCAAGCATCGTTCCGCCACGCGGGACCTCAAGAGCTGGCCGCCGCGCTGCGGGATGCGCGGCATTATACGCTCGCCCTGTTCGAAGCCCTCGCCATCGCCGGCTACGACGACGCTTCCCGCGTCCCGCGCTTGCCCATCGTGAATCCGCCGCTGTGGGAACTTGGGCACACGGCCTGGTTCGCCGAATGGTTCGTGCTGCGCGGCGCGCTGGACAGCCGGCCCGGCGCCGCCAGCGGCCATTCGCTGCTGGCGCGCGGCGACGACTGGTTCGACTCCGGTACCGTTCCGCACGGCGCGCGCTGGACGCTCGACCTGCCGCCGCCGGGCGCCGTCAAGACCTATTGCCACGAAGTCCTCGACCGCATCCTCGACCGTCTCGCGCACGAGGCCGATGACGACGCGGCGCTGTATCCGTACCGTCTGGCGCTGGCGCACGAGGACATGCACGGCGAAGCGTTCATGGTCGCCTTGCAGACGCTCCAGTCGCGCGGCGCGCCTGAGCCAAAGGGGCCGCTGGCGCCGCGCGCGCAGTCGGTCGTGGCGGGCGGCGCGGGCGAGGTCGCGTTCGCCGGCGGCAGCTTCATGCGCGGCGGCGACCAGTCGTCCGGCTTCGTGTTCGACAACGAGAAGAATGCCGCCCTCGTCAAGGTGGCGCCGTTCGCCATCGACGCGTCGCTCGTGAGCACGGCCGCCTTCCTCGACTTCGTGCACGACGGCGGCTACGAGCGTCCGCAATACTGGACCGAGGCCGGCCGCGCCTGGCTCATGACGCAGGAGCGTTCGGCGCCGCGCTACTGGGCGCGCGACGGGGAGGACTGGCACACGGTGCGCTTCGGCCGCCCGGTGGCGCTGGACCTTGCGGAACCCGTGCGCCACGTGAACCTGTACGAGGCGCAGGCCTGGTGCGCATGGGCCGGCCGCCGCCTGCCGACGGAGGACGAATGGGAATACGCGGCGGCGTCGCGGCAGCCGGGCTTCGCGTGGGGATCGTTGTGGGAATGGACGGCGTCCGCCTTCCTGCCGTTCGCCGGCTTCGAGGCCGACCGCTACCGCGATTACTCTGCACCGTGGTTCGGCACGCGCCAGACCCTGCGCGGCGCGTCGTTCGCCACGCCGGCGCGGCTGCGCTCGCCGCACTTCCGCAATTTCTATACGCCCGAGCGGGACGACATCTTCGCGGGGTTCCGCAGTTGCGCGTTATAAAAGAAAAACCCCCGGCGCCTCGCGGCACCGGGGGTTTTATTCATGCAGGCTGACGATCAGCGGTCGCCGAACGTGCGGCGGGCCGAATCGGCCGAGCGCGGATGGGCGCCGAAGCCGCTGCGTTCGCGGCGCGGGGCGCCTTCGCTCCGCAAGCCGCCGCCTTCACGGCGCTGGCCGTCGGCGAAACCGCCCTGGCGCGGCGCGCTGTCGCGACGCTGGCCTTCGTAGCCGCCTTCACGACGGGGCGCGTCGGCACGGAAGCCTTCGCGACGGGGCGCATCGCCACGGTAGCCGCCTTCGCGCTGGCCGCCGGCCTCGCCGCCGCGGTAGCCTTCACCGGCCGGCTTGTGGAAGCTGCGCTGGCCCGGCTTGCCGCCGCGGCCGTCGCCCGGCTTCCAGCCCGGACGCGCGCCCGAACGGGGAGCGGCCGAACGCTTCGGCTCGAAGCCTTCGACCACGTCGACCGGGATGGTCTGCTTGGTGAAGCGTTCGATGCGGCGCACGTTCATGCTTTCCGCGTGGTTCACGAGCGAGACGGCGATGCCGTTGCGGCCGGCGCGGCCCGTGCGGCCGATACGGTGCACGTAGTCTTCCGGGAACTTCGGCAGGTCGTAGTTCACGACGTGGGTGATGTTCGGCACGTCGATGCCGCGCGCGGCGACGTCGGTGGCGACCAGCACCTTGACCTGGCCGCGGCGCAGGCTGTCCAGCGTGCGGTTGCGCGCGCCCTGGTGCATGTCGCCATGCAGTGCGGCGGCCGCGAAACCGGCGATGTTCAGGCGGTCGGCGATCATGTCGGCGTCGCGCTTGGTGGCGGTGAACACGACGGCCTGGTCCAGCGTGTCGTCACGCAGCAGGTGGTCGAGCAGGCGGTTCTTGTGCGACAGGTCGTCGACGAAGTGGACCTTCTGCGTGATGTTCTCGTGGCGCTTCGTGCCACTGGCGATCTGGATCACCATCGGATCCTTCGTGATGCGGCGTGCCATATTGCCGACGACGCCATCCAGCGTGGCCGAGAACAGCATGGTCTGGCGCGAATCCGGCGTCGCGGCGACGATCTTCTCGATGTCTTCGATGAAACCCATGTCCAGCATGCGGTCGGCCTCGTCCAGCACGAGGATCTCGAGCTGCGAGAAGTCGATCTTGCCCGACTCCATGTGGTCGATCAGGCGGCCCGGGGTCGCCACGAGGATTTCCGGATTCTTGGCCAGCAGTTGCATCTGCTTCGGATACGGCATGCCGCCCAGGATCGACACGGCGCGGATGCGGCGCATGTTCACGGTGTACTGCTCGGTCGCGTTGGTCACCTGCAGGGCCAGTTCGCGGGTCGGGGTCAGGACCAGCATTTTCGGCTGGGCTGCCTTAAAACGGACGCGCTCGCCACGGGCGCGCGTCGATTGCGCTTCCTGCGCCGGGGTGCGGCCGGCAGGCGCGGGTTCGATGTTGGCGAATTTGTTCAGGGCGGGCAACATGAACGCTGCCGTCTTGCCCGAACCGGTTTGCGACGAGACCAGCAGATCGCGGCCCGCGATCGCCGCCGGCACCGCCTGCTCTTGCACCGGGGTCGGCTTTTCATAGCCGGCCTGGGCAACTGCTTTGACGATGGACGCGTGTAAGCCTAGTGCTTCAAAACTCATTATTTATCTTTACTTTCGGTATGGATCAGTGAGCGTCCACGCTATTCGGAGCGGAACGCGAAATAGCAACGCGAGCCAACAATACGAAATGACTCTGAAACGAAAGAAATTTCGGCACAAAAGCTTTGCGCCGGGACGGTGCCTGTTTCGGCACGCAGGGCGGGAGGGCTTTATGAAAGGACATCCTTCGGACACGTCGAAAAAACCTACTGCGCGTTGCCGATTTCGTCTGCGATGCTCGCTGTACTCTTCGTACAGCTGCGCTTCTCAACGAAATCTGCTGCCGCTCGTGACGGTTTTTCGAAGCCCCACTTCTTGGATGCCTGGGCTTGCGTAGCTGGTTTTGTACTACTGTCGGTGAACTGCCGCCGCGGTCAATGCAAACGCGTTTATTGCAGCGCACAACCAACACTATACCGTACTTTTGAAAAGCGTGCACGGCACGCGTCAAGATGTGCGCGGACGGACGGGTTATAAACCCGTCGCGTGGTCTGAATGATACGAGGCGCCGGAGCGCCGGACCGCGCAATCAACGGCGCTTGCGGCCGTTGGCGTTCACGGCCGGCTTGGAACCGCGCGACACGCGGCTCTTGATCTCGGCCACGGCATGCGCGGCACTGGCCTTGATGCGCTGGGCGCCGGACAACTTGCGGCCGTTGCGGCGGGCGTCGCCACGGTCGGCTTCCAGCGCCATCGATGCGTTCTCGACGATGCTCTCGGCGATGTCGTTGCCGGCCGTGGCGCTCGTCTTCGGCACCAGGATGGTCGAGCCCGCCTTGAGGCGCATCTGCGGCGGGATATTGTTGGCCTGGCGGATCACTTCCGGCGTCGTGCCCAGCTTGGCCGCCAGCGAGGCGATGCTTTCGCGGGCCGACGTGATCTTGTGCGTCGTCCACGACGACAGCGCGCGGCCCCATTGCGCGAGGTTCAGGTTGAACTTCTCGGCGTTTTCCTTGGGCAGCAGGATCTTGGTCGATTCGCCCGTGATCACGGGCTTCTTGAATTGCGGGTTCAGCGCCTTGAATTCGTCGACGGACATCTCGGCCAGTTGGGCGGCCACGGCCAGGTCGATGTCGGACGTCTTGTCGACAGCCACGAAATACGGGCTGTTGTCGATCGTCGGCAGGACGACGCCATACTGGGCCGGATTGGCGATGATGTTCTTGACGGCCTGCAGCTTCGGCACGTAGTTGCGGGTTTCCGCCGGCATCAGCTCGGACAGGCTTTCGAAGTCGGTCGGCTTGCCCAGCGCGCGGTTCTTCTGGATCGCCTTCTGCACATTGCCTTCGCCCCAGTTATAAGCGGCCAGGGCCAGCTGCCAGTCGCCGAACATCGTGTACAGGCGCTGCAGATAGGTGAGGGCGGCGTCGGTGGAGGCGAGCACGCCGCGGCGCTCGTCCTTGAACATGTTCTGCTGCAGGTTGAAGTCGCGTCCCGTGCCCGGCACGAATTGCCAGATGCCGGCCGCGTCGGCGGTCGACAGGGCTTGCGGGTTGAAGGCGGATTCGATGACGGGCAGCAGGGCCAGTTCCGTCGGCATGCCGCGCTTTTCCAGTTCCTGCACGACGTGGTACAGGTACAGCGAGGCGCGGCTGGAGGTGCGGGTCAGGTAGTCGGGACGGCTGGCGTACCACTGGATGTGCTTGGCGACGAGGGCGTTGTCGACGTCGGGGATCGCATAGCCGCTGCGGATGCGGGCCCACAGGTCGGGGTCCTTGTAGTCGTCGGCCTTGGACGGGGTCAGGGCTTGCGGCAGGGTGGCCCTGGCCATGGCGGCCATGCTGCTGCTCTGGGCGATCGGGCTCGGGACGCTGTCGGCGGCGTGACCGATCGCGGGTCCCAGCAGGAGCGCGATCGTCAGGGCGTAAGTGGAGCGAGTCGTTTCGTTCATAGCTTTCCAGTGTTGCGTCCAGGAACGGCAGGACTGACGAATGAAGGCGAAGTGTACGGACCAGTTACCGAGGCAGTCAAGAAATATGTCGGCGCGGTTACAAAAAATCTTGTCTACTCTTTTTGCTAACGTCGGCGTTTGTTAAGACGCGTATCGTGGGGGTATGGTTCCTTTCGATCCATCTTTGGCTGATGCGTATCAATAGTTTTGCGGCATACCCCGGGGAGTACCGGCGATTTCCGGGGCCGGAACCCGCGCTTGTGGCAAGCCCGTATTGTCAAATTTGTACCTGGACTAAATAGACTGGCGGGTAATACCGCCTGCCTGTCAAGGTAACCCGGCTTGCCGGACGTTCTATGGAGGGGACGCAAAAACGCGTACAATGGCCGTCTCCGCGCCAGCGGTTTAGGTTTTTCCGCGCCAGCGGATCGCATATATTGAAAGCATTACATGAGCACTGCCAACGAGAACGTGGACGATGACGCCATCGTCGCCGCCACCCGGCGCTGGGTCGACCGCGCCGTCATCGGCCTGAACCTTTGCCCGTTCGCCAAGGCGGTGCAGGTCAAGGACCAGGTCCGCTACGTCGTCTCGCATGCGCGCTCGCCCGAGTCGCTGCTCGACACCCTGATGGACGAACTGCAGCTGCTGGCCGACACCGATCCCGAGCAGATCGACACCACTCTGCTGATCCACCCGTATGTGCTCCAGGATTTCCTGGATTTCAATGAATTCCTCGACGTGGCCGACGCCGCCTTGGAAGACATGAGCCTGGACGGCGAGCTGCAGATCGCCAGCTTCCACCCGGACTACCAGTTTGCGGACACCGACCCGAACGATATCGAGAACTATACGAACCGTTCGCCTTACCCGGTCCTGCAACTGCTGCGCGAAGACAGCATCGACCGCGCCGTGGAAGCGATCCCGGATGCGGCCGAGATCTTCGAGAAGAATATCGACACCATGGAAAAGCTCGGCCATGAAGGCTGGGACAAGCTCGATGTCGGCCCCGCACGCTGATGCACGGAGCGTCCCTCTGCCCGAGCGTCCGGACACGCCCTGCGTCGCCGTCTGCTCGACGACGTTCGACGACATCTGCCGCGGCTGCGGCCGGACCGTCGTCGAGGTGGCCCATTGGGTCTCGATGACGGCCGAGCAGAAGGAAGTCGTGTGGCAGCGCATCCTCGCGCAGGGCTACCCGCGCCGCAACACTTGAACCGTCTTGATCAGAAGGTCCCGACGAAATCCCGTTTCCCGATCTCCAGCCCGTTATGGCGCAGGATGTCGTATGCCGTCGCGGCGTGGAAATAGAAGTTGGGCAGCGCGTAGTGCAGTAAATAGACCTGGCCCTTGAACTGGCGCTGGTTGGCGCCCGTGCCGATCGTCACGTCGCGGTCGCCGCCGGCATCCACCGCCTCGCGCGCCACCGTGTCCAGGAAGGCCAGCGTCTTTTCCAGCCGTGCCTGCAGGCCGGCGAAATCCGTCTCGGTATCTTCATAGCGCGGCACCTCGGCGCCCGCCAGGCGCGCGGCCGCGCCCTTGGCGAAATCCGTCGCCAGCTGCACCTGGCGCACCAGCGGGAACATGTCCGGGAACAGGCGGGCCTGCAGCAGGGCGTTCGGGTCCAACTTTTTCGCGTCCACATGCGCTTCGGCCTTCGTCAGGATGGACGCCAGGCTACCCAGGATCTGGCGGAATACGGGCACCGAGGCCGTGTACAGGGAAAGGGTCATCGTCGTCTCCTCCATGAAAAGAATTCGATGATAGCAAGCTTGCATCCGCGCCGCTTGGCGCCGTTCAAACCCCCCGGCGTGGCGGCCCGGTCACGGTTATCGCTACCAAGCCGGGCGTAACGGAAAAACTTGTGACGTGCGGCAATTGTTGCGTGCATAATCCAGAAAAACTCTAACTTATTGATTCGTCACAATAGTTGTCGTACCAGCCACAAGCCGGACGCGGCACCGAGTCCCCACCACCATGGCCTTCTTATCTCGAGTCGCCTTGACCGCGCTGCCGGCGCGCCTCGCCAGGCTGTACGGTCGCTCGCTGTACGCCGCGCTGCTGGTGATGGTGTTCGGCGGCCTCGCGGTGCCGGCCGTCGTGGGCGGTTACCTCCTGATCGGCGTGCAGGAACGGCAGGCGGCCCGCCGCGAGCTTGACGAGACCCTGCAGCGCAACGCCGACATCCTCGCGCTGGGCATGCAGGAATCGCTGTGGAACATGAACATCGATGCGGCCCGCTCGCTGGTCGATTCGCTGATGCGCGACCCGGCCGTCGTGCGCGTGCACGTGAGCGCCCAGGCCGAGGGGGATTTCATCGACCGCCGCGCCGCCGTCGCGCCCGGCGGCCAGATGCTGCGGGCCGAGCGCGAGGTCGTCGTGCACGGCCAGCCGATCGGCCACGTGGCTGTCGAGATGGACGACAGCCACAGCCAGCAATCGCTGCGCGCCAAGCAGGTGCGCTATGCGCTCGTGCTGGCCGTCCAGCTGGCCGTGTCGCTGTTATTGATCCTGATGCTGCTGCGCCGGCGCCTGCTCGCGCCGCTGGGCACCCTGATGTGTTTTTCCGACCGCCTGTCGCGCGGCGCGTTCGACACGCCGCTCGCGCTGCCCACGAACGACGAACTGGGACAGCTCGGCGGCCAGCTGGAGCGCATGCGCATCGCGATCGGCGACCTATTCCAGGACATCGGCCGGCGCGAGGAACGCTTCCGCACCATCGTCACGCAGGTGCCGGGCGCCGTGTTCCGCGCCCGCCCGGGCGGGTCGATCGACTTCGTCAGCGATGCCATCGAAGACATCTCCGGCTATCCGGCGAGCCGGTTCATCGGCGCGCACACCGACCTCTGGGCCGACGTGATCTGTCCCGAAGACCGCAAGCTGCAACGGCATTTCGTCAAGGAGGCCGTGCTGGCCGTGCGGCCGTACGAGATCGAGTACCGCATCGTCGACGCCGCCGGCATCGAGCGCTGGGTGCTGGAGAGCGGCCAGCCGGCCGGATTCGACGGCAACGCCGCATTCTGGATCGACGGCATCATCTCCGACATCAGCGAGCGCAAATACAACGAGATGCGCATCGAGGCGCTGCTGGCCGAGCAGGGCGCCGTGCTGGACAACGTCATGTTCGGCATCCTGTACGTGCGCGAGCGGCGCGTCGTGTCGACCAACCGCCGCTTCGACGAATTGTTCGGCTACGCCGAGGGCGAGCTGGTGGACGATCCGGTCGGCGTGCTGTTCCCGACCGTCGAGGATTGCGTGCAGGGCATCGAGGCGTCCGCGCCGGTGCTGGCGCGCGGCGACGACTACAGCGAGGAGCGCCAGTTCCGGCGCCGCGACGGGCGCCTGTTCTGGTGCGCCGTGAGCGGCCGCGCGCTCGACCCCGAACGGATCGACGACGGCGCCATCTGGGTGTTCGCCGACGTCACGGAGCGGCGCCAGGCCGAGGAAAAGCTGCGCCTGTCGGCCACCGTGCTGGAACACATTGCCGACGGCGTGATGGTGATCGACGTGCACGGCAAGATCGTCGCCACCAATCCCGCCTTCACGCAGATCACGGGCTATACGGAGAGCGAGGCCGTCGGCACGCACTCGAACCTGACGCGCATGACGGGCGCCGATGCCGGCTTCTACGAAGCGCTGTGGGCCGACCTGGCGGAGGCGGGGTTCTGGCGCGGCGAGATCCGCAACCTGCGCAAGAACGGGGAAGCCTATCTCGAGTGGCTGACCGTGTCGGCCGTGCGCGACGACCACGACGCCGTCACGCATTACGTCTGCGTGTTTTCCGACATCACCAAGGTCAAGGAATCGCAGGACAAGCTGGACCACCTCGCGCACCACGACCCGCTCACGGGCCTGCCGAACCGGCTGTTGTTCCACGACCGCCTGCAGCACGCGATGGTGCGCGCCGCGCGCGGCCGCCGCCAGCTCGCCGTGATGTTCATCGACCTCGATCGCTTCAAGACCGTCAACGACACGCTGGGCCACCACGTCGGCGACGAACTCCTGAAACAGGTGGCGGACCAGCTGTCCGCCTGCCTGCGCGACGGGGACACGCTGGCGCGCCTGGGCGGTGACGAATTCATCGTGCTGCTCGAAGACGTCGACGGCGCGCAGGGCGCGCGCGAGGTGGCGGAAAAACTGATGCGGCTGTTCGAACTGCCCGTGCTCGTGTCGGACTACGAACTGTTCGTCACGGGCAGCGTGGGCATCAGCCTGTTCCCGCAGGACGCGGTCGACATGAACGTGTTGATCCGGAACGCCGACGTGGCCATGTACCAGGCCAAGGCGCGCGGGCGCAACGGCTACCAGTTGTATGCGCCGTCGATGGATGGCGACAACGCCGAGCGCCTGCGCATGGAAGGCCTGCTGCGCCGTGCGATCGAACGGGGCGAGATCCGCCTGCACTATCAGCCGCAGGTGGAGATCGAGACGGGCCGCCTGACCGGGGTCGAAGCCCTCGTGCGCTGGCACAGCGCGGAGCTGGGCCACGTGCCGCCGGTGCGCTTCATCCCGCTCGCGGAGGACATCGGCTTCATCGGCCAGCTGGGCGCCTGGGTGCTGGAAGAGGCCTGCCGCCAAGCGGTGGCGTGGGACGCGGCCGGGCTGCATGTGCCGAAGATCGCCGTGAACCTGTCGGGACGCCAGTTCGACCGCGGCAGCCTGGCGCCGCAGGTCGCGCGCGTGCTGCTTGAGGCCGGCCTGGCGCCGCAGCGCCTGCAGCTCGAGGTGACGGAGTCCGTGATCATGAACACGGGCGACGCCCTCCAGTACATCAACGACCTGCATGCGCTCGGCGTGGAACTCGCGATCGACGATTTCGGCACGGGTTATTCGTCGCTCGCCTACCTCAAGCAGCTGCCGGTGCAGACCTTGAAGATCGACCGCAGCTTCATCAAGGACATCGCCACCGACAAGGAAGACGAAGCGATCGCGATCGCCATCGTCCAGCTGGGCAAGAGCATGGACCTGGCCGTGATCGCGGAAGGCGTCGAGACCGTCGAGCAGGCCGCGTTCCTGCTGCGCCACGGCTGCCGGCGCGCGCAAGGTTATTTGTACGGCCGGCCGATGGAGCCGGGCGAACTGCTGGACACATGGAGGGAGGACGATGCGGGACACGGGCGCACCAAGTTCGGATAAGGAAGACGACGACAGCATTCGCGGCGTACGCAAGGTGCAGAAACCGCGGCGCCGGCGCTTCCTGCTGGGCGGCCTGGCCGCCGGGACCGCGCTCGTCGTGGGCTGGGGCGTCGCGCCGCCGCGCCAGCGGCTGCGCGCGACGGTGGCAGGCAGGCTCGATGCCGGCACCGTCGCCCTGAACGGCTGGGTGGCGATCGCGCCCGACGGCACCATCGACGTCGTCGTGCCGCGCAGCGAGATGGGGCAGGGCGTGCACACGGCCCTGCCCGTGCTGCTGGCCGAGGAACTGGACGCGCCGCTCGAAGCCGTGCGCGTCGTGCAGGCGCCCATCGACAAGATCTTCGCCAACCTCACCGTGCTGCGCGATACCTTGCCGTTCCATCCGGACGCTGCGGGCAGCGTGCCCGCGGGCGCCCGCTGGGTCGCGGGCAAGGTCGCGCGCGAGCTGGGCATCATGTTCACGGGCGGCTCGACGAGCGTGAAGGATGCGTGGCCGACGATGCGCGAAGCGGGCGCCGTCGCGCGCGCGATGCTGCTGCGCGCCGCCGCGGAACAATGGGGTGCCAAGGTCGATGCGCTGACCACGCGCGACGGCATGGTGCTCCATCCGGATGGACGCCGCGCGCCGTACGGCCTGCTGGCCAGGCGCGCGGCCGCGCTGGGCGCCGGCATCGGTCCCGGCGACGTGCGCCTCAAGACGCCGGCGGAGTACCGCCTGATCGGCAAGCCGCTGCCGCGCCGCGACTCGCCGTCGAAAGTGAACGGACAGGCCGTCTTCGGCATCGACGTGCGGCCGGAAGGCCTGCTGTACGCGGCGCTGCGCATGGCGCCCGTGCTGGGGGCGGGTGTCGCCGGCTTCGACGCGACCAAGGTCGCGGCCATGCCGGGCGTGGTCAAGGTCGTGGACGTGTCGTCCGCGCTGGCGCCGTTCTCCGGCGCGGGCGCCGGGGTCGCGGTCGTGGCCAAGGGCTGGTGGCAGGCGAAGCAGGCGGCGCAGGCGCTGTCCGTGCGATGGTCCGACAGTCCGCACGATGCGCTGTCGAGCGAATCCGTGTTCGCCGGCTTCGCCAAGGCGCTCGAAGAGGAGCCGGGCTATGCCTATTTCGAATCCGGCAGCCAGGACGCGGCAGAGCTCGCGGGTGCGCGCATCGTGCGCGCCGAATACCGCGCGCCGTTCCTCGCGCATGCGACGATGGAGCCGCAGAACTGCACGGCGCAAGTCCTGAACGGCAAAGTCAGGTTGTGGGCGCCGACGCAGGTACCGAGCATCGCGGTGGACGTGGCGGCGAAGGTCGCCGGCGTGTCGCGCGACGATGTGTCCATCGCCGTGACGATGCTGGGCGGCGGCTTCGGCCGGCGCCTGGAGACGGATATGGTGGCGCAGGCCGTGGCTGTCGCGCTGCAGACGCGCGGCCGGCCGGTGCAGCTGATCTGGACACGCGAGGACGACATCGGCCACGACGTCTACCGCCCGGCCGCGCTGGCGCGCTACACGGCGCGCGTGGGCGCGGACGGCAACGTGCTCGCATGGGACAGCAAATTGGCGAGCGGCGCCATCGGCCACCAATACTTCCCGCGCAACCTGGGCCTGCCCGGCGTCGGCCCGGACAAGACGACCGCAGAGGGCGAGTTCGACCTGCAGTATGCGATCGCCAACCGGCGCAGCCGCCACGTGGCCGTCGACAGCTTTGTGCCGATCGGTTACTGGCGCTCGGTGGGGCACTCGCACAACGCGTTCTTCAAGGAGAGCTTCGCGGACGAACTGGCGCACGCGGCCGGCCAGGACCCGGCGGCGTGGCGGCGCGCGCTGCTGAAGGACCATCCGCGCCATCTGGCCGTGCTGGACGCCGCGCTCGCGCGCGCCGGCACGGCACCTGGCGGCCGCGCGCACGGCCTCGCGGTGCACCAGGCGTTCGGCACGGTCGTCGCGCAGGTGGCGGAAGTGTCGGTGGACGGCAAGGACATCCGCGTGCACCGCGTCGTGTGCGCCGTCGATTGCGGCCTCGTCGTCAATCCGAACATCGTCGCGCAGCAGGTCGAGTCGAGCGTCGTGTTCGGGCTGTCGGCCGCGCTGGCGGGCGAGATCACGTTCGCCGGCGGACAGCCGCGGCAATCGAATTTCGGCGATTATCCCGTGCTGCGGATGGGGCAGGTGCCGGAGGTCGAGACGATCATCATGCCGAGCGCGGCGCCGCCGGAAGGCATGGGCGAGCCGGCCGTGCCGCCCGTCGCCCCGGCCGTGGCGAACGCGGTGTTCAAGTTGACGGGGCAGCGCTTGCGCAGCCTGCCGCTGCGCCTCGCGTGATCACTCGTCCGCGCCCGCCAGCAGGGTGCGCAGATTGCACTCGCGCTGCCACGCCTGGCGTTCCGGCGTCGATGCTCCCTGGCGCGCCAGCTCATCGGCGCTGAGTTCGGCCTGCGCGTGGATCAGCCGGTCGGCCACGCCCGCATCCGGCAGCATCGTGCCGAAGAACGCGACGGCGTCGCCGCGCTGCATGAGCAGGGTCGGGAAGTTCTCGACGTCGAGGTCGCCGACGACGTCGGCCTGGTCTTCCACGTCGATCCAGACGAAGGTCTTGTCCGGATGGCGCGCGGCCAGGCCGTCGAACGCGGCGCGGTAAGACGCGCAGGTGCCGCACCAGGCGGCGCACAGGCAGGCGACGATCCAGCCGTCGCCGTGGAGGGCGGCGGCGACCTGGTCGCGGGTATCGGGCTCGAGGGTGAGACTGGACATGGGCGGGATTTTACAACGGTTCCGCGCTTTTGGCCGGCCCGGCCGCCGGGTTACAATACGCCATGCCTATCATCCTCGCAATCGAAACCTCGTCCGAGCTGGCGTCCTGCGCGTTGTTGAATAGCGCGGCCGGCGCGGATGCCCCCGTATTGACCCGTGAATCGTCCGGCGTGCGCACGCATTCCCAATCCGTCCTGCCGATGGTGCAGGCGTTGCTGCGTGACGCGGGCATCGCGCTGGCCGACTGCGACGCGATCGCGTTCGGCGCCGGTCCCGGCTCGTTCACGGGCGTGCGCACGGCATGCGGCGTGGCGCAGGGTCTGGCGTTCGGCGCGAAGAAGCCCGTGCTGGCGCTCGTGACCTTGGAAGCGATGGCCGAGGCCTGCCGCGCACGCACGGGCGCGACCGAGGTGCTCGCCGTGCTGGATGCGCGCATGGGCGAAGTCTATTGGGCGCAGTACCGTTTCGACGGCGCGTGGGAGAGCGTGCGCGAGCCCGTGCTGTGCGCGCCCGGCGCCGTCGCGCCGGAACCCGTGGCCGGCCTGGTCGCCTGCGGCAACGGCTTCGCCGCGTATCCGGAAGCGTTCGCGGGGCAGGCTTTCGCCGCAGGTGCCCACGCCGACATCCTGCCGCACGCGCGCGAATTCGCCGTGCTGGGCGTGGCCGCGCTGGCCGCCGGCCAGGCCGTGCCGGCCGACGCGGCGCAACCGCTCTACCTGCGCAACAAGGTCGCGTACACGAGCGCCGAACGCCAGGCCATCAACGCGGCGAAGGCCGGCGCGGAGCAGGGCAAGCAATGAGCGGGCACGCGCACCTGGCACTGCGTCCGATGGTCGTGGGCGACGTCGACGAGGTGCATGCCCTCGAATGCAGCGTCTTTCCGCATCCGTGGACCCGCACGAACTTCATGGACTCGCTCGCGAGCGGCTACGACGCGTGGGTGCTGCGCGAACCCGAAGGCGCTCTGGCAGGCTACTTCCTGCTGATGTATGCGCTCGACGAGGCCCATCTGCTGGACGTCGCCGTCGCGGCGCCGCTGCATGGCCGCGGCGTCGGGCGCTATCTGCTGGACCGCATCGCGGCCCGCGCGCGCGCGCAGCGCATGGAGTCGATCCTGCTGGAAGTGCGGCCGTCGAACACGCGCGCGCTGCAGGTGTACCAGCGCTACGGCTATGCGGAGATCGGCCGCCGCAAAGGTTATTACCCCGCGCACGAAGGCCGGCGCGAGGATGCGATCGTGATGAGGTATGTGTTATGAACGGTGTCAGTGAACGCGACGCCATCTTCCTGAGCGAGATGGGCCTCGCCCCGCTGTGGCAGCTGCGATCGGCGCCGGCACGCGCGGACGTCGCCGTCGAAGAAGCCCCAGCGCGGGCCCCGTCGCCGCTGCAGCCTGTGGCGCAGTCGGCGTCCGCGCTGGCGCCGGTCGTGCCGCCGCCGGCCCCCGTCGCGCCGCCGCCGGCACCGCGGCCTGCCCCGGCGGCACCGCAGCCGCGGCCGCCCGGACCGTCGCCGCTGCAGCCGGTCGCGCAATCCGTGTCCGCGCTGGCACCCGTCGACGTCGATTCGGCCTGGGACGACGCCGCGCTGCCGAGCGACGCGACGCCGGAAGAAATCGCGGCCATGGACTGGGACCAGCTCACCATCGCCATCGCCGCCTGCCGCCGCTGCAGCGCCTGCCGCGAAGGTCGCGCGCCGGTGCCGGGCACGGGCGCGAAACGGGCGCGCTGGGTCGTCGCGGCCGGCGCCACGACGGCCGCCGATGAAAAGGCGCGCGTGCCGCTGGCGGGCGATCCGGGCAAGCTGCTGGACAATATGCTGGCCGCCGTCGGCATGGGCCGCGAGCGCGACGTCTACGTCACGAACCTGATCAAGTGCCGTCCGACGACGGCCAGCGGCGGCGAGCGCGCGCCGACGCCGCAGGAGGCGGCCGCGTGCCGTCCCTACCTCGAACGCGAAGTGGCGCTGACGGGGGCGGACACCGTGCTCACGCTCGGGCAGATCGCCGCCAACACGCTGCTGGCACGGCCGCTGCCGGAACCGCTGGCGGGTGCCCGCGGCGATATCCACACGCTGGACGCGGGCGGGCGCGCCGTGCACCTTGTCGCGACGCTGCATCCGGGCGAACTGCTGCGGCGCGGCGCCGACAAGGCCCTGGCCTGGGCCGACCTGTGCAGGGCGAGGAATGCCCGTGCGCGATCCGGCTGACACGTACCAGGCTTATTTCGAGCGCCGCTGGAGTCATCTGCGGCGCGCGCGGGTGCGGGCGCTGGCCTGGCTGCTGGACGCCCCGGACCTGCTCGACATCCACGATCCGCACTGGGCAGGCCGCATCGCCACGCTGGGCCCGATGCTGCCTGCGACCGAGCTCTGGCTGAGCGAGCTCGACGCCGATCCCACGCCGCTCGACGCGGCGCTCGGCGCGAAAATGTATACGCGCCTCGGCCTGTACGCGGAAAAGCTGATGGCGTTTTATTTCGCCCACCAGGGCCGCCTCGTCGCACACGGCCTGCAGGTGCGCGCGAGCCGCAACGACACGGTCGGCGAGTTCGACTTTTTATTGGATGCGGAGGAGGGCGCAGGCGTCGAACACATCGAGTTCGCGACCAAGTTCTATCTGCTGCAGGACGGTTCGGCGGCGGGCTTCGACACGTTCGTCGGCCCCAACCTGGCAGATAGTCTCGGCCGCAAGATGCGCAAGGTGTTCGACCGCCAGCTCGCGCTGGGCAGCCACCCGGCCGCGCAGGACGTGCTGCCGCGGCCCGTCGTCGCGGCGCGCGCGCTCGTGAAGGGCTGGCTGTTCTACCCGCGGGGAACCTATCGAGCCATGCAGGGGATCACGGCAGGCCACTGCCGCGGCTTCTGGTGCGCATTGGAAGAACTCGACGCCTTGCCCGGCGACCGCTTCCTGATTCTGCCGCGCCTGCAATGGCTGCCGCCGTTCCGCGCGCAATCGGCCACGTGGATGCTGGACAAGGCCCAGCTGGCCGCGGAACTGGAAGATCATTTCCTGGCGTCCGACGCACCCGTGCTGGTGGCGCTCGTGCGCGAAGAGCCCGGCGTGATCGTCGAATTCGAACGGGGCTTCATCGTCCCGGACGACTGGCGCGAACGGGCCTCAAACCGGGGTCAGACCCCGGTTTTTGGAAATTGATTCAGGGACAGATTTAGCGGGCCCGCCATGGTTGCTTCGAAGACGTTGCCCAAATTTGGGGTCTGACCCTTGTTTAGTGTTTGTGCTCGCCGATGAGGGCAAGGGAATCATGCTCGCGCTGGTTGGCCGCGTGGCGGCGGCCGATCAGCCACATGATGCTGGCCAGCGACATGCCGAACAGGACGATGATGACGTTCAGGTCGAGGTTCAGCGTGATCATGATGGCGTACAGCGCCAGCATGGTGAGGATGGACAGGTTCTCGTTGAAGTTCTGCACGGCGATCGAGTGGCCGGCGCTCATCAGGACGTGGCCGCGGTGCTGCAGCAGGGCGTTCATCGGCACGACGAAGAAGCCGGACAGCAGGCCGATCAGCAGCAGCAGCGGCACGGCGATCGTCAGCGAATACACGAGGGTCATGCCCATCACAACGAGGCCCATGAGGATGCCCAGCGGGATGACGGTCAGCGATTTCTTCAGCGGGATCATTTTGGCGGCGAGCGCCGCGCCGACGGCGACACCGATCGCGACGACGCCGATCAGGCTCGTGGCTTTGTCGAGCGGCATGTGCAGCGAGCGCTCGGCCCATTTCAGCACGATGAATTGCAGGGTGGCGCCGGCGCCCCAGAACAGCGTCGTGACGGCCAGCGAGATCTGCCCCAGCTTGTCCTTCCACAGCGTGGACGAACAGTCGGCGAAGTCGGCGATCAGCCTGGCCGGGTTGCGTTCCTGGTGCTCGTAGCGGGCGCCCGTGTCCGGAATGCGCAGGTTGAAGCCGGCCGCCAGTGCGTACACGCCGATCAGCACGGCGAGCTGGGCCTTGGTCGGGGTGTCGATGCCGGTGTCGATATAGGGCACGTCCAGGGACATCAGCCAGGCGTTGCCGTGCACGCTGACGAGGGCGCCACCCATGACGGTGCCGAGGATGATGGACATGACGGTGAGCCCTTCGATCCAGCCGTTGGCCGCGACGAGTTTTTCCGGCGGCAGCAGCTCGGTCAGGATGCCGTATTTGGCGGGCGAATAGACGGCCGCGCCGAAGCCGACGACGGCGCAGGCGATGAGGGGATGCACGCCGAAGAAGATCAGGCAGCAGCCGAAAACTTTGATTAAATTGGCGATGAACATCACCCGTCCCTTGGGCATGGAATCGGCGAACGCACCGACGAAAGCAGCCAGCAGGACGTAGAACAGGACGAACGACAGCTTCAGCAGCGGAGTGAGGGAAGCCGGGGCTTTCATCGCCGTTAGCAGACCGATCGCGACAAATATCAGCGCGTTGTCTGCCAGCGACGAGAAGAACTGCGCCGCCATGATGGTATAAAAACCACGATTCATTCGAGAGGTTCAAAAAACTGGATGGGTTGCTTTATACCATGAAAGATCGGTTCGCCCAAGGAATCGACAATACGGCATTTCACTGCCGCAGGTAAAATATGCCTTTCGTTCGCAGCTAACCGCCCCCATCTGCAAGCCATGCCACGTCCCCTGCACGCCACCATCCACCTCGATTCCATGCAGCACAATCTGGCCCGTGCGCGCGCCTGTGCGCCGCAGGCGAACGTCTGGGCGGTGGTGAAGGCGAACGCCTACGGGCATGGCCTGGAACGGGGTATGCGCGGCTTCGCGTCGGCGGACGGGCTGGCGCTGATCGAGACGGAAAATGCGCTGCGCCTGCGCGAGCTGGGCTGGGTGAAACCGATTCTCTTATTGGAGGGAATCTTCGACACGTCGGACATCCCGTTGCTGGCCGAGCACAATATCAACAGCACGGTGCACTGCATCGAGCAGGTCAGGATGCTCGAATACACCCAGCTGTACCGTCCCATCGATGTGCACCTCAAGATGAATACCGGGATGAACCGGCTCGGCTTCCGGCCGGACGAGTTCGCGGCGGCCTACCAACGCCTGCGCGCCATTCCCGGCATTCGCAACATCACGCTGATGACGCATTTCGCCAATGCGGACGAGCTGGAGCATCCGCGCCTGTCGATCGGCGAGCAGGTCCGGCGCTTCCGCCTGGGCGCGGACGGCCTCGCCGGCGAGCGCAGCCTGTCGAATTCCGGCGGCGTGCTGCACACGGCGGAGCTGGTCCAGGAGCTGCAAAGCGACTGGGTGCGTCCGGGCATCATGCTGTACGGCGGCACGCCGGGCGGCCGGTCGGCGCAAGACTACGGCCTGCTGCCGACGATGACCCTGAAGTCGGAGATCATCGGCGTCCAGCATCTGGAACCGGGCGACAGCGTGGGCTATGGCAGTCGCTTCCAGGCCGACCGGGCGATGACGGTCGGCGTCGTCGCCTGCGGCTATGCGGACGGCTACCCGCGCCACGCCGAGCACGGCACGCCCGTGCTCGTGGACGGCATCCGCACGACGCTCGTCGGCCGGGTGTCGATGGACATGATGGGCGTCGACCTGTCGCCGATCCCGAACGCGCGCGTGGGCAGCAAGGTCACGTTGTGGGGCGACGGCCTGCCGATCGACGAGGTGGCCCACGCCGCCGGCACGATCGGTTATGAATTGATGTGCGCGCTGGCATCCCGCGTGCGTGTGGCCGAGGCCCCGCTCGGCTGCGATCCCATTTTATAAGTAAGGAACCATGGCTAAATCCCGTACCAGTTTCGTCTGCAGCGATTGCGGCAGCGTCGCCAGCCGCTGGACCGGCCAATGCGTCGATTGCAAGGCCTGGAACACGATGACCGAACAGGTCGAGACCGCCGGCCTGAACCGCATGTCGCAGACGCCGCATATGCACAAGAGCCTGGCGCAGACGGCGCCCGTGCTGTCGCTGAAGGATATCGAAGCGATCGACGTGCCGCGCTTCGGCACCGGTATCGATGAATTCGACCGCGTGCTGGGCGGCGGCCTCGTCGCGGGCGGCGTCGTGCTGATCGGCGGCGACCCCGGCATCGGCAAGTCGACCCTGCTGCTGCAGGCGCTGGCCAACCTGGCCGGGAACCGCAGCACGCTGTACGTGTCCGGCGAGGAATCGGGCGCCCAGATCGCGCTGCGTGCGCGCCGCCTGCAGGTCGAGGCGAAAGACTTGAAATTGCAGGCCGAGATCCAGCTGGAAAAAATCCTTGGCACCATTGCCGACCTCAAGCCGGACGTCGCGGTCATTGACTCGATCCAGACGCTGTATTCGGACGCGCTGACATCGGCGCCCGGTTCGGTCTCGCAGGTGCGCGAATGCGCGGCCCAGCTCACGCGCGTGGCCAAGCAGACGGGCGTCACCATCATCCTCGTCGGTCACGTGACGAAGGAGGGCGCGCTGGCGGGGCCGCGCGTGCTGGAACATATCGTCGACACGGTGCTGTATTTCGAGGGCGACACGCAGTCCAGCTTCCGCCTCGTGCGTGCCATCAAGAACCGTTTCGGCGCCGTCAACGAGCTCGGCGTGTTCGCGATGACGGAAAAAGGATTGAAGGGCGTGTCGAACCCGTCCGCCTTGTTTCTTTCGCAACATGACAATCAGGTGCCCGGTTCCTGCGTGATGGTGACGCAGGAAGGCACGCGGCCGCTGCTCGTCGAGGTGCAGGCCCTTGTCGACGCGAGTCACCTGCCGAACGCGCGCCGGCTGTCCGTCGGCCTGGAGCAGAACCGTCTCGCGATGCTGCTGGCCGTGCTGCACCGTCACGCCGGCATCGCCGCGTTCGACCAGGACGTGTTCATCAACGCGGTGGGCGGCGTCAAGATAACGGAGCCGGCGGCCGACCTTGCCGTCCTGCTTGCCATTAATTCATCGATGCGCAACAAGCCGTTGCCGCGCGGCCTCGTCGTGTTCGGCGAAGTGGGACTGGCCGGCGAGATCCGCCCGGCACCGCGCGGCCAGGAGCGCCTGCGCGAGGCGGCGAAGCTCGGCTTCTCGATCGCCGTGATTCCGAAAGCCAATGTCCCTAAGCAAAAGATCGAGGGCATGAATATCGTGGCCGTCGAGCGCATCGACGAAGCGTTCAGCAAGCTGCGCGAGCTGGACTGATCTGAGGGTTGGGCTGCGGCAACACGCGGGTTGCCATTTCCGCCTATAATCCCACCTCGTTTTCAAAAGCATCACTGGATAAACGTGGTTACAGATCAAAGAACTTCCGCACGCAAGATCCTGAAGGCGAGGGCGGTATTGGCGTTGGAAGGGCAGGCGCCTGTCCAGGGCCGCACTTCCGATATCGGCACCAACGGCGTCAGCATCACGGTGCCGCATCCGTTGCAGACGGGGCAGACGGGCCAGGTCGGCGTGGACCTGCTGGTCGACGGTCACCCCTTCGCGCTGCGTGCCCGCGTCAAAGTCATGTATTGTATTTTCAGCAATGGCGAGTTCAAGGCCGGGTTTCAGTTCGTGAACCTGGATTTGAACTCGATGAGCCAGCTGTCGCGCTTTCTGCGCTGACGCCGGTTTTGTCGGCAAGAAAAGCGGCGGGTGCCTGTGGCCCCGCCGCTTTTTCTTTGATGAGGCCTCGTCGGTCTCCAATGCTATTCGTGATAGCGGTCGTGCAATTTTTGCGCGCTGCCGATGCCTTCCGAGATCACCTCGTACAGGACGAGGACCACGATACCGGCCAACATTCCAGATATAAATAACATAACCTTTAGCGCCGTTGGGCGCTCCCTCCGATCCTTCTCACCGTGCCGTTTTTAAGTTGTAGGACACATCCTCCATACCACTGTAAACGCTTTCAAAGTAGCATAAGGCGAGGTATTTACAAGGGGCTTTTGCTCTGCCGCGTGCCCGGCAATATGACACGGGCGGGCAACCGTGTGACAAGGTTTTTTAGCGTGTCACATCATGCGGGCTGGATGTCATATGGTCGAATCGACCATGTCATAAAGCCGTCATATTTGCTCTCTACACTTCGCAGCATCAACCGTGTGACTACCTCAACAAAGGACTTGATATGCGCATGAAGCAACTGCTGGCAACCATCATCATCGGCACCACCGCCGCGTTCGCGAGCACCGCGACCCTGGCCGCCGATATCACCGGTGCTGGTTCCACCTTCGCCTACCCGATCTATTCGAAGTGGGCGGAGATGTACAAGAAGACCAGCGGCAACGGCCTGAACTACCAATCGATCGGCTCGGGTGCCGGTATCAAGCAAATCAAGGCCAAGACCGTCGATTTCGGCGCGTCGGACATGCCGCTGCCGGCCGAGGAGCTGAACGAAGCGGGTCTGATGCAGTTCCCGACGATCATGGGCGGCGTCGTCGCCATCGTCAATCTGGAAGGCGTCGCCCCGGGCCAGCTGAAGCTGACCGGTCCGGTTCTCGCCGATATCTACCTGGGTAAGGTCACCAAGTGGAACGACAAGGAAATCGCCGCCCTGAACCCGGGCGTCAAGCTGCCGGCCGAAGACATCACGGTCGTGCACCGTGCCGACGGTTCGGGCACCTCGTTCCTGTTCACCAACTACCTGTCGCAGACCAACCCCGAGTTCAAGCAGAAGATCGGCGCCGGCACGGCCGTGAAATGGGTCGTGGGCGTGGGCGGCAAGGGCAATGACGGCGTCGCCGCCAACGTCCAGCGCATCAAGGGCTCGATCGGCTACGTCGAGTGGGCGTATTCGAAGAAGAACAAGCTGGCGCACACCCAGCTGAAGAACCACGACGGCAACTTCCTGCAGCCGGACGACGACAACTTCAAGGCCGCCGCCGCCAACGCGGACTGGGCCCGTGCACCGGGCTTCGACGTCGTCCTGACCGACCAGGCCGGCAAGAACGCCTGGCCGATCACCGGCGTGACCTACGCCCTGGTGCACAAGCAGCAGGCCGACGCCGCCAAGGGCAAGGAAGTGCTGAGCTTCTTCAACTACGCGTTCAAGAACGGCGCTGCCGCCGCCACCGAACTGGACTACGTGCCGATGCCGGAGTCGGTCATCAAGCTGGTGGAAACCGCCTGGAAAAACAACCTGAAAGACAGCTCGGGCAAGGCGATCTGGTAATTGGGCAAAACCCGTAACGTGGGTAGCGTCGCTCCCACCCTCCCGGCGAGCGGTCGGTAGGGTGGGAGCGACGCATTGCTTTAGGTAATAAATTGGACAAGAACATGAACGCACACTCCGCGCTCGCCGCCGACGAGGCCGGCCAGGCCGCGTTGCAGGACGAGGCCCGCAACGCGGCACTGCGCAATACCATGCGCGTGCAGCGCATCCAGGACTTCATCTTCCACAAGGTGACCTTGCTGTTCGCCGCGAGCGTACTGGTGGTCCTGGTCGGCATCATCGTATCCCTGGCGATCGGCGCGGCGCCCGCGTTCCGCGAATTCGGCGCATCGTTCCTCACGACCAACGAGTGGGATCCCGTCAACGATAAATTCGGCGCCCTGATCGCCATCACGGGCACGCTGGTGACCTCGATCATCGCGCTCCTCGTCGCGTTCCCGATCAGCTTCGGCATCGCCCTGTTCCTGACGGAGATCTGCCCGGCCTGGCTGCGCCGCCCGATGGGCATGGCTGTCGAACTGCTGGCCGGCGTGCCGTCGATCATCTACGGCATGTGGGGCCTGTTCGTGTTCGCGCCGCTGTTCGGCGATTATGTGCAGCCGTTCCTGAAAAAGACGCTCGGCGTGCTGCCGTTCATCGGCCCGTTCTTCCAGGGCCCGACGATGGGCCTGGGCCTCCTGACCGCCGGCCTGATCCTGGCCGTGATGATCATCCCGTTCATCGCCTCCGTCATGCGCGACGTGTTCGAGATCGTCCCCGCCGTGCTGAAAGAATCCGCATACGGCCTCGGCTGCACCAAGTGGGAAGTCGTGCGCAAGATCGTGTTGCCGTACACCCGCGCCGGCGTCGTCGGCGGCGTGATGCTGGGCCTGGGCCGCGCACTCGGCGAGACGATGGCCGTCACGTTCGTGATCGGTAACGCCAACGATATCGCCCTGTCGCTGTTCGCGCCGGGCAACTCGATTTCTTCCACGCTGGCCAACGAATTCGCCGAAGCCAGCTCGCCGCTGCACGTGTCCTCGCTGTTCGCGCTGGGCCTGATCCTGTTCGCCATCACGTTCATCGTGCTGTCGGCCGCAAAACTGATGCTCGTGGGTATGGCCCGCAAGGAAGGGGTGAAGTAATGGATGCTGTCGTGAATGCTGTCTATCGCCGCCGCCTGCTCGGGCACCGCGTCGGCATCGCGCTGTCCGTGCTGGCGATGGCCATCGGCCTCGGCTTCCTGCTGTGGATCCTGACCACGTTGCTGATCAATGGTTTTGGCGCACTGTCGCACACGCTGTTCATGATGGACACGCCGGCCCCGGGCAGCCCGGGCGGCGTGCGCAATGCCATCGTCGGCAGCCTCATGATGGTGGGTCTGTCCACGGCGATCTCGACCCCGGTCGGCATCCTCGCGGGCATCTACCTGGCCGAATACGGTCAGAACAACAAGTTCGCCGCCGTCACGCGTTTCGTCACGGACATCATGCTGTCGGCGCCGTCGATCGTGATCGGCCTGTTCGTGTATGCCCTGTGCGTGGCCCGCTTCCAGCATTTCTCGGGCTATGCCGGCACGGTCGCGCTGTCGCTGATCGCGATTCCCGTCGTCGTGCGCACGACCGACAACATGCTGCACCTCGTGCCGAACAGCCTGCTGGAAGCCGCGTTCGCGCTGGGCGCGCCGCGCTGGAAGGTGTCGATGACGGTGCGCCTGCGCGCCGTGAAGGCGGGCGTCGTGACGGGCGTGCTGCTGGCCGTCGCCCGCATCGCCGGCGAGACGGCGCCGCTGCTGTTCACCGCGCTGAACAACCAGTTCTTCAGCCTCGACATGAAGCAGCCGATGGCCAACCTGCCGGTGGCGATCTATCTGTTCGCGATGAGCTCGTACGAAGACTGGCGCAGCCTGGCCTGGGGCGCCGCCCTGCTGGTGACCTTCAGCGTGCTGCTCCTGAATATCCTCTCGCGGACCGCGTTCCGCCAAAAGACCCCGCAATGATGAATTCCATGATGACCCAGACCCTGTCTACTCCGACGACGACGAACATGTCCAAGCCCAAGACCAAGACGATCGAGATCTCCGGCCTGGACTTTTATTACGGTAAGACGAAGAGCCTGAAAAACGTCAGCCTGGACGTCCACGACAAGCAGGTCACCGCATTCATCGGTCCGTCCGGCTGCGGCAAGTCGACGCTGTTGCGCACGCTGAACCGCATGTACGACCTGTACCCGGGCCAGCGCGCGGAAGGCTCGATTCTTTACCGCGGCCGCAATATCCTGGAGCCGGGCGTCGACGTGAACATGCTGCGTGCCAAGATCGGCATGGTGTTCCAGAAGCCGACGCCGTTCCCGATGTCGATCTACGACAACATCGCGTTTGGCGTGCGCCTGTACGAAAACCTGTCCAAGGGCGAGATGGACGAGCGCGTGGAATGGGCCCTGAAGAAGGCCGCGCTGTGGACCGAAGTGAAGGACAAGTTGAACAAGAGCGGCCTGTCGCTGTCCGGCGGGCAGCAGCAGCGCCTGTGCATCGCGCGCGGTGTCGCGGTGAAACCGGACGTGCTGCTGCTCGATGAGCCGACGTCGGCGCTGGACCCGATCTCGACGTCGAAGATCGAAGAACTGATCAGCGAGCTGAAGGGCGACTATACGATCGCCATCGTCACGCACAATATGCAGCAGGCCGCACGCTGCTCGGACTACACGGCCTATATGTACCTGGGTGAACTGGTGGAATTCGGCGAGACCGACCAGCTGTTCCTGAATCCGGTACGCAAGGAAACCCAAGACTACATCACCGGTCGCTTCGGCTGATACGGTAAGATAACTATATTGAACAGGATGGACACATGGTAGGCGAACACTCTTCCAAGCAGTACGACCAGGAGTTGGAGGCGATTCGTTCCAAGGTGCTGCTGATGGGCGGCATGGTGGAAACGCAGTTCGACGAAGCGCTGAACTGCTTCCGCGTCGGGAACACCGAGCAGGCCGACAAGGTCATGGCGGACGACCACGCCGTCAACCAGCTCGAAGTGCAGCTGGACGACGCCTGCAGCCACCTGATCGTGCGCCGCCAGCCGGCCGCCAACGATTTGCGCACGGTGATGGCGACGATCAAGGTCATCACGGACCTCGAGCGCATCGGCGACGAAGCCACCAAGATCGCGCGCACGGCCAAGAGCCTGCACGAGCGCGGCATGGTCAGCTTCAACCACTACGAGACGGTGCGCACGATCTCGCGCGCCACGGCCGACATGCTGCACGACGCGCTGGACGCGTTCGCGCGCCTGGACGGCAAGGCCGCCGTGCAGATCATCGCCCAGGACGACGTGATCGACCACGAGTTCCGCACGATCCTGCGCAGCACCATCACGTTCATGATGGAAGACCCGCGCACGATCTCGTCGGCGCTGGACGTGCTCTGGGTGGCGAAGGCCATCGAGCGCATCGGCGACCACGCGAAGAACATCGCCGAATACGTGATCTACGTGGTCGAGGGGCGCGACATCCGCCACAGCAAGCTGCCCGCGGGGCAGCTTGCACCACAGGCCCTCTCGGCCAACAACGAAGGGTGACCGATGGCGGCCAACACGAGCGTCCTGATTGTCGAAGATGAACCGGCGATCGTCGAACTGGTGAGCTATTCCCTGCGCGAGACGGGCTGGGAGATCCGCACGGCCGCCAACGTGGCGTCGGCCTGGGATTCGATCGTGCACGGCAGGCCCGACCTGCTGCTGCTGGACTGGATGCTGCCGGACCAGAGCGGTCTGCGGCTGTTGTCGCGCCTGCGCGGCGACCGCGATTTCCAGGACATCCCCGTCATCATGCTGACGGCGAAGAGCATGGAAGAGGACAAGATCGCGGGCCTGAACACGGGCGCGGACGACTACGTGACGAAGCCGTTCTCGCCGCGTGAACTGGTGGCCCGCTCGAAAGCCCTGCTGCGCCGCAAGAGCCCGCACCTGGCCGAGGCGCCGCTGCAGGCCGGCCCCGTCACGCTCGATCCGGCCAGCTGCACCGTCACGCTGGACGGCCGCCAGCTCGACATGGGGAATGCCGAATACCGTTTGCTGAAATTCCTGATGGCGCACCGCGAGCGCGTGTTCTCGCGCAGCCAGCTGCTCGACAAGGTGTGGGGCGATGCCGCCGCCGTCGAGGAGCGCACGGTCGACGTCCATGTCCTCCGGCTGCGCAAGGCGTTGAAGGAAGCGGAAAAACTGATCAAGACCGTGCGCAGTGTCGGCTACATGCTGACCGAGAAAGAAAAATAGAAAGGTCGTCCGCTTGAATCCTCGAGTCATGTTCTGGGTCCCGGCGTTGCTGCGCCTGGGCCTGACGCTCGCGGTCGCCGGCATCGCCTGGTGGCTGCTGGGCGCGGTGTCCGGGCTGGCGCTCGCGCTGCTCCTCACGCTGGCTTTGCTCATCTCCCAGCTGGCCTATTTGCACAAGCTCGGCGAGTGGCTGAACGACCCGCAAAGCACCAAGCTGCCGGACGGGTGGGGCGCCTGGACCGACGTCTTCGCCCGGCTGTACCGCCTGCGGCGCGACGACGAACGCAATCGCGACGAGCTGACGGAGTGGCTGGCGCGCTTCCGCCAGGCCATGCACCTGCTGCCGGAAGGCGTGGCGATCATGGACGACGTCCTGCTCCTCGAATGGTGCAACCCGGCGGCCGAGCGCCACCTGGGCCTGACGCTGGAGCGCGACAAGGGCCGGCGCGTGACGAACCTCATTCGCCATCCGGAATTCATCGACTACCTGATCCTCGGCCGCTACGAACAGCCGCTCACGCTGTCGCTCCGCGGTCGCAAGCTGATCGTGCAGATCATCCCGTTCGAGAACCGCCGGCAAATCCTCGTCACCCACGACGCCACCGAGACGGAGCGCATCGAAGCCATGCGCCGCGACTTCATCGCCAACGCGTCGCACGAGCTGCGCACGCCGCTGACGGTGATCGTCGGCTTCCTCGAGATCGCGATGGCCGATCCGGGACTGGACGAAAAGACGCGCACGGCGCACCTGATGCTGATGACGGAACAGGCCGGACGCATGCAGCGCCTCATCGAGGACATGCTGACCCTGTCGCGCCTGGAGTCCGACGAGTATCCCCTGAGGCGAGAACGGGTGGACATCAGGGCGCTCGTCGAGCAGGTGGCGACCGATGCGCGGGCGCTGTCGAACGGCCGTCACGAGATCGACTTCACCGTCGACGGCCCGGACGTGATGGGCAGCGGCGAAGAATTGCGCAGCGCGTTCGGCAACCTGGCCAGCAACGCCGTGCGCTACACGCCGGAAGGCGGCAAGATCGAACTGCGCTGGTCGCACGGCCCGAACGACCTGCGCTTCGAAGTGATCGACAACGGCATCGGCATCGACGAGCAGCACATCTCGCGCCTGACCGAGCGCTTCTACCGCGTCGACAAGAGCCGCTCGCGCGAGACGCAGGGCACGGGCCTCGGTCTCGCCATCGTCAAGCACGTGCTGCTGCGCCACGGCGGCAAGCTCGCGATCCGGTCGGTGCCGGGCAAGGGCAGCGTGTTCACGGCGTCGCTGCCGAATACCTCGCTGCCGGGGTAAGCTGGAGGGCCCGATTCCCGGCATGGGTGCGCGCGTCCGCGGGAAGCCGTTCCGGCAATGCCGGGAAGTCGTTTCCGGCATTGCCGGGAGCGACGGGTTCGAGGATGGCCGTCATGCCCGCGAAAGCGGGGACCCATGCTGAGCATGCGTCGACGCGGCTTCCGCGGGATCCCACGATGAACGCCAGGATCGGGTTACAATCCCGTCTTTGTCCGTTTCCCGTCCCAGGATGACCCTCTCCAGACGTTCCATTCTTGCCACGCTCGGCGCCGCGGCGGTGCTGGCCGGCTGCGGCTCCGCGCCCACCCAGCCGGCCGCGCCGGTCGCCGCCGCACCCGCGCCCGTCCCGCTGCGTCACGTAAAGATCGCGCTCGCCCTGGGCGGCGGCGCCGCGCGCGGTTTCGCCCACATCGGCGTGATCAAGGCGCTGGAAGCCCAGGGCATCGTGCCCGACATCGTCGTCGGCACGAGCGCCGGCTCCGTCGTCGGCGCGCTGTACGCGTCCGGCTACAACGGCTTCGAACTGCAGAAGATCGCGCTCGACATGGACGAGACGACGATCTCCGACTGGGCCATCCCGTTCTTCAGCAAGGCCCCGGGCGTGCTGAAAGGCGAGGCGCTGCAGGCCTATGTCAACAAGGCCGTGTACAACCGGCCGATCGAAAAACTGAAAATCCCGTTCGGCGCCGTCGCCACGGACCTCAAGACGGGCCAGCCCATCCTGTTCCGCCGCGGGAATACCGGCATGGCCGTGCGCGCGTCGTCGTCCGTGCCCGGCGTGTTCCAGCCGGTCGTGATCGGCGGCCGGAGTTATGTCGACGGCGGCCTCGTCGCGCCGGTGCCCGTGCGCTTCGCGAAGGAGATGGGCGCCGAGTTCATCATCGCCGTCAATATCTCCAGCGCGACGGAAGCGCAGGCCACGGCCAGTTCCGTGGACGTGCTGATGCAGACGTTCACGATCATGGGCCAGCGCCTGAACCAGCTCGAACTCAAAAATGCCGACGTCGTCATCACGCCCGCCCTGGGTGCGATGGGCAGCGCCGACTTTACCGGCCGCAACCTCGCCGTGCTGGCGGGCGAGCAGGCCGCGGCCGGCGTCATGGCCGATCTCAAGGCCAGACTCAAGGCCAAGCAAAGCACGCCCGCCCCGGTGGCGGCGCGCTGAGCAGCAGCACCGCAGTACTTTTCTGTCACGTTTTACGAAAGAAGACCCAAGATGCAAACCAAGCCCGTCCTTACCCTCGAAGACATCAAGAAGATCGCCGCAGGCGCCGAAGCCGAAGCGGTCGCGAACGGCTGGAAAGTCGTCATCGCGATCTGCGACGACGGCGGCCACCCGCTGTGGCTGCAGCGCCTGGACGGCGCCGCGCCGGTGTCGGCCCACATCGCCCCGGAAAAGGCCAAGACGGCCGCGCTGGGCCGCCGCGAGTCGAAGATCTACGAGGACATGATCAACAACGGCCGCGTGTCGTTCGCCCGCGCACCGGAACTGGACGGCATGCTGGAAGGCGGCGTGCCCATCGTCGTGGACGGCCAGGTGGTCGGCGCCGTCGGCGTGTCCGGTGTGAAGTCGGCGGAAGATGCGCAGATCGCCAGGGCCGGCATCGCCGCGCTGGGCCTGTAATTTCGTTTCTGCCGATTTTTGTGGTGTGTAGCGTGGGCGGCATTGCCGCCCACGCGCTCAACCCGCGCTCGATTCGTCGCATGGCCCGCATGCGCTGGCTGGACGCGTGGATGGCCGAGCCGTCCACCCGACCCAGGCTTTTCCCGAGGGTATTTAGACGAAAAGTGGATGCGAGGCGATTGCCGGCCGATATAAATCGCGCTATAATTCAGAGGTTTAGCCATCACTTATCTGCCGTAGCGACTACCCCACCCATACCTCTATCTGGCGACCTGTAACACTGGGCGAAATGCATGCCCACACCCTGTTCAGGCCGGTCTGACGTGGCGCAGCCTACGGCGACTTTATCGGGAGTTGCCCTTGCCGCCATTTTTTTCTGGCCCAGCCGTTCCAGCCATCCTAGCCCTGGCAGACGGAACCATTTTCAAAGGATATTCGATCGGCGCCGCCGGTCACACGACGGGTGAGGTGGTGTTCAATACCGCCATCACCGGTTATCAGGAAATCCTGACCGACCCCAGCTACTCGCGTCAGATCGTGACGCTGACCTACCCGCATATCGGCAACTACGGCATCAATCCGGAAGACGTCGAGGCGACCAAGGTGCATGCCGCCGGCCTGATCATCCGTGATCTGCCGCTGCTCGCATCGAACTTCCGTTCCACCCAGTCGCTGGCCGACTACCTGAAGGCCGAGAACGTCGTGGCCATCGCCGGCATCGACACCCGCAAGCTGACCCGCATCCTGCGCGAAAAAGGCGCCCAGAACGGTGCCATCCTCACCGGCACGCAAGGTAACGAACCGTCGGAAGCGCAGGCGCTCGAACTGGCACGCTCGTTCCCGGGTCTGAACGGCATGGACCTGGCGAAGGTCGTGTCCGTCAAGGAGCCATATACCTTCGACCAGACCGAATGGAAGCTGGGCCAAGGCTACGGCAAGCAGGAGAACCCGCAGTTCCACGTCGTCGCCTTCGACTACGGCGTCAAGCGCAACATCCTGCGCATGCTGGCCGAGCGCGGCTGCAAGATCACCGTGCTGCCGGCGCAAGCCACCGCCGAAGAGGCCCTCGCGCTGAACCCGGACGGCATCTTCCTGGCCAACGGCCCGGGCGACCCGGCCGCGTGCGATTACGCGATCGCCGCGACGAAGAAAGTGATCGAGTCGGGTGTGCCGACGTTCGGTATCTGTCTCGGCCACCAGATCATGGCGCTGGCGTCGGGCGCGAAGACCGTCAAGATGAAGTTCGGCCACCACGGCGCCAACCACCCCGTGCAGGACCTGGATTCGAAACAGGTCCTGATCACGTCGCAGAACCACGGCTTCGCAGTCGATGCGGCCACGTTGCCGGCCAACTGCCGCGTGACCCACGTGTCGTTGTTTGACGGCTCCTTGCAGGGTTTCGAGCGCACCGACAAGCCGGCGTTCTGCTTCCAGGGCCACCCGGAAGCGTCGCCCGGCCCGACCGACGTCGCCTACCTGTTCGACCGTTTCATCAGCAAGATGCAAGCCCACGCAAGCGAGAAGAAATAAATGCCAAAACGTACTGATATTAAAAGCATCCTGATCATCGGCGCGGGCCCGATCGTCATCGGCCAGGCGGTCGAATTCGACTACTCCGGCGCGCAGGCCTGCAAGGCCCTGCGCGAAGAAGGCTACAAGGTCATCCTGGTCAACTCGAACCCGGCCACGATCATGACGGACCCGGAAACGGCCGATGTCACGTACATCGAGCCGATCACGTGGAAGGCCGTCGAGCGCATCATCGACAAGGAGCGTCCCGACGCGATCCTGCCGACGATGGGCGGCCAGACGGCGCTGAACTGCGCGCTGGACCTGCACCGCCACGGCGTGCTGGACAAGTACAAGGTCGAACTGATCGGCGCGACGCCGGAAGCCATCGACAAGGCCGAGGACCGCTTCAAGTTCAAGGAAGCGATGACCAAGATCGGCCTGGGTTCGGCACGTTCGGGCATCGCCCACTCGATGGACGAAGCGCGCGCCGTGCAGCGCGAACTGGGCTTCCCGACCATCATCCGTCCGTCGTTCACGATGGGCGGTTCGGGCGGCGGCATCGCGTACAACGAAGAAGAATTCGAAGCGATCTGCAAGCGCGGCCTGGAAGCGTCGCCGACGTCGGAACTGCTGATCGAAGAATCGCTGCTCGGCTGGAAAGAGTACGAGATGGAAGTCGTCCGCGATAAAAAGGACAACTGCATCATCGTCTGCTCGATCGAGAACCTGGATCCGATGGGCGTGCACACGGGCGACTCGATCACCGTCGCGCCGGCGCAGACGCTGACGGACAAGGAATACCAGATCATGCGCAACGCGTCGATCAACGTGCTGCGCGAGATCGGCGTCGACACGGGCGGCTCGAACGTGCAGTTCTCGATCAACCCGAAGGACGGCCGCATGATCGTCATCGAGATGAATCCGCGCGTGTCGCGTTCGTCCGCGCTGGCTTCCAAAGCGACCGGCTTCCCGATCGCGAAAGTCGCGGCGAAACTGGCCGTCGGCTTCACGCTGGACGAATTGCGCAACGAGATCACCGGCGGCGCGACCCCGGCCTCGTTCGAGCCGTCGATCGACTACGTCGTCACCAAGATCCCGCGCTTCACGTTCGAGAAATTCCCGACCGCCGACAAGCACCTGACGACGCAGATGAAATCCGTCGGCGAAGTGATGGCGATGGGCCGCACGTTCCAGGAATCGTTCCAGAAAGCGCTGCGCGGCCTGGAAGTCGGCGTCGACGGCCTGAACGAAAAGACCCGCGACCGCGAAAAGATCGAGGAAGAACTGGGCGAGCCGGGTCCGGAGCGCATCTGGTACGTGGGCGACGCGTTCGCGCAAGGCTTCACGCTGGAAGAGGTGCACAACCTCACCAAGATCGATCCGTGGTTCCTCATCCAGATCAAGGAAATCGTCGACATCGAGCTGTGGCTGGATCACCAGAAACTGGACAGCATCGACAAGCCGACGCTGTATAAGCTGAAGCAGAAGGGCTTCTCGGACCGCCGCCTCGCGTTCCTGATGCAGACGACGCCGGAGGCCGTGCGCGCCAAGCGCCACGAGTTCGGCATCCGTCCGGTCTACAAGCGCGTCGACACCTGCGCCGCCGAATTCGCGACCAACACCGCGTACATGTACTCGACGTACGACGAAGAGTGCGAATCGAACCCGACCGACAAGAAGAAGATCATGGTGCTGGGCGGTGGCCCGAACCGCATCGGCCAGGGCATCGAGTTCGACTACTGCTGCGTGCACGCGGCCCTCGCGATGCGCGAAGACGGCTACGAGACCATCATGGTCAACTGCAATCCGGAGACCGTGTCGACCGACTACGACACGTCCGACCGCCTGTACTTCGAATCGCTGACGCTGGAAGACGTGCTCGAAATCGTCGACCTGGAAAAGCCGGAAGGTGTGATCGTCCAGTACGGCGGCCAAACCCCGCTGAAGCTGGCGCTGGACTTGGAAAAGAACGGCGTCCCGATCATCGGCACGTCGCCGGACATGATCGACGCGGCCGAAGACCGCGAGCGCTTCCAGAAGCTGCTGCAAGACCTGGGACTGCGCCAGCCGCCGAATCGTACGGCTCGTACGGAAGCCGAAGCGCTGGCGCTCGCGTCCGAGATCGGCTACCCGCTCGTCGTGCGCCCGTCGTACGTGCTGGGCGGCCGCGCGATGGAGATCGTCCACGAGCAGCGCGACCTCGAACGCTATATGCGCGAGGCCGTCAAAGTGTCGAACGATTCGCCGGTGCTGCTGGACCGCTTCCTGAACGACGCGATCGAAGTCGACGTCGACTGCATCTCGGACGGCGAGACGACGTTCATCGGCGGCGTGATGGAGCACATCGAGCAGGCAGGCGTGCATTCGGGCGACTCCGCGTGCTCGCTGCCGCCGTACTCGCTGGCGCAAGGCACCATCGATGAGCTGAAGCGCCAGACCTCGCTGATGGCGAAGGCGCTGAACGTCGTCGGCCTGATGAACGTGCAGTTCGCGATCCAGCAGACGGAAGTCGAGGGCAAGACGGTCGATACCGTGTACGTGCTGGAAGTGAATCCGCGCGCCTCGCGCACGGTGCCGTTCGTGTCGAAGGCGACGGGCCTGCAGCTGGCGAAGATCGCCGCGCGCTGCATGGTCGGCCAGACGCTGGCGCAGCAGGGCATCACGAAAGAGATCGTCCCGCCGTTCTACAGCGTGAAGGAAGCCGTGTTCCCGTTCGTGAAGTTCCCGGGCGTCGACACGATCCTCGGTCCCGAGATGAAATCGACGGGCGAGGTGATGGGCGTAGGCATGACGTTCGGCGAAGCCTTCGTCAAGTCGCAGCTCGCGGCCGGCATCATTCTGCCGACGTCGGGCCGCGTGTTCCTGTCCGTGAAGGGTTCGGACAAGCCGCGCACGGTGAAAGTGGCGCGCGACCTCGTCGACCTGGGCTTCTCGCTCGTCGCGACGAAGGGCACCGCGGCCGTGATCGCCGCGGCCGGCATCCCGGTCACCCCGGTCAACAAGGTGATCGAGGGCCGTCCGCACATCGTCGACATGATCAAGAACCACGAGATCGCGATGGTCGTGAACACGGTGGAAGAGAAGCGCAGCGCCATCGCCGATTCGCGTACGATCCGTACGTCGGCACTGCAGTCGCGCGTGGTCACCTATACGACCATCGCCGGCGCCGAGGCGGCCGTGCAGGGCATGCGTCACCTGGACGAGTTGCGGGTGTACGATTTACAAGGCCTGCATAAAACCTTAAACTAAGAGCAGGAGCAGTACCGATAACCACAGAGTTCGCGCGGCAAGCGCTGTGCGACTCTGTGGTTTTCACTTTTTTTTCGTACGCCAAAGGCCTCGTGCAACCGTAGCGAGCGGCAGCAGGGGTGGTCGAGAAGCGCAGCCGTACCGGCGTACGGCGCGCATCCAGGCCGCCCCTGCAACGCGCAACAGGTTGCGCGAGGCCTCACCACTACAGATAACCATGAACACTCCATTGACCAAATTCGGCGCCGAGAAGTTGAAGGAAGAGCTGCACCAGCTCAAGACCAAGGAGCGCCGCAACGTGATCGATGCGATCGCCGAGGCGCGTTCGCATGGTGACCTGTCCGAAAACGCCGAATACGACGCCGCCAAGGAACGCCAGGCCTTCGTCGAAGGCCGCATCGCCGAGCTGGAACAGAAGCTGTCGACCGCGCAGATCATCGACCCGTCCACGCTGGATGCCGAGGGCCGCGTCGTGTTCGCGTCCACCGTCGACCTGGAAGATCTCGAGAACGGCCAGAAAGTCACTTACCAGATCGTCGGCATCGATGAAGCCGATCTCAAGGAGAACAAGGTCTCCGTCACCTCGCCGATCGCGCGCGCGCTGATCGGCAAATATGCGGGCGACGTGGTCGAAGTGCAGGCCCCGTCCGGTCCGCGCGAATACGAAATCCTGGAAGTCCGTTACGTTTGAGTCCGCGCTTCACGAGTTCAATGCTCGCCAACGCGCGCCTGCTGCTGGCCGCCCTGTGGGCCGGCAGCGTGTGGGCCGTCAGCTATCTGGCGGCGCCGAGCGCGTTTGCCGTCCTCGACAGCACGCAGGCCGGCAACGTCGTCGGCATCATGCTGACGCGCTCGGCCTGGCTCGCGATCGTGCTGGCCGTGCTGCTGGCGCCGCTGATCGCACGCTCGACCGACCTGGATGCACGGCGCCGGCGCTGGTTGTATGGCCTCGTGGCCGGGATGCTGGCGTGCAGCCTGATCGTCTACCTGGGCCTGCAGCCGATGATGGCGGCGATCCGCGAAGCGGCCGGGCCGGCGGGTGTGCGGGCCTCGAAGCAGTGGGGGACATTCGCCGCGCTGCATGGGGTGTCGCAGGTGTTGTACCTGGCCGAGAGCATCCTGGGCGCCGTATTGGTCGTGAAGGCGCGGTAAGCATAAAAAAACCGGGCAGCGGCCCCGGTTAATTTTTTTAGAACACGGCTTATTTCAAGGCCGTCTTCTTGGTGCTGGCCTGGCGCGGCTTGACCCGCTTGATGTTGCCGCCTTGCGTGACGCGCTCATTCCCTTTCAGCAAGACCTTGGTCACGGTCGGCTTCTTGGTGCCGCTCGGGCTCGGCTTGACGATGGTGACTTCGCGCAGGCCCTTGCCCGTCTTCGTCGAACGTTCCTTGACGGCGTCCTTCTTCGGACGGTACAGGACGAGCAGCTTGCCGATGTGCTGGACCGGGGCGGCGTCGAGTTCTTCGCAGATCCGTTCGTAGATCGCGACGCGCTCTTCGCGGTCGTCGCCGAAGACGCGCACCTTGATCAGGCCGTGCGCATCCAGGCTGGACGAGATTTCCTTCAGGACGGCCTCGGTCAGACCGGCTTCGCCGATCATGACGACGGGATTGAGTCCGTGGGCTTCCGCACGCAGCGCCGCACGCTCGACCGGTGTAAGTTTGATCATGATGTTATTTTGAGATACCTATTAAAAGCAGTATTTTACGCGAATGGCCAAGAACAAATTCAATAAAAACTGGATCCACGATCACATCAACGATCCTTATGTCAAATTGGCACAGAAAGAGGGCTACCGGGCCCGTGCGGCCTACAAGCTGAAAGAAATCGACGAAAGCGAAAAGCTCATCAAGCCGGGCCAGGTGATCGTCGACCTCGGCTGCACCCCCGGCAGCTGGGGCCAATACACGCGGCGCAAGCTCGCCGGCGGCGAGGAGGGCGGCATCAAGGGCACGATGATCGGCCTCGATATCCTGCCGATGGAGCCGATTGCCGATATGCACTTTATCCAGGGCGATTTCCGCGAGCAGGAGGTGCTCGACGAGCTGGCTGGCGTCCTCGAGGGCCGGATGGCCGACCTCGTGCTGTCCGATATGGCGCCGAATCTGTCCGGTATTCCGTCTGCGGATGCGGCGCGCATGGAGGATTTGATCGATCTCGCTATTGAGTTCTCTCAAATGCACCTCAAACCATCCGGCGCATTGTTAGTGAAATGCTTCAAGGACATGGGTTTTACCCAGGTCTTGGAGAAGTTCCGTACCGAATTCAAGGTCGTCAAGCAGATCAAACCCAAGGCCAGCCGCGACAAATCTTCGGAAATCTTCCTGCTCGGACGCGGTCTCAAGAATCCGGCGGGCTGAAACTGCGAAAATCGACGGGACCGCCCTTGATTTTCAAGAGCGCAACCGCACATCATCACAGGACAGGCATATCCGCGTCCAGCGTGCATGGAATGTTCGTGATGCCTGCGCAACGGAAATAAAAACCGTTTATAGTGGTGTCCAGGCACCTTGGGCGGGCGTGCGTGGCACCGTCTGCTTAATGCGGTAAAATCTGCCTTTGAAAAAATGGGAAAAGATGCGTTCGCATCAGAGGAGTCTTCGTGAATAATATGTTTTCCAAATCCGCCATCTGGGTGGTGGTCGCGCTGCTGTTGTTCATGCTGTTCAAGCAGTTCGACAACCACAGCGTCGCGGGCGGCAGCAAGACCATTGCTTATTCCGAGCTGCTCGATGACGTCAAGGCGAAACGCATCAAGGACGTCGTGATCGAAGGGTCGAGCATCACCGCGACCCGCAACGACGACACCAAGGTCCGCACCACCGCGACCATGCTCGACCGCGGCCTGATCGGCGACCTGCGCGACAACAACGTGCGCTTCGACGTCAAGCCGCCCGAGGAACCGTCGTTCCTGCAACAAGTCTTCATTTCCTGGTTCCCGATGCTGCTCCTGATCGGCGTCTGGGTCTTCTTCATGCGCCAGATGCAAGGCGGCGGCAAGGGCGGGGCGTTCTCGTTCGGCAAGTCGAAGGCGCGCATGATGGATGAAACGAACAACACCGTCACGTTCGCCGACGTCGCCGGCTGCGACGAAGCGAAGGAAGAAGTGGGCGAGATCGTCGACTTCCTCAAGGACCCGACCAAGTTCCAGAAACTGGGCGGCCGCATCCCGCGCGGCGTGCTGATGGTCGGCCCCCCGGGCACCGGTAAGACGCTGCTGGCACGCGCCATCGCCGGCGAAGCCAAGGTCCCGTTCTTCTCGATCTCCGGTTCCGACTTCGTCGAGATGTTCGTCGGCGTGGGCGCGTCCCGCGTGCGCGACATGTTCGAGAACGCGAAAAAGCATTCGCCCTGCATCATCTTCATCGACGAGATCGACGCCGTCGGCCGCCACCGCGGCGCCGGCATGGGCGGCGGCAACGACGAGCGCGAACAGACGCTGAATCAGCTGCTGGTCGAGATGGACGGCTTCGAAGCGTCGTCGGGCGTGATCGTGATCGCCGCGACCAACCGCGCCGACGTGCTGGACAAGGCGCTGCTGCGTCCGGGCCGTTTCGACCGCCAGGTGATGGTGGGCCTGCCGGATATCCGCGGCCGCGAGCAGATCCTGAACGTGCACATGCGTAAAGTGCCGATCGGCACCGACGTGAAGGCCGACATCCTGGCCCGCGGCACCCCGGGCTTCTCCGGCGCCGACCTGGCCAACCTCGTCAACGAAGCCGCACTGTTCGCCGCGCGCCGCAGCAAGCGCCTCGTCGAAATGAGCGATTTCGAAGATGCGAAGGACAAGATCTTCATGGGGCCGGAGCGCAAGTCCATGGTCATGCGCGAGGAAGAACGCCGCAACACCGCGTACCACGAATCGGGCCACGCCGTGATCGCCAAGCTGCTGCCGAAGGCGGATCCCGTGCACAAGGTCACGATCATGCCGCGCGGCTATGCGTTGGGTCTGACCTGGCAGTTGCCGGAACACGACAGTCTGTCCGGCTACAAGGACAAGATGCTGGAAGAAATTTCGATCTTGTTCGGCGGCCGCATCGCCGAGGAAATCTTCGTCGGCCAGATGTCGACCGGCGCCTCGAACGACTTCGCCCGCGCGACCAAGCTGGCCCGCTCGATGGTGACGCGCTTCGGCATGTCGGAAAGCATGGGTGTGATGGTTTACGAGGACGATCCGAACGAAGGCTTCTTCGGCGGTTCCGTGAAGACCATTTCCGAAGCGACGCAGCAGAAGGTCGATGCCGAAATCCGCAACATCCTCGACACGCAGTACACCCTGGCGCGCCGCCTGCTGGAAGAAAACCGCGACAAGGTCGAAGTGATGACCAAGGCACTGCTCGAGTGGGAAACCATCGATGCCGACCAGATCAACGACATCATGGCCGGCCGCGAGCCGCGTCAGCCGAAGTCGGTGGTCCTGACCAAGCGCACGCCTCCGAGCGACAACGGCGGCGTCGCACCGAACGCGACCGCACCGGCTTGATCGCCGTTCTGCCGTAGCCCAGTCACTCCACGAAAAGGCACCCCGAGCGGGTGCCTTTTTATTGTTTAATCCGTTGGTATTTCGTCATGCGTCAATATCTGCAGTGCGGCCGTTTCGGCTATAACCTCGCCCAGCGTCCTCTGGTTATGGGCATCCTCAACGTCACCCCCGATTCCTTTTCCGACGGCGGCCGCTTCCAGGCCCTGGAATTCGCCGTGGAGCGGGCCGAACAGATGATCAAGGACGGCGTCGACATCATCGACATCGGCGGCGAATCCACGCGGCCCGGCTCGCCCAGCGTGCCCGCCGACGAAGAGCTGCGCCGGGTCATGCCGGCGATTTATGCGCTGCGCGAACTGGGTTATCCGCTGTCGATCGACACGTGCAAGACCGAGGTCATGCGCGAGGCGATCATCGCGGGCGCCGACATGATCAACGATATCAACGGCTTTCGCGCGCCGGGCGCCATCGACGCCGTGAAGGACAGCGACTGCGGCCTGTGCGTGATGCACATGCAGGGCACGCCCCAGGACATGCAGGCGCTGCCGGCCTACGAGGACGTGGTGGCCGACGTGATCGCCTTCCTGCGCGAGCGCGTCGATGCGCTGCTGGCGGCCGGCGTGGCGCGCGAGCGCATCACGATCGATCCCGGATTTGGTTTTGGGAAGAGTGTCGAGCATAATTATGCTTTACTCCGGAGCATAAGCCGCATGGAAAGCGAATTGGGCCTGCCCGTATTGGCGGGGCTGTCGCGCAAATCGATGATCGGCGCCGTGACGGGGCGCAGCGTGGAACAGCGCCTGGCCGGAAGCCTGGGTGGCGCGCTCGCTGCGGTAGCGCAGGGCGCCCGGATCGTACGGGTCCATGATGTGGCAGAGACGGTGGATGCGCTGAAGGTCTGGCAAGCGGCCACTACGAATAATCAATAGATGAAGAGAATTTAATTAATGGCACGCAAATATTTCGGTACCGATGGCGTACGCGGCCTGGTGGGCAAGTCGCCCATCACCCCTGACTTCGTGATGCGGCTGGGCTATGCGGCAGGCAAGGTGCTGGCCAAGGACAAAGCCGGCACGAGCGAGCGCCCCACGGTCCTGATCGGCAAGGACACGCGCATTTCCGGCTACATGCTGGAAGCGGCGCTGGAAGCCGGTTTCTCGGCGGCAGGCGTCGACGTGATGCTGGCCGGCCCGATGCCGACGCCGGCCATCGCCTACCTGACCCGCGCACTGCGCCTGCAGGCCGGCGTCGTGATTTCGGCTTCGCACAATCCGTTCCAGGACAACGGCATCAAGTTCTTTTCCGGCCACGGCACCAAGCTGCCGGACGCCGTCGAGCTCGAAATCGAGGACATGATCGACCAGCCGATGGGCTGCGTGTCGTCGGAAAAACTGGGCCGTGCCACGCGCCTGCGCGATGCGCAAGGCCGTTACATCGAATTTTGCAAAAGCACGTTCCCGAACGAACTCGACCTGCGCGGCCTGAAAATCGTCGTGGACTGCGCCCACGGCGCCGCCTACAACATCGCCCCGCACGTGTTCCATGAACTGGGCGCGGAAGTCGTCGAACTGGGCACCAAGCCGGACGGCTTCAACATCAACGACGGCGTCGGCGCCACGGCACCGAAGGCGATGGCCGCCGCTGTCGTCGAGCACAAGGCCGACCTCGGCATCGCGCTGGACGGCGACGCCGACCGCCTGATCATGTGCGACGCCAAAGGCCGCCTGTACAACGGCGACGAGCTGCTGTACGTGATGGTGCGGGCCCGCATGGCGGCCGGGCCCGTGGCCGGCGCCGTGGGCACCCTGATGACCAATATGGCGCTCGAAGTCGCGTTCAAGGACATGGGCATCGGCTTCGCGCGCGCGAAAGTCGGCGACCGCTACGTCCTGGAAATGATGCAGGAGCGCGGCTGGCTGCTGGGCGGCGAGGGCTCCGGTCACCTGCTGGCGCTGGACAAGCACACGACCGGCGACGGCATCGTCTCGGCCCTGCAGGTCTTGACTGCGCTCAAGCGTTCCGGCAAGGGCCTGGCCGACTGCTGCAGCGACCTGACACTGTATCCTCAGACCTTGATCAATGTCCGCGTGCAGCCGGGCACGGACTGGACGAAGAATGCCGCCGTCGTGGCCGAGAAGGACCACGTCGAACGCGAGCTGGGCGACAACGGCCGCGTGCTGATCCGCCCGTCCGGAACGGAGCCGCTCGTGCGCGTCATGGTCGAAGCGAAGAGCGCGGAACTGGCCGAAACGATGGCCAAGCGCATTGCCGCGCGCTTCGAAGTCTGACCGTCCGCCGGCGCGGGAGGCTTCATTGACGCTTCCCGCCCGGCGGGGTATGATCGTCTCAATCGGAGTGTAGCGCAGCCCGGTAGCGCACCTGCTTTGGGAGCAGGGGGTCCAAGGTTCGAATCCTTGTACTCCGACCACCGTTTGATAAACGGGCTGTCGCCGACGGCCCGTTTTCATTTGTGAAGACCTATCCCTGCCGTACGGTCCTTTCTTGCACTGCCCATAGCTCAGTTGGATAGAGCAGCAGCCTTCTAAGCTGCGGGTCACAGGTTCGATTCCTGTTGGGCAGGCCATTCCATCCGGCGTCATTCGCGCTCCTCGGTGCGGGGTGCCATCGTGGCGTCCTCGTCGAACGGCCAGCCGCTGGGCGGCGGCACATGGCGCTGGAATTCATGCGGCATCACGATCGGCACCTGCAGGCAGACGCTCTGCGTCGGCAGCACTTCCATCCAGGCCCGGACGAGCTCCTTGTACGCGATGCCGACGGGCCGGATCTTGCGGTCGAGGTCGAACAAACCCAATGCGTTGACGTTGCCGTTGTTCTCGCGCAGGGCCGTGTCCCAGTCGACCTGGTCCGTCAGCGAATACCACGTGAAGCCGACGAGCGGCACGCCATTGTTGCGCACGCGCAGGACATTGGCCCATTCCTTGCGCAGCCAGTTCACGGCTTCGTCGCCCCGCGGTCCCTCGGACAGATTCGTTTCCGTGTGCATCACGGGCAGCCGGTAACGGTTGTAATACTGGTGCGTGATGACGGCATAGCCGAAGATTTCGCCCGCCGCGCGTGTGAGTCCGTCCGCGGACACGTAATGCTCGTTGGTCTGGTAATAATCGTTGCCCATGATGCAGTGGTGCTTCAGATTATTATTCAGGAAGAAGTGGTACTCCTCGCGCGTCATCCCATTGTCCATCAGGTATTCGTACATTTCCGAATCCACGCGGCGGCCGTAATTCAAATCGAGCGAGAGGAAGCGCCGTGAGTTGTACAACTCGGCGGGGCCGATGGCGGACGGACTTTCGGCGTGGAAGTATTCCGTCGATTCGCTCTGGATGAATAACGCGTCCGGGCGGACTTGCAGGATGGCGCGCATGGCGAGGATGTTCGCCTTGACGAGATTTTTCGTCGCGGTGACGAAGCCGCGATCGGTCGTCATCTGCTCGTTCCACCAGCCGTACAGGGCGGAAAAGAGGGCGCAGATCGACATCTCGTTGATCGGCGTATACAACTGCAGCCACGGATAGCGGCGCGCGAACGTGCCGGCATAGTCGGCGAACAACTCGGGGAAATCAGGGTTCTGGAAATTGCCGATCCAGTCGGGCACGCCGAAGTGGCACAGGTCGATGATGGATGCGATGTTGCGCTGGCGCAGATCGTTGAGCGTCAGATCCGCGAATTCCCAGTCGTAGCGCTTGGGACCAAGCCAGGTCTTGTGCAGCGGCGGTCCGTAGCGCAGGACCTTCAGGCCGAGTTCCTGCACTAGATCGAAGTCCGTGCGCCAATGCGTGTAATGGCCGCACTTCTCCATCTCGTCCATCCGCACCCGACCGTTCTCGATCGTCGGAATGCTGTTTTCGATACCCGTAGCGAAAATAAATCCTGGCGACATGCGAACCTCTGGTTGCTGATCGGTCCAATTTATTGTAGCCGGGATTGCAAATAGCGTTCCGAACCGTGCGCGCCCCCTTTACTGTCGCGTGTAAGCTGTGCTATCAATCAGGCAACATTTCAGATTTTTATCCCTGATGGTCACGACCAGCATGCCCAACCCCGCCGCGGCACGACCCGCCTCGTCCCTGGACACATCCGAGCGCCGGCTGGCAACGGGCGTGCTCGTGTCCTTGCTGCTGCACGGCCTCGTGCTGTCCTTGCAGTTCGGCATCCCAGGTTTGCGTCCCGGGCCAGGCGGGCCCATCGCGGTTCGGCTGACGCCCGCGCCTGCCGCCGTTCCGGTGCCTCCGCCGTCGCCGCTTCCGCAGGTACCTGTGCCTGTACCGGCGCCGCCACTGGTCGCGGCCGTGCCGGCACCTCAGGTGGCGCCGCCGTTGCCATTACCGGAAGCGCCGCGCCAAGGCTTCAAACTCGTCGATCCTGTCGCGCCTGCGCCACCGCCAGCGGCACCGGCGCCCACGTCCGCGCCCCCGCCGCGGCGGGTTGCCAAACGCCGCCGCAAAACACCGGCGACGCGCCTGGCGGATGGCCTGCACACGCGTGTGATCGCACAGGAAACGCACCGGGACAACACGTTCGATGTGCCGCTGCCGGCGCTGGAGCCCGATCCCGCGCCCGACCCGCTGGCCCGTACGGAGCCGCCGGCCGAGGCCGACAACAAACCTGTCGAGGACGCCGCCGCGGCCGAGGCTGAGGCAAGGGCCGAGCGCACCCGCCTGGCCGATGAACGCGAGCGCGAACGGGAGCGGAGGCGGGAGGCGGACGAGGCCCGTCTGCGGCTCGACGCCGAGGACAAGCTGCGCGCCGAGGTCGCGCGGCAGCGCCAGCGGCTTGCCGATCAGTCCGCCCAATACGAGGCGGCACTGGCTGACGAGGCGCAGGCGCGCGCACGGCAGGAAGAGGCACAGCGACTGGCGGAACGGCAACGTGCGGCGCAATTGGCCGAACAGCGGCGTAGCGAGGAGGCCGAGCGGGAACGCGTGCAGCAGCTGGCCGAGCAGCGACGTGTTCGGCAGGTCGAACAGGAACGTGCGCAGCAGCTGGCGGAACAGGAGCGCATCCGGCAGGCCGAACAGGAGCGTGCGCAGCAGCTGGCCGAGCAGCGACATGCTCGGCAGTCCGAACAGGAACGTGCGCAACAACTGGCGGAACAGGAGCGCATTCAGCTGGTCGAGCAGGAGCGCGCGCAGCAACTGGCGGACCAGCGACGTGTTCGGCAGGCCGAACAGGAACGTGCGCAACAGCTGGCGGAACAGCAGCGCATTCAGCTGGCCGAGCAGGAACGCGCGCAGCAACTGGCCGAGCAGCAGCGCCTCCGGCAGGAACAGGAACGTGCGCAGCAGCTGGCCGAGCAGCGCCGCGCGGAAGAGGCCGTCCGCCAGCAATTGGCGGAACAGGAGCGTGCCCGCCAGCTGACGGACGAACGGCTGCGTCAGGAGCGCGCTCAGCAGGTCGAACAGGCGGCACGCCGGCAGGCCGAGGAGAGCGCCCGGCTCGCGCAGGAGCAGGCGCGCCGCGAACGGGAGCGGGCGGGTGCCGGCGGCCCGGCCGCGACGCCGGCGCCGGGCCCGGTGCGCGCAAGCGCGGACGGCGGCGCCGGCGACGGCGCGGGGCGGGGCAACGGTACGCTGCCGCGCGGCGCGCTGGGCAGCGATCTGGCCTCGCGGGCGCGCGAGATGATGCGCGGCATCGACATCCTGAAACCCGTGCCGCAGGCCGTGCGTCCGGCCGAGGACGCCGCACGCGCGTTGCGGCGCGCGCTCGCGGAGGCTGCGCGCCACGACATTCCGCTGCGCATGTACATCGACAGCGTGCGCCAGAAGATCGAGCGCAACGCGGTCCTGAGCGACGCCCAGCTGTCGGCCGACGTGGTCCGCACCGATCCCATCGTCAGCGTGGCGATCCGCAGCGACGGCAGCGTCGACGACGTGGTGATCCTGCGCTCCAGCGGTCGCGCGGACATCGACGAATTCGTGCGCCGCATCGTGCGCTTGAACGCGCGCTACTCGGCGTTTCCGCCGAACGTCGCCGCGAATTACGACGTGATCGAATTGCGGCGCGTGTGGCGCTTCGCCGGCGCCCTGCGGCTCTTGGAAGAGATGCGCTGACGACCATCCGCGCGCCCGGATGACCTATGCCTGGCACTTGACGTGCGCCAAAGTCCTGACGGTTGAGCGGCTTACCCTGACTCTGTTTGCCAGAGGTTGGCAGCACATTTCGACAGGCAACACATGAATACTTCCCCTACGCAATTTCTAAGACTGGCCCTGCCATGGCTGCTCGCCGGCCTGCTCGCAGGCTGCGCGCCGACCATCCACTTCCGCTCGCAGGATCATGCGGAGTCGGACGAGCCCGCGCCGCCCACGGAGATGATCACCGAACACCTGATCGCCGCGGAACGCCAGCAGCACCAGGTGCGGGCCAACGAAGACCTCGACCGTCTGCTGGTGCCGAATCCGCCGCCGTATGCGATCGGCAGCGGCGACATCCTGGCCATCGTCGTGTGGGATCATCCCGAGCTGACCGGCGGCCTCGTCACGGCGGCCAATGCCGATCCCGCCGTCACCGCCGCCGCGGCCGCGAACGCGAATGCCGCGCCTCAGGGCTTCGTCGTCGACCACCAGGGCCGCATCCAGTTTCCGCTGGCGGGCATGCTGACCGTCGAAGGCCTCACCGAGGAACAGGCGCGCGCCCTGCTGACGACGCGCCTCGCGAAATACCTCGCCAATCCGAACGTGACCTTGCGCGTGCAGGCCTACCGCAGCAAGCGCGTGTATATCGACGGCGAGGTCAAGTCGCCCGGCCTGCAAGCCATCAACGACATTCCGATGACGCTGGTCGAAGCCATCAACCGCGCCGGCGGGCTGCTCCCCACGGCGGACCAGAGCCGCATCGAGCTGGAACGCGGCAAGACGCATTACGCGATCAACCTGCGCGACCTGGTCCAGAAGAACATCAACCCTGGACTGGTGATGCTCGCGCCGGGCGACGTGGTGCGCGTCCACTCGCGCGACGAAAGCAAGGTGTTCGTCTCGGGCGAGGTCGTCACGCCCAAGGCGCTGACCATGCACGACGGCCGGCTGACCCTCAACGAAGCGCTGGGGGAAAGCGGCGGCATCAGCCCCCTGAGCGGCGACGCGCGCCAGGTCTACGTGGTACGCAAGACGCCGCAGCGTACGCGCGTGTTCCAGCTCGACGCGCGCGTGGCCGGTTCCCTCGCGATGGCCGAAGCCTTCGAACTTCAGCCCAAGGACATCGTGTACGTGGCCGCGACGCCGCTCGCGAACTGGAACCGCAACCTGAGCCTCCTGTTCCCGGGCGCGCTGACGTCGGCGGTGAGCGCCGCCAACCGGCCTTGAACCGCATCGTCCGCGCCCTCCCGCAACGCCCGTCCAAGCCGATCTACGGAGCACCCCATGAGCACCACTGGTGAGTCGCACGCCCTGTCGCACGTCATGTCCCGCCCACCCATCATCGGCGTGCCGTTCGATCCACGCGCTGTCGACGGGCCGCGCGAGGAGCCCACATTCGATCTCAAGGGCTACCTGAACACGCTGTACGACAGCCGCTGGCTGATCGGCGGCATCACGGCCTTCATCACCCTCGTGGCGGTGCTGTATGCGCTCGTCGCCAAGCCCGTGTTCGAGGCCAACCTGATGATCCACGTCGAGGAGGAGAGCCCGAACGCATCGAAGAACATCCTCTCCGAAGCGTCGTCGCTGTTCGAAACCAAGAAGGCGGCCATCGCCGAGATGGAGCTGCTGAGGTCGCGCATGGTGGTGTCGCGTGCGGTCGACAACCTGCAGCTGTATATCGACGTGCAACCCAGATACTTCCCCATCGCCGGCTTCTGGTTCGCCAACCAGAACGGCAACGCGCTGTCGACGCCGGGCCTGTTCGGCTATGGCGGCTATGTGTGGGGCAGCGAACGGGCCGAGGTGTCGCTGTTCGAAGTGCCGGAAGCCTGGCTGGGGCGCGAGTTCACGCTGACGGCGCTCGGCCAGGACCGTTACCGCTTCTCCGGCGGCGGCCAGCGCATCGTGTTCGAAGGCGAAGTGGGGCTGCGCTACCGCGTGCCGACGCCGGAAGGACTGATCGAGCTGAAGGTCGACCGTCTGTCCGCGAATCCGGGTGGCCGCTTCCGCCTGCGCCGCATGTCGCGCTTCGCCATGATCGAGGCGATTCAGAACGCGCTCGTCATCACCGAGCAGGGCAAGCAGTCGGGCATCATCGAAGTCAAGCTGCAGGGCGAGAACGCGCGCCGCACCTATGCCGTGCTGAGCGAGATCGGGCGCGAATACATGCGGCAGAACCTTGCACGCAAGACCGAGGAAGCGGAAAAGTCGCTGGCTTTCCTTAATCAGCAATTGCCGATCCTGAAGCGCCAGCTGGAGCAGGCGGAAGACCGCTACAACCAGTTCCGCAACGCGCACAGCACGGTCGACCTGCAGGAGGAAGCGCGCATGAGCCTGGGCCAGGCGGCGGCGGCGCGGGCGCGGCGCATGGACCTCATCCAGAAGAAGACGGAGCTGCTGGCCCGCTTCACGGAAGACCACCCGATCGTCGCCGCGATCAATCGCCAGCTCAAGGAAGTCGACACGGAGATCGAGCAGGTCAACACCCGCATCAAGGACCTGCCCGTGCTCGAACAAGATGAAACGCGCCTGACGCGCGACATCAAGGTCAACACCGATCTCTATACGGCCCTGTCGAACACGGCGCAGCAGCTGCGACTGATCTCCGTCGGACGGGTCAGCAACGTGCGCATGGTCGACGCGCCGATCGCGCCGGAAAAGCCGATCAAGCCGAACCGGCCGCTGATCGTGGCGCTGGCCGTCGTCACGGGCCTGTTCCTCGGCACCTTGATCGCGTTTACGCGCAAAGCCATGATGGGCGGAATCGACGATCCGCAAGCCATCGAGCGGCTGCTGCGCGCGCGGGTCGTTTATGCGACGATCCCGCACAGCAATAATCAGGACAAGCTGATGCGCAAGGCGAGAAGCGACGGCGGCATGTTGCCGCTGCTGGCTCAGATCATCCCCGAGGATGCCGCCATCGAAAGCCTGCGCAGCTTCCGCGCCGCGCTGTTGTTTTCCATGCCTCACTTCCGCAACAATATCGTGATGTTCGCCGGACCTACGCGCGCCCTCGGCAAGTCGTTCGTGTCCGTGAATTTCGCGGCCGTGATGGCGGCCAGCGGCAAGCGCGTACTGCTGATCGACTCGGACCTGCGCAATGGCCAGCTCCACCGCTATTTCGGCATCAGCCGCGAGCGGGGCCTGTCGCGCGCCATCCTGGGCCAGTCGTCGATCGACGAGGTCATCCACCACGACGTCGTCGAAAACCTCGACTTCATCCCGACGGGGGAACTGCCGCCGAATCGCTCCGAATTCCTGCTTCACCTGAACGTCGGCGGCCTGCTGCAACAGGTCGCGGCCCGCTACGATCTGGTGCTGCTCGATCCGCCGCCGCTGCTCGACGTGGCCGATGCGCTGATCATCGGCGCCCATGCGGGTGCCGTCTTCATCCTTGCCCGCTCGGGACGCACGAACGAATCCGAGATCAACGAATCGATCAAGCGCCTGAACCACGCTGGGATCTCGCCCCAGGGCGTGCTGTTCAACGATATGGCGCCCCGCCTTGGCGCTTACGGGGCCTATACCAAATTTACGGCCGCAGGGCAGATTGGTTTCTCTGCCGGATGAGTGGAAACGCTGCGGCCGTCGGTCGTCATTTCATCGAAGACGATGCCATCGATGCACGCCGTGGGCGGGGCTGCAAGGCATTCTTGACTGCACGCCGCACGCGAAACGTATGCGATTCGAACAGCAGGTATGACAGCCATGCCGCAGCCAGCACGACCACCAGCATGCCCGCATACACGGCGTAATCCAGCGGCGCATGGGGCGAGAGGCGATCGCGCCCGAACGTTTGCAGGCCGATATACCGTAGCAGCTTGATGATGGGAATGTGCGTCACGTACAGCGTGAACGAAAACTCGGACAGTGTGTGCGCGATCCGAGCGACGATACGCATCCGGGATGACCGCATGGCGAGCGGCGCCTGCATCGACGCCAGGACGGCCAGCAAGGGCAGGCTGTACATGAGATCTTGCACGAACGATTCGACGTTGAGGTCGTTATTGCTGCCGCGCAGGCGGAAGTAGATCGAACAGGTGGCTGCCAAGGCGATCAGCACCACGCGTGCGCCGCCGCCGCAATCGATACGGATGCGCGAAAACGCCGCGCCGAGCAACCAGAGTGCGCAATACAGTGTGATCGACCACGGCAGCGAAGCACCCAGCACCAGGAGCAGAGCTGCGGCACCGGCCTGGCACACCCGGTTCCGGCTCGTGAACATGATCAGCAGCAGCGGAAACTGGATGTAGTACCAGGTCTCGTTGGCCAGGCTCCACAACGCGTAATTGCCTCCAAAGTTTTCCACGACAACGGTTTGCAGACCGACCAGATTGCCGATGAACGCGGTGGTCGAGTATTCGTTGACGGTCGACACATCGGCGCGGGCGGGATCGATGGCCTCCGTCACGACGCCGACGAGCAGCATCAGGCACAAGGCGGGGACAAGGACCGTCCACAAGCGGGTGAGGCGGTCGATCGCATAGGCCAGCCATGGCGAGGCGTCGTCCGCTGTGGCGCAGGTCGATGCGCTCGCGCGATCCAGCTTGTTCAGCAGGCTGCCGCCGACGAGCCACCCGCTGATCAGGAAAAAGACGACGACCGCCTGGTGCGCGAAGCCGGTGGTGAAGGCCAGCGCCTGGTAGTAGATCGGGGGACTGGCGATGTCGCGCAGGCCCGGGAACATTTCGGCGCGCAAGTGCGCCGCCACGACCTGCAGCGCCGCCAGGCCCCGCATCAGTGAAATGAGCACGGAGCAGCCGCTGGTACTGTCGAGCTGACTCTGTCGCTGCCATTGGATTGAAGGAAAAATGTGCCTGACATGGATATCTCCTGTTTAAAGTTCCGGGCACTAGCTACAGATGTCCCAGGGGTAGGGGTAGGGATTGCCGGACAGGGCCAGCGCGAGCCGGATCATCCAGTAGCCGACGGACACGGCGTGGAGCGCCCAGGCCGTCGTACCAAAGGCGAGGACGGCGCAGGCGATGGCGCGGCCCGTCGGGGGCGCGGGTGCGTCGCCCGTCAGGTGGGCCGAGCACAGGAAGGCGGCCATTCCGATGATCCAGCCGGCGATCGCTTCGGCCGGCGTGTGTTCGCCGGCGCGGACGAGGGCCGCGGCGACCGCCACGCCGAGGCCCAGCGCCAGCAGCGCCGCACCGAGGCGCGCCTGCGGCGCGCAGCGTTGCGACAGCAGCCAGCACAGCGTCGGAAAGGCGGCCGTGAACCCGGCGGCGTGCCCGCTGATGGCCTTGTAGCCCAGGGCCGGCAAGCCTGTCGCCCAGCCGAGGAAAGCGACCTTGGTCGCGGCGACGAGGGCCAGCGCGAGGCCGAACACGAGCGTCCAGCCGAGGGCGGCGCGCCAGGCCCGCGCCGCCAGCAGCCAGGCGGCAATCGCGCTGCCGGCGGGAAGCGTGAGGGACAAGTCGCCCAGGTGGAACAGCTTGGTCCAGAGCATGGCGGCACCGGGCTCGTTACTTGAGGATCGCGGCGAGCGTCCGGAAGATGATGCGCAGGTCGAGCCAGAACGAGCGCTCGCGCACATAGCGCTGGTAATACTCGAGCTTGACGGGCAGGATCGTCTCGACATAGGCCCGCTCGGGATCCTGGGCGCGTCCGAGGATGTCGTTCTCGTCCTTGTACAGAATCGCCGCCAGGTCGGTGATGCCCGGCGCCACCGACAGGACGGTCTGGCGCACCGTGGGCGGATAGCGGTCGACGTAGCGCGGCACTTCCGGACGCGGTCCGACGAGGCTCATCGTGCCCTCCAGGACGTTCAGCAGCTGGGGCAGTTCGTCCAGCTTCGTCCGGCGCAGGAAGCGGCCGGCGCGGGTGATGCGCGGGTCCCGGCCGACCGTCAGCTGGCGGCCGTCGTCGGGACGGTCGGCCATGGTGCGGAATTTATAGATGTCGAAGTGGCGGCCGAAGCGTCCGACGCGGCGCTGGCGGAACAACGCCGGCCCGGGCGAGTCGAGCCGGATCCACAGCGCGATCGCGAGCAGCGCCGGCGCCAGAAGGATCAGGCCGCTCGCGGCCGCCACCACGTCGAACACGCGCTTGCTCATGCCAGCAGCTCTGCCAGGCACCCGATGACGCGGTCCTGGTCGGCGTCGCTCATCTTCGTGTACAGCGGGAGCGTGAGCATGTCCCGATAGCATGCTTCGGCCACCGGAAAGCGGGCGGGCGACAGGTCGTACGTGTCGCGCCAGAACGGCTGGCGATGCAGCGGAATGAAGTGCACGCTGGTGCCGATGCCGCGCCGGGCGAGCTCGACGATCAGCTCATCGCGCCCGAACCGCGCTTCCGGCGCCAAGCGGATCACGTACAAATGCCAGGCGTGCGTGCTGTCGCCGTCCGGGAGGGCGGGCAGCCGCAGCGGCAGGCCGGCGAGACCGTCGTGGTAGCGCTGTGCCAGATGCGCCCGGCGCACGGCGAAGCGGTCGATCTTGCGCAGTTGCTGGATGCCGATGGCCGAGGCGATGTCCGTCAGGTTGTACTTGAAGCCGGCGGCCACGACTTCGTAATACCAGGCCGGCTTGTGCGACACGTAACGGTCGAACGCGTCCTGGCTGATACCGTGCAGGCGCATGACGCGCACACGCTGCGCGAGGTCGGGGTCGCGCGTGACGACCATGCCGCCTTCGCCCGTCGTCATCGTCTTGTTGGCATAAAAGCTGAACACGGTGATGTCGCTGTCCAGCGTGCCGATCAGCCGGCCCCGGTAGCGGGTCGGGAACGCGTGGGCGGCGTCTTCCACGACGCGCAGCCCGTGGCGCCGGGCCAGGGCCAGCAGGGCGTCCATGTCGCAGGCCAGGCCGGCATAGTGGACGGGGACGATGGCGCGCGTGCGCGGCGTGAGCGCCGCTTCGACGGCGTCCACGGACAGCGTCATCCGGTCCGGCTCGACGTCGACAAACACCGGCCGCGCCCCCAGGTAGCGCACGACCTCCGCCGTGGCGGTGAACGTGAGCGTGGGCACGATGACGTCGTCGCCGGGGCCGACGCCCAGGCTTTCGAGCGCGAGGTGCAGGCCCGCGGTGGCGGAGTTCACGGCGATCGCTTGCAGGCCGCCGCCCAGGTAGGCAGTGAAATCGTGTTCGAACTGGCGCGTGGTTGGACCGGTCGTGACCCAGCCGGAACGCAGGCAGGCGACGACGGCCTCGATCTCCGCCTCGTCGATGTCGGGCAGGGCGAACGGCAGAAACGGTGCGGCAGTGGCTTGGGTCAGGTCTTCAGGCATGGCGATTGTCTCCAGCGAGTGCGGTCAGGAAGCGTTGTCCGAGGACGGGATACGTGTGGTTCGCCAGCGCATGGGCGCGCCCGCGCCGGCCGAGCGCGTCGCGCGTGGGCGCGTCCAGCGCCTGCATGGCGAGCACGGCGTCGGCGATGGCCTGGGGATCGTCGGGGGCGACCGTTAGGCCGCAGCCGGCTTCCATGACTGGATCGTTGCCGGCCTCGACGGCATGGACGATGGGGCGGCCGGCCATCATGTAGTCGATCAGCTTGTTCGGCGAGATGCCGAAGCGGTACAACGCCTGACGACGCCAGCCGATGTACGCGACGTCGAAGCGTTGCAGCAGGGCCGGCACCTGGGATTTCGCGACCGGGTCGAAGAAATGCACATTGTCCAGGTCCAGCTCGGCGGCGCGCCGTTCCAGCGCGGGCTTGTCGGGACCGGACCCGACCAGCACGAAGTCGACAGGGTGGCCGCGCAGGCGGCGCGCCGCGTCGAGCAGCGTGCCGAGCGCATTCGCTATGCCGTGCGTGCCGGCATAGCCGACGACGAACCGGCCCTGCTGGCGCAAGCCGTCGAGGACGACGTCGAGCCGGCCGGGCAGCGCCGCCGCATGACCTTGCCATTCGTCCGGATCGACGCCGTTCGGCACGAGGTGCAGCTTGTGCGGCGCCATGCCGTGCGCTTCCAGGTGGGGCCGCACCTTGGGAAGGATCGAGACGATGGCGTCGGCGCGGCGGCAGGCGAAGTCCTCCGCGGCCTGCAGCAGCATGATGAACGGATGGCGGGGCGAATAGCCGCCCAGTTCCATCGGCGACAGCGGCCACAGGTCGTGCACTTCGTACAGCAGGCGGGCGCCGGCGCGGCGCGCGATCCGGGCGGCTGGCCAGATGTCGAGCGGATAGGTGCTGGACGCGATCACCGCGTCCGGCCTGACCGTCCGCGCCAGCTGCTCGCCCACCGCGTGCAGGCGCCACAGGAACACCGCCATATTGCGCACCCGCGCCGCGCCGTTGCCGCGATACGGCGGTGCCGCCAGCCATACGTAGTCGATGCCGTCGATGGTCTCTTCCATCCGCGCGCGCCGGCCCATCTGCGGCGCTTGCGTGCGTACGTGCGAGGCCGAGGCGGCGACGATGGTCACCTTGTGCCCCGCGCGCACCCATTCCCGCGCGAGGTAGTAGGGACGGTATTCCATCCCGTGGCGCACCGATCCGGCGTAATGGTTGATCAGGAGGATATTCATGTGTGCCACACCACTTCCTCGGCCAGGCGCACCATGTTGCAGCGGGTGCTCTCGAGCCAGTTGGTTTCCCATTGCACGGGATGGGTGAGAAAACAGACGCGCTCGTAGCGGCCGAGCGCGTCGAACGGCGACAGCGGGTAGTAATAGACCGGGTACGGGCGGTCGCTGATGTAGACGTCGAAATGGCGCAGCAGGTCGGCGTCGTAGGACTCGCATTCGATGCCGCAGCGCCGGCGCAGTTCGGCATCGCTCAGCAGCTCGTGGTTGATCACTTTCAGGCGGCGGTTGGCGAAGTCGCCGTGGCTGGCGACCGTCGTCATCGGCGTGCCCAGATGCTCGGCGATACGCGTGAAATTGCGCACGAACAGTTCGCGGATTTCGGGGAAGCGGGCCCGTACCTCGTCGCCGCGGCGCAGGCGGTGGCGCTTGGCATACGTCGCGACTTCCTCGTAGTGGTAGCTTGCCTCGCTGCCGGCCGCCTCGATGTCGCGCATGAAGCCGTAGTCCAGCGTACTGAGGCGAAAATAATAGCTGGCCTTGACGCCATGCTTCGTTTCGAGGGCGAACATCTTGCGCGCCGTGCGCAGGTCGCTGTCGATGTCGTGGCGGTGCACGAGGACTTTTGTCGGCGGTGCCGTTTCCTCGCGAACCGCACGGTGGAAATCGCGCACGGACAGCTGCCGGTAGCCGCATTGACGGGCCTGGACCAGGATCGCTTCGTACTCGGGCAGGCGCGATGGCATCAGGTAGTCCGAGTAGACACGGTTGAGGAGCGTCTTCATTGCAGCTTGTACTTCACGCGATAGGGTTCGAAGCCGAGGATGCGCTTGAAGTGCTGCAGCCCGGACTGCGCGCCGAAGAAGGTGTCGTACATGACGTAACGCACGCGCTGCCGTTCGATGAGACGCGCGATGATGTCGACGATAAGCAGGTGCATGATGCCGTCGTTGTTGCGCAGGCCGATCAGTTGCGAGAACGCGCTGAAATTGCCGTAACACCCGACGTTCGCGTAGGCGACCAGCCGACCTTCGTCGTTCAGGACGCCGTAATAGTCGAAATGGGGCTGGCGCTCGTAGCGCATGACCTTGTCGAGGTACTTGGCGTCCATCGGCCGTCCCTGGCGCATGTCGAGCGACGTGTTGATCGCGTGGATGGCGTCGATGTGATCGTTGCGGTCGATCTCCTTGCAGACATAACCGCGCGCCCTGGCCCGCTTCGCATGCCAGGCGCCCTTGTTCCTGCCCTGGATGGCGTCGAAGTAGGCCGCGGCGGCGGGGTAGCGGGCGAGGTCGATCAGCGCGGCGCCGATCGTCTTGTTGCCGATGAGCTTGTAGCGCGGATGCGGTTTCGTGTAATAGCGATAGGTGGCCGGGACGTCGTCCGGTTCGATCCGGGCGTCGAAGCACAGATCCGCTCGCGGGAGGGCGAGGATCTGGCGCAGCGTGTCGAAATGATGCAGCAGGGTCGTCATGGTACGTGGGCTCGGCGTTCTCGGTCGTTGGTAAGTGGGCGGTTGCAGTGGCGGTCACCGGCGCCTATGGAATGCCGGCATGCAGGCCGTCTCCGTGGCGCACGTGGCAACTGGTTGCGCCGCCCGGCAGGACGGCGTCGTAGAATGCGGCGAGCTTGTCGGCCTCGCTGCCCCAGTTGTAGCGGGTATGGATGGCGCGGCGTCCGTTCTCGCCCATGCGCCGCGCGATGTGCGGATGGCGGCAGAAGTGGTCGATCGCGGCGGCGATCGCGGCGGGATTGCCCGGATCGACGCAGACGCCGCACTGGTTGCCTTCGACGATGTCTTGCCACAGCGGAAAGCGCGAGGCGATCACGGGCAGGCCCGCAGCCATGTACTCGAACATCTTGACGGGCAGAGCGTCGAGGTAGTTGACGACCGGGTGCAACGTCACGAGCCCGGCCATCGCGCGCCGCATGACCTGCTGCACGCCGGTGCGGTCGAGATGGCCGTGCGCCTGCACCCGGGCCCAGCCCGGAAAGCGTGCGACTTCGCACGCCAGCGCCGGCTCGGAAAACGTGCCGACGAGGGCGAGGCGCGCCGGCGAGTGCAGCAGCTCGCACGCGCGCACCAGTTCGCGGATGCCGCGGATCGCCGAGATGCTGCCGACGTAGCAGACTTCCTGCGCCTTGCGGTCCCAGTCGGCCGCGCCGGCGAACTCCTGCAGCAGCGGATAGTTGTTGATGTCGACCGTGTGCGGATGCAGCCGCCCCAGCCGCTCCCGGATGAACGGCGTGGCCGCGATCAGGCCGTCGAACCGGCGGCACGCGTAGTCTTCGTAGAGGCGGAAGGCGCGGGACAGCGTCTGCCGCGACACCTTGCCGAGATAGGGCTTGGCGAGCAGCTGCGTCGGCACGTCTTCGTGGGAATCGAAGATCACCCGTTTGCCGTTGCGCTTGAGGCGCAGGCCGGCCGGCAGCAGCTCGGGATCGTGCAGCTGGTAGACATCCGCGTCGAGCCGCAGCGCCGCGCGCAGTACGCGCCGCGTGGTCCGCAGGATCCGGTCGATGCGGCCAGTGGGCCGGCCGACGTCGACGATGCGGATGCCGTCGATGTTTTCGTCGCCCCGGCCGTCGGCCACCACCAGCGTGACGTCATGCCCCCGTTCGTTCAGGCTGCGGCACTGCTTGATGAAGATCCGGGTATCGTAGCGCGGATGGGCTGAGGTCAGGTGGACGATATTTGCCATGTTTTCTCTCGTACCGGTATTGCACGTAAGCGCCGAGCGTGGCTCCGATCAGCATGTCGGTGAAGTAGTGGGAAGAAATCAGAAGCAGGACGGTGACGCAGGCCAGTGCGAACCCGTGGATGAATTCCGGGCGGCGCCGGCCGGCAAAATACTCCTTGAAGAACATGGGCACGGCCGGCAGCGCCGTGATCGCCAGGAGATAGACGAAACCGAACAGGCCCAGGTCGACCCAGGCCGAGAGCACGTTGTGCGAGTAATAGCCGAGGGTATAACTGGCGTAGTCGCCCAGCAGCGGGTGTGCGGCGATGGTGTGCTTGGCGTACACCGTCAGGTGGTGCCGCTTGTTGGCCGACGTCGATTGCGACAGGTCGAGCAGTTCGAGGATGCGGTTGTCGGGCAGCGCGGCGATGATCTCGTCCATGTGCGCGGAGACCAGCAATGTGGCGAGCACGGCCACGCCCAGGAACACGAGCTTGTGGCGCGAGAAATAAAATTCGATGATTGGGATCGCGAACAGCAGCGCGGCGAATTCGCTGCGTGCCGTGTTGACGAACAGCGTGGCGGCGCCGCTCGCGTACAGAACGAGGCGCAGCGGCAGCGAGCGCGTGTAAGCCAGGACGGGCAAAATCGTCATCAGATAGGAACGCGAGAAGCCCTGGTAGGTGGCGAGCGAGTCGGCGTCCTTGGCGATGCCGAGCGCGCCCAGGAAGAACACGCCATTGACGGAGAACGTGAATACGATCGCGCTCATGGCCGCGAGGCTGGCCAGACCCATCAGGCGGAACTGCCAGTGGTCGAAGTCGATGAGCGCGAACAGGAAGAACGTGTTCACCATGAACAGGATCCCCGCCAGGTGGTGGGCGACGACGGCCGTGTTGGCGCCGGCGGCCGCGTTCACGATGACGACCGCGATGAAGTAGGCGTTGAACAGGCCGTAGTGCATGTCGATCGGCGACAGGCGGCATGGATCGCGGCGCAGTCGTCTGAAATAGACCACGGCCAGCGGTACCATATAGACCAGCGACACGGGCGAGAAATAGCCGCCCAGGAAAGCCCCCGTCGTGCCCGTGCCCAACAGGGTGTGGTAATAGAAAAAGCCTGGGAACAACAGGAAGAACGCGGAATTCAGCAGCAGCTGTTCGCGTGCGGAAGTGGCGGCGCTGTAGGTCGTCTTCATGGTCACGTCTTCATGCCGCGGCCAGGCCGTTCTGCGAGATCTGCCACGACATGTGCAGGTACACGAGATAGAGGACCGAATAGCCGATCGCGTACCACAACACGTTGTCGTGCAGCGACCCGGGGATCAGGAAGGCGCCCAAGGTCGTGAAGAACAGCGCGATCTGCCAGATCAGGTCGACCTGTTGCTTGCCCGTGACGAAAAACACGTAGCTGAGCGGGCTCGCGATGAAATTCAGGAAGCACAGCGGCGCGAGGATCTGCGCCAGCTCGCCGGCGGCACGCCAGGATGGCCCGAACACGTGGTCGAACAGCTCGGGCGAGAACAGCAGCAGCACGAGTGCCGGTCCCGCGCCGAGCATCGACAGGGCCTTGAACGTGTAACGGTAGGCGTGGCTGCAATGGCCGAGCGTTTGGAACTCGTGCACGGATTCGCGCTTGAACACTTCAAGCACGGAGGCGGCCAGCAGCGACACCGGCGCGGCCAGCACGCGCTGGGTAAGGGCGTACAGGCCCGCCGCCACGGCGCCGTGACGCATGCCGATCAGGAACAGGGGCATCTGACCGACGAGCGCATTGAGCAGGTTGGACGGCAGCGAAAACCGCCAGAATTTCTGATGCCGGTGCAGGTAGGCGTGCGCGGCACGGTCCAGGTGCAGCGCCAGGTGCGGGCGCGGCGGATGCAGCAACAGCGTCGCAGCAAGCAGGCCGGCCGCGAGGCCGATCAACTGGCCCATCAACAGACCGGCTTCGCCGGCGCCCGCGGCCAGCAGGAGCAGCTGCGTGAGCGCGATGGTGCCGGCCCCCCAGACCTTGGCGCGCGCGGCTTTACCAAAGGCTTTGTGCGATGTCGCGTAGGCCAGCGTCGTCTGGGTGTAGGCCGTGAGCCAGGTACCGGCGCCGACGAGCAGCAGCGCCAACCACGACTGGTCGCTCAGCGCGGGCAGTCCGAGCGCATGGGCCAGCAGCGCGCACAGCGAAACGAGAAGGGCCGTTGTGCTGGCGGAATAGAACACGACGGAAAAGCAGACTCGCTGCTGTTCCGGCTCGTGGTCGAGGATCATGGCGGTCTCGAGACGCAGGGTAGCGGCAATGGCGGACACGGCGACGACGCCGAGCCACACCGAAAACGCCCCCATCTCGCTGGGCGTGCACATGCGCGTGATCAGCGGCGCGGCCAGCAAGGGCAGGGCCTGGGCGCCGAGTGCGCCGCCCAGGACCGTTGCCACATGTCTCCAAAAGCCGGGCAGACTCATACGGGCACGGCTACCGTTGCGGAAGGCGAAGCCATCGGCGTACCGACGGCTTCCAGCAGCGCCGCGCACACCCGCCGGATGTCTTCGTCCGGCAGGTAAGGTCCCATCGGCAGACTCATGACCCGATCCGCGAGGGCGCGCGCCACGGGGCAGGTCGCGCCACCGCTCAGGTGCGCATACGCCGGCTGCATGTGGATCGGCACCGGATAGTGCACCGCCGTCGGGATGCCGGCGTCCTGCAGGGCGCGCTGGACATCGTTGCGCCGGTCGACCAGAACCGTGTACTGGGCGAATGCGCTGGACCGGTCGGTGCCGCGGGCGACGAGGTCGACCTTGCCTGCCAACAGCGCGTCGTACGTGGCCGCCGCGCGCCGGCGCTGTGCGAGTTCCCAGTCGAACAGGCCGAGCTTGGCCAGCACGACGGCGCATTGCAGCGTGTCCATACGGCCGCCGACGCCGACGCGGGTGTGGACGTAGCGCCGGCTCTGGCCGTGCACGCGGATTTCACGCATGGCGCGCGCCAGGTCGTCGTCGTTCGTGAACAGCGCGCCGCCGTCGCCATAGCAGCCGAGCGGCTTGCTGGGGAAGAAGCTCGTGCAGCCTATCGTCGACAGGTTGCAGCTCTTGCGGCCGCGGTAGTCGGCGCCGAAGCTCTGGGCCGCATCCTCGATCACGGCCAGGCCGTGGCGCGCCGCGATCGCATTGATCTCGTCCATGTCGGCCGGCTGGCCGTACAGCGAGACGGGCATGATGGCGCGCGTGCGTGCACTGATGCTTGCCTCGACGAGGGCCGGATCGAGGTTGCCGGTGCGGGCATCCACGTCCACGAACACGGGGACGGCACCGAGCAGCACGATCGTTTCGGCCGTGGCGATGAACGTGAACGGCGTCGTGACGATTTCGTCGCCCGGCCGGATACCGAGCGCCATCATGGCGATCAGCAACGCCTCGGTGCCCGAGGCCACCGTGACGCAGTGGCGCGCGCCGGTGTAGGCGGCCAGGCGTTCCTCGAGCTCGGCGACTTCCGGACCCATGATGTATTGGCCGTGGTCGAGCACGGCCTGGATGCGCCGGTTGATCAGGTCGCGCGACGCCTGGTACTGGGATTTGAGATCGATGAATTCCATGGTGGTCTGCGAAGAATCACGGTTGTTGGGACGCCGGGCGCAGGGTGCAGGTCCCGTCGCGCAGCAGGTAGACGTCGCCGGTGTGGGGACAGGCCGCCTCGCCGGTGCCGGACAGCGGCAGCGGCAGGCGTTCGCCGAAGCGGCTGATCCAGCCGATCTGGCGCGCCGGCACGCCGGCCATGAGGGCGAAGTCGGGCACGTCGCGCTTGACGACGGCGCCCGCGCCCACGAAGGCGTAGCGGCCGACCGTCACGCCGCAGACGATGGTGGCGTTGGCGCCGATGCTCGCGCCGCGCCTCACCACGGTGCGACGGTACTGGTCCTTGCGAACGATGCCGGCGCGCGGGTTGTAGACGTTCGTGAACACCATGCTGGGGCCGCAGAACACCTCGTCCTCGAGCGTGACGGCGTCGTACACGGACACGTTGTTCTGGATCTTGACCCCGTTTCCGATCACGACGTCGTTGCCGACGAAGACGTTCTGTCCGAGCGAGCAGTCGTCCCCGATGCGGGCTCCGCCGCAGACGTGGCTGAAGTGCCACACGCGCGTGCCCGGCCCGAGCACGGCGCCCGGGTCGACGATGGCGCTGGGGTGGACGGCCTGAGATTCGGTCAATCGCATGTCAGTACTCCAAAGGCAAGGCGACACGCTTGCCGTCGCGCGCCGACATATACGCCGCCACGAGCACTTCCAGCGACTTGAGGCCCTCGCGGCCGTCCGTTTCGGGCTCGGCCTCGCCGCGCAGCACGCGGAGCACGTTGTCGTAATACAGCGGATGGCCGAAGCCGTATACGGACGTCGTCTGGTAGCTGGCGTCCGCCACTTGCGCGTCGTCTGGGTCGGGCGTGGCGAATTCCCATTGCTGGATCTCGTTGACGGCGACGCCGCCGATGCGCACCGTGCCGTGCTCGCCCAGCACGGTGATCGAGCCTTCCAGGTTGCGCGGGTAGGTGAGCATCGTGACGTTCATCGAGCCCAGCGCGCCGTTCCGCCAGCGCAGGCTCAGCACACCGGTGTCCTCCACTTCGATGTCGCGCGCCAGCGTGGCCGTGTAGGCCTGCAGGCTCTCGACGGGGCCGACGATCCAGTCGATCAGGTCGACGTAGTGGCTGGCCTGGTTCATGAAGGCCCCGCCGTCGAATTCCCACGTGCCGCGCCAGCTGGCGCTCCGGTAGTACTCGGGCGGCCGTGTCCAGAACACGTTCAGGTTCACCATATAGATCCGGCCGAAGCGCTTCTTGTCGACGGCACGCTTGAGCAGTTGCAGCGTGGCGTTGCGGCGGTTCTGCTTGACGACGAACAGGCGCACGCCGGCCGCATCGGCCGCCGCCACCATGCGTTTGCCGTCTTCCCAGCGCGTGGCCATCGGCTTTTCCGTGATCACGTGGCGGCCGGCGTGGGCGATGCGGATCGCTTGCTCGGGATGCAGGCCGGACGGCGTCGTGACGATGAACGCATCGGCCGGGCAGTCACGCAGCATCGCCTCCAGGCTCGTGTAAGCGGCCGCGCCGGTGGCCCCGACGGCGCGGTCGAGGGCGCGCGGGTCGACGTCGCATACGCCAATCAGTTCGGCACGGTCGTGATGCTGGCGCAACGCTTCGAAGTGATTGGCGGCGATGCGGCCGCAGCCGACCAGCGCGAAGCGGATCTTGCGGTCGGTGATGGGAGCGGGATACTGGCGCATGGTCGGCTCCTCACGCTTTGACGAGGTTTGGCAACGGTGTCGGGTAGACGCCGCGCGTATCGACGATCAGCCCGGCATACTGGCGCACCAGTTCGTAATCGAAGGCGCTGTGGGCCGTGGCCAGCAGCACCACGTCGTAGGACGCGATCCGCTGCGGCGTGAGTTCGACGCTCCTGAGGTCGAAGCGGTGTTCGCGCATGCGCGGGAACACGGGCACGTGCGGGTCGGAGTACTCGACGACGGCGCCTTTTTCGCGCAGGATTTCCATCAGTTCGACGGAAGGCGATTCGCGCATGTCTTCGACGTCTTTCTTGTAGGCGATGCCCAGCACCAGCACACGGCTGCCCATCACGGCCTTGCCGCGACGGTTCAGCGCGTCCGTGAGCTTGCCCACGACCCAGTGCGGCATGTCGCTGTTGATTTCGCCGGCGAGTTCGATGAAGCGCGTGTGCAGTCCGTACTCGCGCGCTTTCCAGGTGAGATAGAACGGGTCGATCGGGATGCAGTGGCCACCCAGGCCGGGGCCGGGATAGTAGGGCGTGAAGCCGAACGGCTTCGTGGCGGCCGCGCGGATCACCTCGTGGATGTCGATCTGCATGCGGTCGGCGATGATCTTCATCTCGTTCACGAGGCCGATGTTGACCGCGCGGTGGATGTTTTCCAGCAGCTTGGTCAGTTCGGCGGCGCGGGTCGAGCTGACCGGCACGACGCGGTCGATCGCCTGGCTGTACAGCGCGACGCCGGCTTCCAGGCAGGCCGGCGTGACGCCGCCGCACACCTTGGGGATCGTACGGGTGTGGAAATCGGGGTTGCCCGGATCTTCGCGTTCGGGTGAGAACACGAGGAAGACGTCCTGCCCGACCGTGAAACCCCGCGATTCCAGCCGCGGCTTGAGTTCTTCGTCGGTCGTGCCCGGATAGGTGGTGCTTTCCAGCGACAGCAGCTGGCCCGGCCGCATGAAGGGCAGCAGGGCGTCCGTCGTGTCGAGCACGAACGACAGGTCCGGTTCGCGGTAGGCGTTGAGCGGCGTCGGCACGCAGATGATCAGGGCGTCCGGCTCGCCGGCGCGGGTGAAATCGGTGGTGGCCTCGAAGCCGCGTTCGCGGGCGCGGGCGATGTCGGCGGCGGCGATATGGTTGATGTAGCTGTCCCCGCGGTTCAGGCGTTCGACCTTCCCGCCGTCGATGTCGATGCCGAGCACGCGGAAACCGGCTTCGGCATAGCGCAGCGTCAGCGGCAGGCCGACGTAGCCCAGGCCGATGATGCCGATGACGGCGGTGCGCTCACTCAGCCGGGCGGTGAGCTGTTCGAGATAGGCCGGTTTGCTTTCGTCACGCATGTGTGTCCTCGCCAAACGGGTGGTGGAAGGGTGGGTGTGCCGCCGTCAGATCCGGAACGGCACGAATCGCTTGATCAGGCCCAGGCGCTGCTGCGGCGCCGCGAGCGCCGCCGCCGGCGCAGCTGCGGACGTCGTCGCTGCCGTCGGGACGCTGGCCGGCTCCACGGCGGGCTGATTGGGGCTGTATTCGGTGACGATGGCCTTGACCATCGCCTCGATCATCGGGCGTTCATGGGTCTCGCAAGCCATCATCAGGCAGGTGATGAATGTGTCCAGCACTGCCGGGCGCAGGGCGTTTTCTTTCATGCGCATGATGCGCGGATGGTCGCTGGGGAAGACGACGCCGTCCGTCAGCAATTCCTCGTGCAGCTTCTCGCCGGGGAACAGGCCGACATAGCGGATCTCGATCTCGCCGCCGGGGTTCTGCGGCGACTTTTCTGTCAGGCCGGACAGCGCGATCAGTGTGCGTGCCAGGTCGACGATGCGGACCGGTTCGCCCATGTCGAGCACGAACACGTCGCCGCCCTTGGCCATGGCGCCGGCTTGGATCACCAGCTGGGCCGCCTCCGGGATCAGCATGAAGTAGCGCGACACGTCGGGATGCGTGATGGTGAGCGGGCCGCCGCGGGCGATCTGGCGCTGGAACAGGGGGATCACGGAGCCCGACGAGCCGAGCACGTTGCCGAAGCGGACCATGCAGAACGTCGTGCCGGGGCCGTTGTCCGCGCCGTCGACTGGCCCCTGCCGCGCCGCCGCGGCCTGGAAGATCAGCTCCGCGATGCGCTTGCTGGCGCCCATGATGTTGGTCGGCCGCACGGCCTTGTCGCTCGAGATGAGCACGCAGGTCTCGACGCCGTGCCGGGCCGCCTGCGTGGCGATCACCTGGGCGCCCAGCACGTTGTTGCGCAGGCCCTCGACGATGTTCGTCTCGACGAGGGGCACGTGCTTGTAGGCGGCCGCGTGGTAGATCGTGTCGACCGGGCCGGCGCGCAGGATGCGTTCGACCAGGTCGGCGTTGCAGACGGAGCCCAGGTGGGCCTGCACGGGAATGTCGGGGAAGCGGGTGGCCAGTTCCTGGCGGACCGTGTACAGCGCGTATTCGGAATGGTCGAGCAGATGCAGGCGGCTCGGGGCGAGGGTGACGATCTGGCGACACAGCTCGCTGCCGATGGAGCCGCCCGCGCCCGTGACGAGCACCGTCTTGCCGCGCACGCACTTGGCGAACAGGTCGAGACGCGGCGGTACAGGGGGCCGGCCGAGCAGGTCTTCGAACTTGAGGTCGCGGATGCTTTCGCGCGGCGTGGCCTTGTCGTCGGCGAGGTCGACGAGGCGGCTCAGGATCTTGGTGGTGATGCCGGCCTGGGCGAGCCGCTGCATGATGTCGCGCAGGCGTTCCGGCGACACGGACGGCAGGGCGATCACGATCGAGCGGATGCACAGCGCGCCCGCGATCTCCGCCAGACGGTCGGTATGGAATACGCGCAGTCCGCCGATGTTGCGTTCGATGAGCGCGTGCTTGTCGTCGAAGAAGCAGACCGGGCGGTATTCCTCGCTGTTACGCATCGCCTGCGCCAGCCGTGCGCCGGCTTCGCCGGCACCGTAGATGGCCACCACTTCCGTGGCGCCGCGCGGACCCGCCTGCTGATTGCGCAGGAACGCTCGTACGCCGATCCGCGACGCGATGACATAAGAAAATACGATGAACCAGTAAATGGCCAATGCACTGCGCGGGAAATTTTCCTCCTTGATCGAGAACGTCACGGCGTACGCGCACAAAATGGCAACGGCCAATGCGATGCCGGTGACGCTCAATAAGCGCTGGTCGATGAAGCGAATGACGGCACGATATAAATCGGAAACGGAAAATGCGGCAATCGTCACGACGGCGACCAGAATATAAGAGGCCGGCCCGAAATGGGAGGCCAGTTTCAGATCGCCGCCGCGCAGCAGCATTGCAATCAGAAAGCAGAAAGGCAGTGCGATCAGATCAGCCGTCACCATCAGCGCGATTTTCGTCGTGCGATGCAGGGACACCATTCTGGAGCAAAATCGGCTGATTAGCGCTTGATTTAGCTGGATCATGATTCTGAAACGCGGCGTGAGTTGGCGAAGATGAATATCCGTCAGTAAAAAACAAACGGGTTATCGGGTATGCGTAATTGTTTCTAAGGTCATCTGTTGATGGATGAAATGTGCCGCTTGTTAGATTAAATATTGCTGAGTAAGTTTATTATCTCGGCGTATATGAAATTCGGGTTTGACCATGCTCAACCGCCTAAACGGAATTCGTCGAAAATGACACGAACACGAAATAGGAAATTGAATTATGGAATATGTTTGAGAGTAATTTTTCCAATTAAGGAAATAGATTTCATTTTCGGAAATGAATTCCGAGAATGGATCAAGCGGAGGGGGACGCGGCGGATCACCGCCGGGAAGAGTGCGGTCCGGCGGCGGCGCGCCGGACGGAGGTTCAGGTGCCGGCCGGATGGCCCGGGCGGGGCTGCGGTGCCATCGGCGGCACCACGATGTCGTCGTTCAGGCGCAGGAATTTGAACCCGGCCAGGACCTGGCCGTTCTTGCCGGCCTGGCGGTTGCGCTCCTCGCGGGCGGCGGCGCGGGCGATATAGGATTCGAATGTTTCCTCGCGCACCTGCGGCTCGGACGAATGGAGGAAGTGACGCCGGCCGTCGGGGCCCAGCACGACGAGGCCCACGTGCGACGCCCAGTACTGGCCGTCGCGCGTCGAGATCACGTCGACGAGATCGCCTTCACGCAGCCGGCTCGCGATGGCGGCCACGCGGTCTTTCGGCACATACGCCTGGCGGCTCGTCTCGACCGGGATGCTGGCGTCCGTGTGGTGGCGCGTCTTGAGGAAGCGGGCGCGGTCGATCGTCATCGTGTAGGCGGGGCCGTCGGGGCCCGCCAGCTCGGCGCTGATGTCCGTGACGAGCCAGCGGTTCGCGACGTTCCAGTCCATCTCGGTGTAGTGGTTGCGCGTGGCCACGCCGACAATGCCGTCGCGATAGCGGATGCGTTGCAGCATCCAGAAGAATTCGTCCCACGACTGCGACAGGGCCATCGCGTAGGTGTGTTCCGCGAACACGACACAATCGCTGTGGTCCAGGCTGAACATCGGCAAATCGTCGTGCACCTGGTACGGAAATTCGCCCAGCAGGTTCAGGCGGTACGGCTGGCCGAGATTCTTGCGGGCGATGGCGGCGATGCGTTTGCGCAGGTCGGGTTCGGCCTCGTGCACCCAGGTGATGTAGCGGCCCGCTTCGACCGGGTGCATGCGGTACAAAGGCTTCGCCAGGATCGTGTCGAGCGGTTCCGTGGCCGCGACCTGTGCGGTCGGGACGGCGCCGGTCATGGCCGCGGGCGGCGCGACGGGCGGCGTTGCGCAACCGGCGCCCAGCAGGGCGATCAGCGTAGGAATCAGAAGCGCGCACGGCGCGCGGGCAGGACGCATGGCATTCCTCGGGCGGACGATAAACCACTACGCTAACCCGGCCGCGCGCTGCAGTCAAAATGAAAATATTCTGCCGAGCATTCCTTTAAGTTATAGATTCTTCAACAGTAATCATTATCCAACGACTTTGTCATCGTCAATACTGAGCGCGCGACCGGGAGACACCGGCCCTACGATGATAATGAGGAGAGAGAAATGTTGAAGCGGAAGCCGCTCGCGGCCGCTGTCTCGATGGCGTTGCTGGGCGTGACAGGCATGCCCGCGCTGGCCCAGACCGACGCCGGCAGCGCCGGCATGCAGACGGTCGAAGTGACGGGCATCCGCGCGTCGATGGCCAGGTCGCTGGCCGTCAAGCGCGACGCCACCGCCAACGTCGAAGTGATCACCGCCGAGGACGTGGGCAAGATGCCGGACAAGAACCTGGCCGACTCCCTGCAGCGCCTGCCCGGCGTGGCGGTCCGCACCGACTACGACGAAGCGGAAAAAGTGGCGATGCGCGGCACCAATCCGGACATGTCCCTCATCGTCTTCAACGGCCACACGGTCAGCAGCGGCGACTGGTACATTGCCGACCAGGCGTCCAGCAGCCGCTCGACGAGCCTGTCGCTGATGCCGTCGTCGGTGCTGAACCAGGCCATCGTCTATAAAACGTCGCGGGCCGACATCGTCGACGGCGGCCTGGCCGGCACCGTCAACGTCACGACCCGCAAGCCCCTGGCGCAGAAGGAGCGCCTGTCGGGCGTGGCCAGCGCGGGCGCCAGCTACGCCACCTTGCCGGGCAAGACTGCGCCGGACCTGAACGCCTCCGTCAACTGGAAGAACGAAGCGGGCACGTTCGGCTTCATCGTCCAGGGCTTCGCGGAAAAGCGCTATATCCGCCGCGATTCCGCGTCGCGCCTCGCCTACGGCACGAGCAGCGGCTGGGACGTCATCAACACGAGCACCATGAAGGGCATCACGGACGCGTCGCTGGCAGGCAGCGGCTACAAGGCCGCGGACCTGAACGGCGTGCGCCTGCCCGGTTCGATGAGCACCGAATTCGTCGAGGGCGTCCGCGACCGCAAGGGCGGCATGTTCTCGCTGGAGTTCAAGCCGAACCAGGACCTCGACTTCACGATGACGGGCTTCACGTCCACGCTGAAGGCGCCCAATTACGGCCGCCTCAAGGCCGGCGCCATCTACAGCATGCTGCTCGGTAAAGCGTCGCTGGCCGACGGCGCCACCGGCGCGTCCGCGCCGAACACGAATTCGAACGGCCAGCAGGTGTTCGCGTCGATCCGCAACCCCGTCATCGTCAACGAGACGACGCTGTACGGCGACCAGCTGCGCGTGCTGAAAAGCGCCGACATCATGTTCCCCGACGGGACGCCGCCGCAATACATCGGCAACTCGGAAGGCTTTTATCGCCAGGGCGCCCGTGCCACGAGTTCCTTTCTCGACCTGGACGGCAAGTGGCGCGTGAATCAGGACCTGACGCTGAAGACGCTGCTGTCGACGACGCGCGGCGTCGGCAAGACCGACTTCGATCAGGGCCTGACCTACGCCAGCTTCGGCACGGGCGTGTCATATGCGCTGGCCGGCGTCGACAATGCGCCGTACGTGAAGTACTACGGCACCGGCGTCAAGCCGGACCAACTGGTGGTGCGCACGATCTCCGGCCTCAAGACGACGGACCGCGAGACGAGCGGCCAGATCGACGGCGAGTACCGCGTCGCACAGGGCTGGATCCAGTCGATCGACAGCGGCCTGCGCTACGCCGACCACCACCGCGACAGCGCACGCCGCTATCCGGCCTACCACAACCGCGACATCACGATCGGCGCGCCGACCGGCACGATTCCCTGGCCGTCCAATTTCGGCGCGGGCCTCGACGGTCCGGCCGGCTGGGACAACACGGGCTACACGTTCGACCCGGCTGTGCTGATGGCGTATTTCGCGGGCGCGACGAAAGCGACGAGCGACGACTACGAGCGCCGCATCGCGTCCGAGCTGCATATGCGCGAGCGCCAGAGCGCAGGCTATGTGATGGCCAACCTGGAGGGCGAGCGCTGGTCGGGCAACGTCGGCCTGCGCTTCGTGCAGACCCGCATCAACGCCGACATCCCGACGCCGATCCCGGCCGGCGTCTGCCTGCGCGCGGCGCCCGGCCAGCCTGCGATCCCGTGCGCTGCCTATCCGGATGCGATCACGAACGCAGGCGACCTGCAGCCTGACTACGACAACGAGCCCTTCAAGAACAACACCGGCAACACCTATTACTTCATCAAGACGGACCGCCGCTTCAACAACTGGCTGCCCAGCATGAACCTGCGCTACGAGCTGACGAAGGAACAGATCGTGCGCTTCGGCGCGAGCCGCACGGTGGGACGCCAGAACTACAACCTGCTCGGCGCCGGCTTCGGCACGCCCACGTGCGACGCGCAGGGCTGCCGCGTGACGGGCCCGAATCCGGACATCAAGCCGCTCACGTCGGACAATCTGGACGCATCGTGGGCGTGGTATTTCGCGCGCCGTTCGCTTGTCGCCGTGGACCTGTTCTACTCGCGCATCCAGGGGTATGCGAAGACCGGTACCAGCGGCGGCGCCACGATCGACTTGTGGGACGCGGCGGCGCAGGCGATGAGGACGTATGCCGTGCAGACGTCGCAGCAGCAGGGCGCCCACATCGCGGGCCTCGAACTGTCGTACGAGCAGCCGATCGGGACGACCGGCTTCGGCTTCACGAGCAATATCAGCCGCGCCCACACGAAGGTGGACGACGGCCGGCCGATGATCGGCGCATCCGAGCGGGCCGCGAACCTGGGCGGCTATTTCGAGAACGACAAGGTGTCGTTGCGCCTCGTGGCGAACTATCGCAGCGAGTACGTGAACAGCTCCACGGCGCCGGCGCCGACGGCCAACAGCCAGGGTTTGTACAGCGTGAACGGCGTCCTGATGCCGACCGCGCCCACGATGGCCGCGCCGGTGACGACGCTGGCCTTCAACGCCGGCTACAACATCACGCCGAACCTGTTACTCACGTTCGACGCGACGAACCTGACCAACGTGAAGCGCGCCTACTACCGTTACAGCGAGGAGGAACAGCAAAAGCTTGACGTCAGCGGACGCCAGTTTTACGTGAACCTGAAATACCGTTTCTGACGCCGTTTCCGGGCGTAGAACAAGGGGCTCCGGCCCTTTTTTTTATTGCATTTCCGACGCTGCGTAGGCGCAGTTGAAGGTGGTTTGTAGGACTGGAACTCAAGGGGCCGAACAGTGTGCGGCATCTAACGGTTCGCACCCCCATGGCGTCGTTACGATGGAGGCGTTGAGTGAGGCGCCAGCGAACATCCGCGGCGACCAACCACCTCAACAGGTCAGCCGGTCGCCTCGAGGACCGGCACCAGAATTTCATGCGGGTGTCGTTCCGCGGTCATCGATCCGCGAACGCGCCGGCCTCACCGGAAGCGGAGGTTGCCATGTCTACGACGACGACTACGACGAGCCATCCACCCAAGCACCTTGTGCGCGAATACCTCGAGCGGCGCTCGAAGGACACCAGCCCGCCGCCGACGCCCGAGGAAATCCGGCGCCAGCTGGGCTGGGGCATGTTGATGCCGTCGGACGACCGGATCGGCACCTCCCGTTCTTGAATCACGATTTGCAGGCTTACCGTCACCGAACAGGAGAAATCAATGACCGCCAAGATCGGCAACAAACACGTCGCCCAGCACCGCGGCAAGAAAGAACGCGAGGAAATCCGCAAGATGAACATCGCGCGCGAAGCCCTCAAGATCGAAGCCGCCCGCGCCAAATACCGCAACCAGCAGAAGGGCCAGCGTCCGCAGGCCGTCGCGGCCGCGTGATCATGGCCTGATCCGCCCGCCGTTTCATCCGCTTCCAGAGGCCCGCCATGGCGACATGGCGGGCCTTTTCGCATTCACCGACCGCGCCGCAATTCACCGGCACGGCACCGCCGTTTGCCGAAAAGCGCTTCCGCAGCAGGCCCGGACTCCGTTATCGTGTCGTCATTCGATTCAACGACAACCGGAGGTAACATGAATAGCGAAGCTTCCTACCACCTGCGGCGCCAGGTGTTGTGGGGACTGGTGCTGGTGGGGCTGGGCGTGGCCTTCCTGCTGGACCAGATGGACGTGGTCGACATCCGCTCACTCTGGCACTACGCGCCGCTGCTGCTGGTCGTGATGGGCATCAACCAGACCATCGGCTACCCGAGCGCCCGCGAATTTTCTAACGGGCTGTGGACTGTCTTTATCGGCTTGTGGCTGTTCGCCGTGCTCGAAGGGTTGTGGGGCCTCACGTTCGGCAACAGCTGGCCCCTGTTCATCATTATCAGCGGCATCACGATGGCGATCCGGCCGATCGCCGAGCGTCGCTTCGGCGCCCGGGGAGGGAACGGTCATGGAAAATAATACGAACCGCGCTTCCAGCCAGGTCGTGCTGGGCCTGCTCGTCGTAGGCATGGGCGTCCTGTTCCTGCTCGACAATCTGGACATCCTGAACTTCCGCCACGCGATCGGCTTCTGGCCGCTCGTCTTCATCGTGGCCGGCTGCGCCGCATTGTTCGGCAACGGTCCGCGCAGCGGCAACTACATGGGCGGCGTGCTGATCGCGATCGGCCTCCTGATGATCTTCGGCCGCCTGGGTTACTTTTACGTCAGCTGGGGCACCCTGTGGCCGCTCGTGATGATCGCGCTGGGCGGTCTCGTGCTGTACCGCTCGCTGGGCCCGGGACGGGTGGCGCGCACGAGCAGCGTGGCGGGGACGGGCCCGGACAATGTCGTCGACATCGTGGCCGTGCTGGGCGGCATCGAGCGCCGCGTCAGCTCGCCGGATTTCCGCGGCGGCGAGATCACGGCCGTGATGGGCGGCTGCGCGCTCGACCTGCGCGAAGCGTCCATCGTCAAGGAAGCCGTGATCAACGTCTTTGCGATCTGGGGCGGCATCAACATCAAGGTACCGCCCGACTGGACCGTCGTCCTGAACGGCACGCCGGTGATGGGCGGCTTTTCCGAAAAAACCGTCACGCCGCCCGACGGCAGCAAGCGCCTCGTCATCACCGGCTACGCCATCATGGGTGGCGTGGAAGTGCGCAACTGACGGGCGCCGCCGGTGCACGGGGTCTTCGCCAACTGGCGCGCGGCGCTGCTCTACCTGCTGGCCTGGCTGATGCTGGGCCTGCTGCTTGCGGCCATGCTGGCCGTCAGCGGCGCGGGCTGGGGCGCAAGCCTGTCGTTCTCCGTGCCGCTGGCTTTCGTGTACGCGTACGCCACGGGCTTTTCCGCCTACTACGTGTGCCGCGCGTATCCGCTGGACCGGCGCCGTCCGCTCGCGATCGCGGCCGGCGTCGGCATGACGGCGGCCTGCGCCGCCGCGCTGTGGTGCGCGATCGGCGCGGCGTGGAACAGCCTGCTGGCGGCGCTGGCGCCCGAAGGCTATAGCCCGGTCGCGAGCGCGCCGGTGCTGGCATCGATGTTCGGCCTCGGCGTCATCCTGTATGGCCTGGCGGCCGCCGTGAACTACCTCCTTATCGAGTCCGAACGGGTGCGCCAGCTGGAAACGCAGCGCTTGCAGATGAAGCTGATGGCCCAGGATGCCGAGCTGCGCATGCTGCGCGCGCAGGTCGATCCGCACTTCCTGTTCAACAGCCTGAACTCGGTCAGCGCGCTGACGTCGCTCGACCCGGCGGCCGCGCGCGACATGACCGTCCAGTTGGCCGAGTTCTTCCGCCACACGCTGGGACTGCGCGCCGACCGCAAGGTCACGCTCGAGCGCGAACTGCAGCTCGTGCGCCATTTCGTCGCGATCGAACAGGTGCGCTTCGGCGACCGGCTGCGCTTCGAGGCCGACATCGATCCGGCAGCCGCTCAGTGTTTGCTGGCGCCGATGCTGCTGCAGCCGCTCGTGGAAAACGCGATCAAGCACGGCATCGGCCAGATGATCGACCCCGGCCTCGTGCGCATCGAGGCGACACGCGCCGGGTCGATCCTGCGCATCCGCGTGGAGAACGACGTCGACCCGGACGGTGCCGGCGGTGACGCCAGCGCGCCCGGCACGGGTCTGGGCCTCGTCAACGTGCGCCAGCGCCTGGCCGCGGACCACGGGCACGAGGCCAGCGCGCATTGGGTGCGCCGCGACGGCCGCTTCATCGTGGAGCTCGCGCTGCCGGCCGTGACGGCCTTTGAACCGCATACCGCAACCGACATGGAAGGAATCTGACGCATGCGCGTGATCATCGTTGACGACGAACCTCTGGCGCGCGCCGTGCTGCGCGAACACCTGAATGCGCATGCCGACGTGGAGATCGTCGGCGAGTGCGCCAACGGCTTCGAGGCCGTGAAGGCGATCGCGGAGCTGACGCCCGATCTCGTCTTTCTCGACATCCAGATGCCCAAGCTGGACGGTTTCGAAGTCGTCGAGCTGGCCGGCGCAAAGACGCATTACGTGTTCGTCACCGCGTACGACCAGTTCGCGCTGCGCGCGTTCGATGTGCACGCGCTCGACTATCTGTTGAAACCGTTCAGCCGCGAGCGCCTCGCGCAGGCGCTCGCGCACGCACGCGCACGCCTGGCCACGCCGGTGTCCGCAACCCAGGGGGACGATGCGCTACGCGCGCTCGTGAGCGACGCTCAGGCGCGCCATCAACCGATCGAGCGGGTCCTGATCCGCGACGGCGCGCGCGTGCAGGTGATCCCCGTCGCGCGCATCGATTATGTCGAGGCCCAGGACGATTACGTGGCCTTCTTCGCCGAAGGCCGCCAGTGGCTGAAGAACCAGCGCATGGCCGAACTGGAAAGCCAGCTCGATCCGAAGGCCTTCCTGCGCGTGCACCGCTCGTACATCGTCAACCTGGGCGCCATCGCGCGCATCGAGCCGACGGGCAAGGATGGCCATTGCGCCGTGTTGAAGTCCGGCGCGCGCATTCCGATCAGCCGCAGCGGTTACCAGAAGGTGCGCGACCTGATGCGCTAGGGGCCGATTCAGGTCAGCCATGGCGCCGTTGCAGCTCCTCGCCGTGTAATCGCGCTGTCTTCGTCGCTGCGCCTCTACAAGGCCGCTTGACCGACATGCCACCAGGCCGGCAGCAGGGCCTGCACGTCGGGCCGGGAGAAGCGGTCGTCGATGAGCCAGACGACGCCGCGGTCCTGCTCCGTGCGGATCACGCGGCCGGCCGCCTGCACGACCTTCTGCATGCCGGGATAGAGGTAAGTGTAGTCGTAGCCCGCGCCGAACATCGCCTGCATGCGCTGGCGCAGCTGCTCGTTGACCGGGTTCACCTGCGGCAGGCCCAGCGTCGCCACGAAGGCGCCGATGAGGCGCTCGCCCGGCAGGTCGACGCCTTCGCCGAACGAGCCGCCCAGCACCGCGAAGCCGATGCCGCGGCCGCCCGCGACGAAGCGCGCGAGGAACTCCGCCCGTTCCGGCTCGCTCATCCGGCGCGCCTGGCGCCAGACCGGGATATCGGGATGGTCGCGTTCGAAGCGGTCCGCGACCTGCTCTAGATACTCGAAGCTGGAAAAGAACGCGAGATAGTTGCCGGGCCTCGTGTGGTACTGGTCCGCCATCAGCGTGGCGATCGGTGCCAGCGAGCCGGCGCGCTCCTGGTAGCGCGTCGAGATGCCGTGCGCCACGTGCACGTCCAGCTGGCTCGCGGTGAATGGCGAGTCGACGTCGATCCATGCCGTGTCCGCGGGCATGCCGAGCAGGTCGGCGAAGTAATGCCAGGGGCTCAAGGTGGCCGAGAACAGCGTCGTCGAATGGGCGTAGCCGAAGCGCGGACCGAGAAACGGTGCCGGCACGACGTTGCGGATGCACAGCGTCGTATCCCGCTCGTTGTCGCGCGTGACGTCGAACAGCGAGTGCTCGCCGAACGATTCGGCCAGACGGCCAAACTGCAGCGCGGCGAAATAAAAGTCCTGCAGTTCCGGATCGAGCGGCACCGGGAACGCAGCCATATGCTCCGTGATGGCGCTCGCCGCGCCCTGCAGCGCGTTCAGGAATTTGTCGGGCAGGCCGTCCAGCACCTGGTAGGGCAGCGGCGCGGACTTGCTCACGTCCGTCCACGAGCGCTTGACCTTGTCGAGCGGCTTGTGCAGCGCCGGCGGCGCGACGGCGCGCGCCGCGCGCAGGTCGCCGCGTTGCAGCGTCGCCGTGTACATCGAGCGCGCGCGCGCCACGAGGTTATGCGCCTCGTCGGCCAGCACGCTGACCTTCCAACCCCGCTCCAGCGCCAGCGCGTACAACATGGCGCCGCCGTCGAACCAGTAGTTGTAGTCGCCCACGACGACGTCGCTCCAGCGCACCATCTCGCTGCCCAGATAGTATGGGCAGACGTCGTGCGCCAGGCCGATCGCGCGCAGCGTGGCGCGGTCGAGCGTGTCCGCCCCGGCGGCCGCCGCGCGCGCGGCCGGCAGGCGGTCGTAGAAGCCCTTGGCGAGCGGGCAGGAATCGCCGTGGCAGGCTTTGTCCGGATGCTCGCAGGCCTTGTCGCGCGCGCTCAGCTCGAGCACGCGCAGGGGGATCGTCCCGCCGGATTTCAACGTGGCCGCGGCGTCCAGCGCCAGTTGCCGCCCCGGGGTCTTCGCGGCCAGGAAAAGGATCTTGTCGAGGTTCTGTCCAGGCGCCGCTTTCAGCGCCGGGAACAGCGTGCCGATGGTCTTGCCGATGCCGGTCGGCGCTTGCGCGAGCAGGCTGCGCTTGCCCGCGTTCGCGCGGAAGATGGCTTCGGCCAGCTGGCGCTGGCCGGGGCGGAAGTCCGCGTGCGGGAAGCGCAGCGTCGTCAAGGCCGCGTCGCGCGCCGCGCGGTGCGCGAGTTCCTGTGCGGCCCAGGCGACGAAGCGACGGCACTGGTCGTCGAACAGCGTGGCGAGTTCGGTGCGCGTGCGGGTCTCGCGCAGCACGGTCTCCTGCTGGCTGCCGATGTCGAAGTAGACCAGCGCCAGATTGACCTCGTCCAGTCCGAGCTGCTCGCACAACAGGTGGCCGTAGACGCGCAGCTGGGCCCATGCCAGGTGCCGGTGATTGTCGGGGATGCTCGCGAACTGGCCGCGGTATGTTTTGACTTCTTCGATCAGGTTCCGGTCCGGGTCGTAGCCGTCGGCGCGACCGCGCACGTGCAGCGGGCCCCAGTCGCCCGCGAGCGTCACTTCGCTGCGATAGTTCTCGCCGCGCCGGGACGCCACGACGGCATGGCCGGCGATGCCTTCCTGCGCGGTGGGCGAGGGCGTGAAGCGCAGGTCGAGGTCGCCCTGCTTGGCCGTGAATTCGCACAGCGCGCGCACGGCGACGACGTAGCGCGCGCCGCTGTCGATCTCGCTCATGCCGCCGCCTGCTCCCATTGCAGGTAGCACACCGTGATCGGCATGCCGTGCGCGGCGCAATAGTCGATCCAGCGCAGCTGGTTGTCCTGCAGACGGTCGCCGGGGCCCTTCACTTCGATCATGTCGTAGCGCGATTCGCCCGGCCAGAACTGGATCAGGTCGGGGAAGCCCGTGCGGTTTTCCTTCACGTCCTGCAGGATGCGGCGGAACCACAGCTTCAGGTGCGCGGCCGGGATGCAATCGAGGGCCAGTTCGATGATGTCGCGGCCGAGCCAGTCCCACGCGACGAACGGCGATTGCACGCCCGTTTTCTCTTCATACGTCGCGAGGATGGCGGCGCGGTGGCGGCCGTCGTCCAGCAGGGCGAGGCAGGCGTCGAAGTCGCCCTTGCGGCGCTGGTAGAAGTCGGCCGCGAACAGGTCGGCCGGACCGCGGTGGAACGGGTGGAAGAACGCGCCCGGAATCGCCGCGAAGATGGCGCGCCAGCACAGGAGGCCGAACAGCGTGTTGGCCAGCGTGTTCTCGACGTAGAAGACCGGCGCGTCGTCGCGCCACAGATGCTCCAGCACGACGCCTTCGACGCGCCATTCGCCGCCGCCCGGCAGCGGCAGATTCACGTCGATTCGCGCGGCCGGCGGCGCGCGGCGCGCGGGACTTTTCGGGTGCCCCAGCTTGCGCGCCAGGCGCGGCCCGAGGCGCAGCAGGTGCTGGCGCTCCGCCTCGCTTTCCGGAGCCTGCAGCGCGGTCTCGAACAGCGCGTAGGCTTCGTCGAATTTCTCGTGCTTTTCCAGCACGCGGATCGCGCGTCCGCGCGCACCCGGATAGCGGCAGCCGGCATACACGGCATAGGCGTTGTCCCAGTCTCTTTCCTTTTCGAGCAGTTGCCCGAGCTGGAACAGGAGACGCTCGCGGCGGCTGTCGAGCCAGTCGTTGCCGAATGCGTGGCGGGGCAGGTCGGCCAGGACGTCCAGCGCCGGCTCGCCCGCGTAATAGCGCTCCTTGCAGGCGTGCAGTTGCAGATAGTGGTCGATGTCCCGGCGGGCCCGGAAGCCGCGCGACGCCGGCGAGAATTCGACGCGTTCGTAGCGGAACAGCCCGAGGTCGGACAGCACGAATTCCGTCCAATCCTGGGAGAGGTTGCCGAAGAAGATCAGGCGCAGGCGGTCGCACAGCGGTTGCACGCGCAGGCGCAGCGCGAGGTCGTCGCAGCCGGCATACCACTGCGAGAAGGGGCGGTCGTCGGCATGGGCGGCGTCGGCGCGCAGCGATTCGAGCTGATCCGCCTTGCGCGCGCTCTTCTGCGCGCCCGTCAGGCCGAAGGCGACGGCCAGTTCCGGCTTGGACAACAGGTCGAACAACTCGTCGAGCGTGAGGACGGGATCGGACTCGATCCAGCCGCTGGGCAGCAGCGCGTGCGCTGCCTCGCGCGGGCAGCCGATCTCGGCGTAGTTGAGCTTACTGGCGCGGAACAGGGTGCCCTTGCGCATCACCATCCGGACGAACAATGCGCGCGCCGGCTGCGGCAGCTGGGGAAAGGCGGCGATGAAAGCGTGCTCGTCATCGATGAGCAGGTCGGCGTAACGCTCGGCGATCCAATCCAGCACGCGCTGGAAGTTATCCAGGTAATAAAACTCGTTTTCCAGCACTTTGATCATCGTCATACCGCGCCAACTGTATTTTTGTACAGTATAACGGTGCCGGCGACGATGGCCCAGCGGTTTTGGCGTCGCGGCGGCGCACGGCGTGGTTTTCCCGCGCCGGTACGGCCTGCTCGTGCGTTCCTATTGTCGGGACGGCAAGCGCGGGTTACACGCCTTATCCACGCACGTCGGCGCGCCGCCGGCATCGGCTGCCTCGCTGCCGGTGCCGGTGTGCTGCAGGATGGCCGAGATCAGGGCGACGTCCGTATCGACCGTGGCGGACGACGGCGCTGTCCTGGACATTGCCCGTTTCTGGCGCGGTACCGGGTCTGCATGCGCCAGCGACGCCGCCTGGGACGGCGCCGACCGGGATGCCGGCTGCGGTCGCGCCGGTGTGCGATGTGCTGCGGCATGTGCCGACGCGGCCGGCGTCGCCGCGGCCGGGGCAGGCGGAGGCGCCATGACCGGTGCCGGCGCTGCCACATCGACGATCACTGCGCCACGCGTGGCGTCCGGGACCTGTACGGTCTGCGGCCCGGGAGTTTGCGCCGGCACCGGTAGCGACGTGGGCGCCGGCGCTTCCCTGGTCAGTGTCGTACCCGTGGTCGGCACGGCCGCCCGAACGCTGTCGCGCGCCGGCGTCGCGCCGCGCACGAGCCAGGCCAGTACGACGAGCAGGGAACAGGCCGCCACGCCGGCGGCGCCGTACCAGAGCACGGCCGGCCGGGCGAAGATCCGCCTGCCGGGCGCGTGGCCGTCCAGCATGGCCAGGATATGGATGTCGCCATTCGTCCGGCGCGACGACGACATCAGGTTGGGACGTCTGGAGACGGCTTGATTTTCATCTGTAGGGCGCACAGCGTTACTCCTAAAATTGGAAAACTAGTTCCAATTAGAAACAAACGGGAGAAGCCGATGCTGATCTTCGTCGCACTCTTGTACTTTTGTCTGGCCTGCAGCGTCATCTGGCTCGCCCTGTTTCCGGGTGGGAGGGCGTCGGTGCTGCAGGTGCTCGGCATGTTGCAGCGACGTTTGCAATGGCGGGTCGAGGGCTGGCAGCGCAGCGGCAATGCCACGCTTCAGGCGTCCTGGTCGGGTGCACGCGGCTTGTTGTACGACGGCCGCACGCTGCTGCGCCGGCGCTGGCCTTGGTTCGCCGTCGGCGTGCCGCTCGTGCTGATTCCGACGCTGCTCGCGTTGCTGTTGCGCCGGCCGGACATGCTGCCCGACTACGAACCCGTCGATACGGTCGTCGACGCCCAGGTCGCCGCGCTGCTCAAGGGCGAGCAACTGGTGCCGCCAGCCGCGTTGCCGCCGCTCGCGTTCGGTACGCGGGACGTGGAACTGGTGCGTCCGATGCTGGTCGACGCCAGCCGCAATTGGGGGCTCCTGCGGCCCGAGTACAGCCAGAGACTGTTGTTGGTTTTTAAGATCATGAAAGAGAAATACGGTTACGAGATGGCGCTGCTGGAAGGGTACCGCAGCCCGGCGCGCCAGGACATGTTGGCCGGCATGGGTTCGCAGGTGACGAACGCGCGGGCATTCCAGAGCTGGCACCAGTATGGACTGGCGGCCGACTGCGCGTTCTGGCGTGACGGCAAACTCGTGATCTCGGAGAAGGATCCGTGGGCAATGCGGGGTTATCAGCTCTACGGCGACGTCGCGGAATCGGTGGGCCTGACTTGGGGCGGACGCTGGACCATGATGGATTTCGGCCATACCGAGTTGCGGATGCGCGGGGTGATGCATCACTGATCCTGGTCGGGGTCCCGCAGCGTTGTCTCACCTCAAATTTTCAATTAGGAAATAGTGCCAGTATTGCCGATGGTATTCACCAACTCCCGAACAAATATGATCGCCCGACTCTGGCAGTTCTTGACCGACAGACGTGTATTGGCCGTGATCGGCATCGGGATGCTCGCGGCATTCCTGCTGCTGGGCGCGGAATCTCCCGACGTGGCCCTGATCTGGGCGGCGCTGCTCGGCCTGTTGTTGCTGGGCGCGGGCGGCCTCGTGTGGCTCATCCGTGCTTGGCTGCGCAAGCGCGCGGCCAGCCGGCTGGGCGACGCGATCCTGACGGACACGGAGGCCGACGGCAAGGCCCAGTCCGCGCGCAACGATGCGGCCGTACTGCGCAAGGGTATGCTGGAAGCGATCAACACGATCAAAACGTCCAAGCTGGGGCTGACGCGTGGTGCCGCGGCGCTGTACGAATTGCCGTGGTACATGATCATCGGGAACCCGGCGGCGGGAAAGAGCAGTGCGATCAAGCATTCCGGCCTGACCTTCCCGATCCCGGGCAGCAAGGCCGTGCAAGGCGTCGGCGGCACGCGCAACTGCGACTGGTTCTTTACCACGGACGGCATCCTGCTCGACACGGCCGGGCGCTATTCCGTCTTCGAAGCGGACCGCGCCGAGTGGTTCAGTTTCCTCGATCTCCTGCGCAAGCATCGTCCGCGGGCACCGATCAACGGCATCCTGATCGCGGTCAGCGTCGCCGAGCTCGCCGGCGGCAGTCCCGAGGCCTCGATCGAGCTGGCCAAGAGCCTGCGCACCCGCGTGCAGGAATTGACCGAACGGCTGGGCGTCCACGCGCCGGTCTACGTGATCTTCACGAAGGCCGATCTGATCGCCGGCTTCGCCGACTTCTTCCATGACTGCGAACGGACGGAACGCGAACGCGTCTGGGGCGCGACCCTGCGCTACAACCGGCGCAGCACGCCGCAGGACGTCCTGGCATTCTTCGACCAGCAATTCGACGAACTGCACGATGGTCTGAAGGAGATGAGCCTGGCCAGCATGGCCGGCAATCGCAGCACCGCGCCGCGTTCCGGCGTGTTCACGTTCCCGCTCGAATTCGCCGTGCTCAAGCCCCAGCTGCGTGCCTTCCTCGCCACGCTGTTCGAAGAAAACACGTGGCAATTCAAACCCGTGTTCCGTGGCTTTTATTTCACCAGCGCCCTGCAGGAAGGCAGTGTCGAGAATTTGTCGGCGCGGCGCGTTGCCGGACGGTTCGATTTGCAGCTGCGACCGCTCGGCGACAAGGCTGCCGGCGACGAATCCACGCAGGGAGCAGAGCAGTCCGGTTTCTTTCTGCTGCAGCTGTTCCGCAAGGTGATCTTCGCCGACCGCGACCTGGTCAAGCGTTACACCAGCCCGGCCGCCACGCGCATGAAGATCGGCGCGTTCTTCGCGGCCACGCTGTTGCTTGGTTGCGCGCTGGGCGGCTGGAGCTGGTCATACATGGGCAACCGCCAGCTGGTTGCGAACGTCAAGGCCGACCTGGACAAGGTCATGAAGCTGCAGGCAGGCCGGTCCGACTTGCAGGCGCGACTGGAAGGCCTCGACATCCTTCAGGACCGCATCGAGCAGCTCGAGAAATACCGTGAGGATCGTCCTTGGGCGCTGGCATTCGGCCTGTACCAGGGTGAGGCGCTCGAACGCAAATTGCGCGACGAGTATTTCGCAGGCGTGCGCGAAGTGATGGTGCAGCCGGTGGCGGGCGCACTCGAGGGCCTGCTGGCCGACATGAATGCGAATGCCGCCCAGCTCGACCCGAACGTGCGGGCGACGCCGGCGGCCAGGCCGGGCCAGCCTTATCAGGACGTTTCCTCGACCAATGTGGGCGACGCCTACAATGCGCTCAAGACTTACCTGATGTTGGCGGACAAGACGCATGCCGAGTCCGGCCACCTGAACGACCAGCTGACGCGCTTCTGGCGCGGCTGGCTGGAAGCGAACCGGGGTGCGATGCCGCGCGAACAAATGATCCGCAGCGCCGAGCGCCAACTGACCTTCGTGCTGGCGCATATCGACGACCAGGCCTGGCCTCAGATCACACCCAAGCTCAGCCTGCTGGACACCGCGCGCGAAAACCTGCGCCGCGTCGTGCGCGGCACGCCGGCGCGCGAGCGCGTGTACGCAGACATCCGCACCCGCGCCTCGACACGCTTTCCCGGCGTGACGGTGGCGCGCATCGTGGGCGAACAGGACCAGGCACTGGTCGTGGGCAGCTATGCCATCGGCGCTGCCTACACCCGCGATGCGTGGTAGAAATTTGTCCAGGGCGCGATCCGCGAGGCATCGACGCGCGAACTGCAAAGCAGCGACTGGGTCCTCAAGAGCGTCGCCAAGGACGACCTCACGCTGGAGGGCAGCCCGGAACAGATCCAGAAGGCTCTCGTCGAGATGTACAAGGCCGATTATGCGCGCGAATGGAGCAAGTTCGTGCAGGGTGTGACGATCGCCGACCTGAATGGCTTCGACGCCAGCGTGCAGGCGATGAACCGCCTGGGTGATCCGCTGACCTCGCCACTGGCCAAGGTGCTCAAGGCCGTCCACGAACAGACGTCCTGGGACGACCCGACGCAGGGGCGGGTCGACACCGTCAAGCTCAAGCGCGGCCTGACCGGGTGGTTTCGCGACATGGTGCTGAGGCAGACGCCTAGCGAGGCGCGCCAGGTCGCCGACGCCGTGGGACCGTTGCCCGTCGGCGGCGTGCAGGCGGCCGGCCCGGTGGGGCGCGAGTTCGCCGGCGTCGCGCGTCTCGTCGGCGTCAAGGAAAAGGATGCGTCGCTGATGACGGGCTATCTCGATGCCTTGTCGAAGCTGCGCAGCCGCCTGAACCAACTCAAGAACCAGGGCGACCCCGGCCCCGGCGCCAAGCAGCTGATGCAGCAGACGCTGGAAGGCAATGGTTCCGAGCTGGCCGACGCGCTGAAATACGTTGACGAGCAGATGCTGACCGGGATGACGGACACGCAGAAGCAGATGCTGCGTCCACTGCTCGTACGTCCGCTGGTGCAGACCTTTGCGATGATCGTGTTGCCCTCGGAATCGGAAATCAACAAGACGTGGCAGGCGCAAGTCGTCGAGCCGTTTCAGAAGACACTGGCGGCCAAGTATCCGTTCGCGCCTTCGGCCCAGATCCAGGCCACGCCGGCCGAGATCGGCCAGGTGTTCGGTCCGGACGGCGTCGTCGCGAAATTCGTGGGCACGACCATGGGGCCGCTAGTCGTGCGCCGCGGCGACGTTCTCAGCAGCCGCACGTGGGCCGATATCGGCATCACGCTGGCGCCGCAGGTCGTGAGCGGCTTCCCGGGCTGGGTCGCGCCCTTGTCGGCCAACGGCGTCGCGGCCGGCGGCGGGCCACAGACCGTGTTCCAGCTGCTGCCGCTGACCGCCCCCGGCGTCATCGAGTACACGATCGACATCGACGGCCAGCAGCTGCGCTACCGGAACACACCGCCGGCGTGGGTCAATATGGTGCATCCTGGCCCGCAGGGCAGCAGCGGCGCGAAGATCAGCGCCGTCACGTTCGATGGCCGTACGGTGGAACTGTTCAATGAGGCGGGCCAGTTCGGACTGCAGAAAATGATCGAGGCGGCGGCGAAGAAGCGTCTCGATGCGGGCTCGCACGAATTGCGTTGGAGCGCCGGCAATGTCTCTGTAGCGGTCAACCTCAAGCGCGTCAGCAGCACGGAGACCACGGCGGGCGATGCGCAGGCCAGCCAGGGATTCCGCGGCCTGCGCCTGCCCGACGCCGTCGTCGGCCGCGCGACTGCCGCTACCGGCCCCGCGCTGGCCGGAGCGTCGCAGTGAACCGCACCGTGAGCCGTACCTTGCAGCGCGCGCCCGCGTCCAGCCGGATCGGCTATTTCGGCAAGATTCCGGCGCACAGCGACTTCGTCAAGCTGGCCGACGACCAGCCGGTCATCGGCATGCTGGACGATTGGATCGCCCAGGTGATGACACGGCTGCCCGCCGATGCACGCTGGAAGCTGAATTACGACGCGATGGCCCCGGCCAGCTTTGCCTTCGTCGGGCCTGGCCGGCGCCATGCCGTGGCTGGTCACCTCGTCGCCAGCCACGACCGCTCGGGGCGGCGCTTCCCGTTCCTGATGATGCGCACGATCGACGTGCCCGATCCGGCCGGCTTCGTTACACGCTGCCCGCTGATCTTCGGGCCGTTGTGGGACTACCTGGAAGGCATGGCGCCGCGCGTGCTGGGCAGTGGCGACCCGAGCGCGTACCTGCAGGCGATCGCGGACGCGCCGGCGGCGCTGGGCGGGCACGATGCCGCCCTGGACAGTTATCTGGCCCTGTCCACCGTGGGCGAGCTGACGGCGCAGCTGGAACTGGCGACGAACCGCATGATCCTCGGGCTCGGTCTGCTGCTGCAGCCCGTCATGCACAGCCGTCCCGCCAGCCTCCACAAGAGCCTCGTGCTGCCGCTGCCGTGCGATGGCGTCAACCGGTACGCCGCCGCCGCCTTCTGGCTGGAACTGGTGCTGCCGTTCATCCGGCGCAGCGGTTTCGATCTCGTGTTGTTCCTGACCCGCGTGCGCGAGCGTCCTGCCCTCGTCGTCGGCTTCGGCGGCGAGGCGGCCGGCACGCTCCATGCCCTGATCGACCCGCTCGTCGCCGTCGACCAGCAGGTGCACCTCGCCGACGACGCCTGGATCGACGAGCAGCTGGGCCTGGACGTCGATGTGCGTACCCTGGCCAGCTATCTCGAACAGCCGGCGCTGCCCCTGCGTCTGGCGCGCGAATTGTTCTTGAAAACCTTTATCGGAGCCGCGCCTTGAATCCGAAGACACTGATGTTGACCATGGCCGTCGCGGCCGCCACCTGCGCGCCGGTCGCCGCCCTCGCGGATGCCGCCGCGCCCATCGTCGTCTCCGGTACGGTCGGGGATGACGCCAGCAAGGCCGCGTTGCTGGCCCGCCTGCGCGCCGTGTACGGTCCCGAGCGGATCGTGGACCAGCTCGCGGTCGGCCGAGTCTCGACGCCGGCGAACTGGAACGAGCATGTCGGCAAGCTGATCGGTCCGAACCTGAAACTGATCAGCCGGGGCCAGTTACAGATCGACGGCACCAACGTCAGCCTGCGCGGCGATGTTGCCAGCGAGGCCCAGCGCACGCAAGTCGCGAGCGACATGGCGCTGGCCCTCGACCCCGGCTACACGGTCAACAACGGCCTGCGTGTGGCGGGTTCGGAGCAGGGCATGCTGGATGCGGCGCTGGCCAACCGCATCATCGAATTCGAATCCGGCCAAGCCACGCTGACGGATTCCGGCAAGGCCATCCTCGACCAGATGAGCGTGGCGTTGCTGCGCCTCAAGGACAAGCGGGTCGAGGTCATCGGCCACACCGACAATGCGGGCTCGCGCGCCGGCAACCTGTCGCTGAGCCAGGCACGGGCCGAGGCCGTCAAGGCCTATGTGGTCGGGCGCGGCATCAAGTCCGACATGATCGCCGTGTCCGGCGAAGGCCCGGACCGTCCCGTGGCGGACAACCGCACGCCGGAAGGACGGGCGCGCAACCGGCGTATCGAGTTCAAGGTCGTCCAGTAACGCTTATCTGTTACGGCGGCGTAGAACGACCTGTCGAGCAGCCAGAACGGTGCCCCCATCAGGGCAACGTGATCGTCACATTGGCCGACCGCGGCGGCAGTTTGATGAGATCGTTGTAACTGACCAGCGCCCGGTCCGTCTCGTGGCCGAGCGCGCTCCGGTACCCCAGATAGGCGCCGAGGCCGGCCAGCGCGAAGACGCCGCACAAGACCCACAGCGACGTGTCGCTCCCGAGCTTGTGGACAATCTGATCGGGCCGTTCCGCGTGCGGTGCGAAGGCGCGGCTTTTACCGCGCATGCGCGCGATCTCGTCGCCGAGGCGCGCCGTCAGGTAGTTCAGTTTATCGCGGCCGTCGAGGGCGAAGCGGCCCTGGAAGCCCAGCAGCAGGCACAGATGGTAGACCTCGAGCGCCTGCAGGTGTGCGCTGCCCTTGGCGCGCAGGTCTTCCAGGCGCTGGAAAAAATGCTCGCCGGCTAACTGGTCGCCGAACAGGCGCAGTTGCAGCGGCCGGGTTTCCCAGGCTTCGCGGATGGCGTAGTCGGAACCGAGGATGATCTCGTCGACGGCCGCGCAGAAGGCATATTTTGCCGCCGTCACGTCGTCGGCCGGGATGCCGAGCGCCTTGGCGCTGCGGTCGACGTCGCCGAGGAAGCTTGTCATGCGGTCGGCGAAGCCGCCCTGGTCCTGCGGGCCGCAGCCGTTTTTGAGGAGGAACAGGGCATAAAACCCCTCGACCATCAGGTCGACGAGAGCAGGGGCGGTGCCGGCGGCGCCGCGTTGGGTGGGCGCGGCGCGCCGTTCGACGGGATGGTTCATGCTGCGATCGCAATCAGTTCGAGTTTGAGGTCACGGATACCGTTCGGCACGTAGATCGAGATGGCTTGCGCCTTGAGCATGCTGTCGTACAGCACGCCGCGGTTATCGAGCACGAAATACACCATGTCCGGCCGCACGGGCAGCGCGCCGGGCACCTGGGCCGCATGCGTCAGTTTCACGCCGGGCATGGCCGTCAGCACCAGCTTGTCGACGTCTTCCGGGGCGCCGATCTTGAAGCGCAGCGGGACGATGTCGACGAGCTGCAGCGCCGCCAGGTCGGCCGCCACGCCCAGGTACAGCGTCGTCTGGGCGTTGATCTTGCCGGAGTCGAGCGCGCCCAGATGGTAGGACGGGCGGTCGTTCGACAGCGCGATCGCGAAATACCGGGACGAGATCACGGTGTCCAGCAGTTCGCGCAGGATACCGTCCAGGCGCGCGAAGGCCGGGCCCGGGGCCTGGTGCGCATAGGCCGGCAAGTCTTCCAGCCTGGCCGTGCGCGAAAACGTCATCAGGCCGCCGGCCAGCGCCAGCAGTTCCTGGAACAGGCGTTCCGGATGCAGCTCGCGGTGGTTCAGATAATGGGTCAGCGCGGCGTAGCCGGTGCTGACCGTGTGCAGCAGCCAGAACGACGCGACGTCGCCGCCGCGCAGCTCGATGACGTGCCGGCCCGGTTCGCGGTAGTGGCCGTACAGGGCGTTGACCTTGGCCAGCAGCTTTTCCATCAGGCGTACGAGGCGTCCGTGCAGCCCCTGGGCGCCGGCGATCGACAAGCTGGGCGCAATGAATGCTTGGTCGACCTCGAAGCCGCCGGTCGCCACCCGCTGCAGGCGCACGAGCGGGAAGCTGTCGTAGGCGTCCAGCGATTCGAGTTCGGACACGAGGCGCACGGTGCGGGTCAGGTAGGCCACCGGGGCCGGGGCGGCCTGGCTGAACAGGTCCAGGGTATCGTGTTCGCGCTGGCCGAAGCGGGCATCCGGCCGCGTTTCGCCACGGCCCGCGCAATTGTCGCCGTGCGCTTTCAGCACGGGCAGGGCCGCGTGGAAGGTAATCGTCTGCACGTCGGGCGGCAACTCGTCCAGGCGGGCCTGCGGCGGCAGCGGGTCCTGGTCCGGCGCGCGCACGACGTCGCCGTCCGGGAAAATCAGGGACAGCTCGGTCACGCGCAGCGTGTCGGCCTTGAGGGCATCGGTATCGATGGCCAGCCTGCGCACACCCCAGCAATAAGGATGCAGCGCGTTGGCCGTCTCGTTCAGCCGTGCTTCGTGGTAGCGGTCCTGTTGCTGGAAGTGCTGGGGACGCAGGAACAATCCTTCGCCCCACAAGACTTTCGACGGTATATTCATGGGCCTCCCTTCACAAATCTCTAGCTTGCTGGAAACGTTGCAGCGCTTATTGACAGTGGACAAGAGACAAAGGCTTGACGCTATCGCCGGCAGGCAGAGCACCCGTGCCGACCGTCAGCGCGCAGGCGTGAAGGCCGATGGTGACGCCGGCCTGTTCGACGTCCGCGGCGGGGAACACGGCGCGCCAGCCGTGTTCGGCCGGCGCATGGAACAGGGCGACGACGCCGAGCCACGGCGTGTCGCGCGCCAGCCTGTCGTTGACGTCGAGACGCCGCCCCGGCACCAGCGTGACGTCGCGGACGTCGACGAGGTCCGCGCCGAGCGCTTCGCGTTCCGCCTGCGGGGACAGGAAGGCGGTATAGGGCGCCTGTTCGAACGCGCCGCGCTGGCGCAGCTTGTAGATGCGCACCAGCAGGGCCAGCGACTGGCCGCGCGCATCCACGTTCAGCCGTGGCGCGGCGTGCAGGTGCACGACCACGTTGCGCGGCGGCAGCTGGGATTCCGGCACGGGCGGCGGCTTGCGCAGCCCGATCGCGTCCAGCGCGCCGCCGCCGGCACAGCCGCCGAGCATCCAGATCAGGCCACACCATCCCATCCACGATCGTATCATCGGCACTCCTTGCATTTGGTAATGAGGACAGGAAGATTTAACGGCTTTGTCCGCCATGTGCGCTGAGCCCGCGCAACGGACTTTTCGACAAGGCACAATCGGCCGGTAAAGGTGTGTTGATGGCACGCAATTCTGCTGAGAAATCGTTCACCAATAATGGCGTCTGATTTCACACCGGGAGAGCCAGATGCCATTCGAACGCCTGATGCCGCTTGCCGCGGTGCCCCTTACCTGTATCGCGTTGCTGTCGGCCTGCGCCAGTACCGCGCCGGAGTCCAGCCATGCCGCCGCCAAGGCCGGGTCGACGATGGCGACGGCGATGGCGGAAGCGGACGCCGCCGTGCTGGCGGGCCAGAACGACAAGGCCTATGCGATCCTCAAGAAGGCCGGCGGCACTTTCCCGACCGACAAGACTCCGTGGGTGCGCATGGCCCAGATGCACTTCGACAGCACGAACTATGGCGAAGCGATCGTCGATGCGCTGGAAGCCCTGGAGCGCGACCCGGACGACACGCTGGCGAACAGCATCGTCGCCGTGAGCGGCCTGCGCGTGACGAGCAAGGCGCTGGCCGATCTGAGCCAGAAGAACAACCTCACGGGCAATGTTCGGACCGAGGCGCAGGACCTCGCCAAGCTGCTGCGCACGAGCCTGAACGAAGACGTCCTGGTGCCGAACAACCGTCCACCGGCCACGCACACGCGTGAGACCTCGCGCAAGGCCGCCGCCGCGTCGGTCACGCGTTCTACCGCATCGAGCGATCCGTTCGGCACGCTCAAATAACCCGCCAACAGCCTCACTGGAGACGATATGCCCAAGAATGAAAGCGTGCAGAAACGCCTGCAGAAAGTGCGCGCGCCGCGCGTGCAGATGACGTACGACGTCGAGATCGGCGACGCGATCGAGAACAAGGAGTTGCCGTTCGTGGTCGGTGTGCTGGGCGACTTCGGCACCGATCCCGACGCGCCCAAGAAACGTCTCAAGGACCGCAAATTCGTCAACGTCGATGCCGACAATTTCGACGAGGTGCTGGGTGGCGTGGCGCCGGCGACGAGCTTTCGCGTGCAGAACCACCTGTCGCCGGAAGGCGGCGAGTTCGCCGTGCAGCTGCAGTTCAAGCAGATGGACGACTTCCGCCCGGAGGCCGTCGTGCAGCAGGTGGCGCCGCTCAAGGGGCTGCTGGACGCCCGCGCCAAGCTGGCCGACCTGCGCAACAAGCTGGCCGGCAACGACAAGCTGGAGGACCTGTTGAACGACGTGCTGACCAACACGGAAAAACTGGGCAGCTTGCGCAAGGGCGGCGGCAAGCCGGGCAAGGAGGACGCATGAGCGCGATCCTTGAGACGGCCAATGCCGCGTCGGCGCACGCCGGTGAACTGGATGTATCGCTGCTCGACCAGATCGTCGAGCAGAGCCGGGTGGCGAAATCGAGCAGCGAGCACGAACGGGCGCGCGACATCATTTCCGAGCTCGTGAGCCAGGTCATGGAAGGCACGATGGTCATGTCGACGAATCTGTCGGCCACGATCGATGCGCGCCTGGCGGAGCTGGACCGGATGATCTCGGACCAGCTGTCCGCGATCATGCACGCCCCCGAATTCCAGAAGCTGGAGCGCAGCTGGACCGGCCTGCATTATCTCGTCAAGAACACGGCGACGGGCACCGGCCTGCAGGTGCGCATGCTCAATGCCAGCAAGCGCGACCTCGTGAAGGATTTCCAGTCGGCGCTCGAATTCGACCAGAGCACGCTGTTCAAGAAGGTCTACGAAGAGGAATTCGGCAGCTTCGGCGGCGCGCCGTATGGCACGCTGATCGGCGACTTCGAGATCACGCGCCAGCCCGAGGACATCTATTTTCTCGAGCAGATGTCGCATGTGGCGGCGGCCAGCCATGCGCCGTTCATCACGTCGGCGGGGCCGGAACTGTTCGGCGTCGAGAGCTTCGGCGACCTGGGCAAGCCGCGCGACCTGGCGAAGGTGTTCGACACGGTCGAATACGCGAAATGGAAGGCGTTCCGAGAATCGGAAGATGCGCGCTACGTCGGCCTGACGTTGCCGCGTTTCCTGGGCCGGCTGCCGTACAACCCGGCCGACGGCACCGCGACGGAAGGCTTCAATTTCGTCGAGGACGTGGACGGGACCGACCACCAGAAATACCTGTGGTGTAACGCGGCCTATGCCTTCGCCACCAAGCTGACGAAGGCGTTCGAGGATTATGGCTGGTGCGCGGCGATCCGCGGCGTCGAGGGCGGCGGCCTCGTCGAGAATCTGCCCACGCACACGTTCAAGACGGACGAGGGCGAGATCGCCTTGAAATGCCCGACGGAGCTGGCGATCACGGACCGCCGCGAGAAAGAGCTGTCGGACCTCGGCTTCATCTCGCTCGTGCACTGCAAGAACACGTCGTACGCCGCGTTCTTCGGCGCGCAGTCGGCGCAGAAGGCCCGCAAGTACGCGAACGACGCGGCCAACGCAAACGCGCTGCTGTCGTCGCAGCTGCAATACATCTTCGCCGTGTCGCGCATCGCGCACTACATGAAGGCCATGATGCGCGACAAGATCGGCAGCTTCGCCGCGGCCTCCAACGTCGAGGATTATCTGAACCGCTGGCTGACGCAATACGTGCTCCTCGACGATAACGCGAGCCAGGAACAGAAGGCGCAATTCCCGCTGCGCGAAGCGAGCGTGCAAGTGGCCGAGGTGCCGGGGCGGCCCGGCGTGTACCGGGCCGTGTCGTTCCTGCGCCCGCATTTCCAGCTCGACGAATTGTCCGTTTCGCTCCGATTGGTCGCGGAGTTGCCGCAATCGACCAAGAACTGATTCTTCCAATAACCTGAACTGGAGTAGAACATGGCAATTGACGTGTACCTGCAAATCGACGGCATCAAGGGCGAGTCGGCCGACGACAAGCACAAGGACTGGATCGAGTGCAAATCGGTCAACTGGGGCGTGACGCAACCCAAGTCCGCGACGGCGTCGACCGGCGGCGGCCACACCGCCGAGCGCTGCGAGCATGACGAGATCGAGATCGCCAAGCTGGCCGACTTGTCCTCGCCGCTGCTGCTGCAGACCTGCTCGTCGGGCAAGACGATCCCCAAGGCGAAATTCGAATTCATGCGCGCCGACGGGCAGGGCGAACGCGTCAAGTATTTCGAGATCGAGATCGAAAACGTCCTGATCGGCACCGTCAAGCCCCAGGTCGCGGAAGGCGACTTCCTGCACGAGAAAGTCGGCCTGAAATTCTCGAAGATCAAGTGGAAGTACACCCAGCAGAAGATCGGCGGCGGCGCCGGCGGCAATACGTCGGGCGGCTGGGATCTCGCCACCAACCGGGTCGTTTGACGCGCCACTCCCACATTCCCCGCGTTTGCCGCGGTCTCCGGGCCGCGGCGTTTTTTCCTGCGGCTTTGAACGGGAGCAGCGATGACAGCCTATCTTCCCGGCCTGCTGGACCGCCTGATGGGACAGCAGGCCCACCCCGGCCGTCCGGGGGCCGAGCAACTCAAGGACAACGTCGCGCGCGACCTGGAAGCCCTGCTGAACGCCCGCGCCGGCATGCCACCGGCAACCTTCGACGCCTATCCGCTGGCGCGCGCCTCCATCCTCAACTACGGCCTGACGGACTTCGCCGCATTCTGCCTCTCCAGCAGCGAGGACCGGGCCGCGATCTGCGCCTGCCTCGAGGAGGCGATCGAGCGCCACGAGCCGCGCCTGAAAAACGTCAGCGCCGCGCTGGAAGACGAGCAGGGCGGCGTCAACCGCCTCAGGTTCGTGATCAACGCGACCCTACAGGCCGGCCCCGACGTCGAACCGGTCAATTTCAATGCCGTGCTGCAGCCATCCTCGCTGAACTACGCGATCAGCAGGGCCACCACACAAAGGACATCGACATGGATATCAACCTCAAGACCCTGATCGCCAAGCTGAACGACGTCACGCGCGCCGCCGCCACGCGCGCGGCCGGCATCTGCGTCGGGTTCGGCCAGTACGAAGTCGACATCGAACACCTGTTCCTCGCGCTGCTGGAGCAGCCCGGGAGCGACCTGGTGGTGGTGGCGCGCGAGGCGGGCATCAGCACGACGGGTCTCGAATCCGACCTGCGCCGCGAAGTCGAGCGCCTGCCGTCGGGCAGCGCACGCACGCCCGTGTTTTCGCGCCACCTGCCGGTGCTGTTCGAGCACGCCTGGCTGATCGCCTCGCTGAACACTGGGGGCCAGCCCCAGCGCATCCGCAGCGGCCACCTGCTGTTCGCGCTGTTGACGGAGCCCGGCCTCGCTCAGCTCGCGCAGCGCGCGTCGCGCCATTTCGCCGGCTTCCCGCTCGACCGCCTGAAGCACGACTTCGACAAGCTCACGCACGGTTCCGACGAAGCGCCGGCGGTCGTGGCCGAGCCGCAGGTGCCGTCCGCGGACCCGGTCAGCGAACTGCAGGCGGGCGCGCCCGGCAAGACGCCCGCGCTCGACCAGTACACGACCTGCCTCACGGCGCGCGCGCGCGAAGGCAAGCTCGATCCCGTGATCGGGCGCGATGCCGAGATCCGGCAAGTCATCGACATCCTCATGCGCCGGCGCCAGAACAATCCGATCCTGACCGGCGAGGCGGGCGTGGGCAAGACGGCCGTCGTCGAAGGTCTCGCGCTGCGCGTCGCGCTTGGCGACGTGTCCGACGTCCCGGATGCGCTACGAGGTGTCGAGATCCACGTGCTGGACCTGGGCCTGCTGCAGGCCGGTGCAAGCGTCAAGGGCGAGTTCGAGAACCGCCTGAAAAACGTGATCGACGAAGTGAAAAAAAGCCTGCACCCGATCATACTGTTCATCGACGAGGCCCACACGATGATCGGCGCGGGCGGCACGGCCGGCCAGAACGATGCAGCGAATCTGCTGAAACCCGCACTGGCGCGCGGCGAACTGCGCACCGTGGCAGCGACGACGTGGAGCGAATACAAGAAATACTTCGAAAAGGATGCCGCGCTGGCGCGCCGGTTCCAAGTGGTGAAGGTCGAGGAGCCGAGCGAGGAGACGGCATGCGCCATGCTGCGCGCGATGGCCCCGTTGATGGAGGCGCATTTCGGCGTGCGCATCTACGACGAGGCGATCGGGGAAGCGGTGCGCCTGTCGCACCGCTACATCAGCGGGCGCCAGCTGCCGGACAAGGCGGTCAGCGTGCTCGATACGGCGTGCGCCAAGGTCGCGCTGGGCCAGAAGGCGACCCCCGCCGCGCTGGAGGATTGCGCGCGCAAGGTGGAGCGCCTGGACGCCCGCATCCAGGCCCTCGTGCGCGAGGAGAGCGCGGGCGCGGACCATGCCGCCGCGCTGACCGCGCTGCGCGCCGAACGGTCCGCCGCGCTGGAAGAGCAGGGACGCCTGCAAGCGCGCTGGGATGGCGAGCAGGCGCTGTGCGCCGAGATCCACGCGCTGCGCGCGCGCCTGGAAGCGGGGCAGGGCGACAGCCCGGCGTTGCGCGCCAAGGTGGAGGAACTGCACGCGCTGCAGGGCGAGACGCCGCTCGTGCCCGTGCAGGTCGATGGCCAAGCGGTGGCCGCCGTCGTCGCCGCGTGGACCGGGATTCCGCTCGGGCGCATGGTGAAGGACGAGATCCGCACCGTGATGAATCTGCAGGGTTTATTGGACGAACGGATCCTCGGCCAGGGCCATGCCAGCCGCATCGTCGCCCAGCGCGTGCGCACCGCACGCGCGCATCTCGAAGACCCGAACAAGCCCAAGGGTGTGTTCCTGTTCGTCGGCACGTCCGGCGTCGGCAAGACGGAGACCGCGCTCGCGCTGGCCGACCTGTTGTACGGCGGCGAGCGCAAGCTCGTCACCATCAACATGAGCGAATACCAGGAAGCGCACAGCGTCTCCGGCCTCAAAGGCTCGCCACCGGGCTATGTGGGCTATGGCGAGGGCGGCGTGCTGACGGAAGCCGTGCGGCGCAATCCGTACAGCGTCGTGCTGCTCGACGAAGTGGAAAAGGCGCACGCGGACGTGCTCGAACTGTTCTTCCAGGTGTTCGACAAGGGCGTGCTGGACGATGCGGAAGGCCGCCAGATCGACTTCCGCAACACGATCATCATCCTGACGTCGAACGCGGCGTCGAGCCAGATCATGCAGGCCTGCCTGAACAAGGCGCCGCACGAACGTCCGGCACCGGACGCCCTGGCGGAGCTGATCCGGCCCAGCCTCATGAAGCATTTCAAACCCGCGTTCCTGGGCCGCCTGACAGTGGTGCCGTTCTACCCGATCGACGACGCGGTGCTCGGCAACATCATCCGGCTCAAGCTGGACCGCATCAAGCAGCGCGTGGCCGCGAACCACAACGCCCGCTTCGAATACGACGACGCGCTCGTGGCGGCCGTGCTGGCGCGCTGCACGGAGGTCGATTCGGGGGCGCGCAATGTCGACACGATCCTGAGCGGCACCTTGCTGCCGGAGATCGCGGACTCGGTGCTGGCGCGCATGGCGGAAGGCGGCGCGATCGGCAAGGTGAAGGTCAGCGCGACCAAGACGGGCAAGATCCGTTACGCCGTCGAACCGGCATAAGGAGGCCATCATGCTGAACCTGGAACGGCTGCTGGCGCCCGTCAGCGCCGACAAGCCCTGCGGCGAGGACCTCGCGTTTTCCAGCGAGATCGACGCCATCGTGCGCGCCCGCCAGGCCGACGATCCGTCGCTGGAGCAGGGCGCGTGGGTCACGGAGCTGAAGGAAGCGGACTGGAAGTTCGTCGCGCGCCAGTGCGCCCAATTGATCGAACAGCGCAGCAAGGACTTGCAGCTGGCCGTCTGGCTGGCGGAAGCCGCCGTGCGCACGGCCGGCTTGCGCGAATTCGGCGACAGCCTTCTCTTGAGCGCCATGCTGTGCGAGCGTTACTGGGACGGCCTGTATCCGCTGCCGGACGAGGATGGCGTCGAGCGGCGCATCGGCAACCTGGCGTGGCTGGCCGCGCGCATCGCGCCCTGGTTGTGCGGCGTGCCGCTGACCGAGGGTGCGGACGGCCACGCGCTGCGCGATTTCGACGCTGCGCGCATGCAGGGCGGCGACGCGCTGGCGAAGCTGGAAGGGGCGCGCCAGCGCACGTCGCAGACGTTCTACACCAATCTGATGCGCGACTGCGAGCATTGCGCGGCCGCGCTCGACCGGCTGGAAAAGAGCGTCGACGCCGTGCTCGGGGCCGATGGTCCTAGCTTCAGCGCGGCGCGTTCGGCTCTGGAGAGCCTCGTCCTGTTCATCAAGCCGGCGTTGAAGGAAGCGGTGCCGGTGCCGGTCGCGGCCGGGGGCGCGCTCGCGGCGCCGGTACAGGCCGCGGCGGCGGCCGGGCCGCTGCAGTCGCGCGCCCAGGCGCTGGCCCAACTGCGCGCGGTGGCGGATTATTTCCGCCGCACGGAGCCGCACAGCCCCGTCGCCTACCTGGCCGACAAGGCTGCGCAGTGGGGCGAACAGCCCCTGCATGTGTGGTTGCGGTCGGTGGTGAAGGACGACGCGGCGTTCGCCCACATCGAAGAGATGCTGGGCGTGGGGCCGCGGCCGTCCTGAATCAATGCGACGTCTGCCCTTGCGACTGGGCGGCCTTGAGCTGCTCGGTCGCGCGCGCGACCTGTTCCTCGACGCGGCGCATGGCTTCGCGCGTCGATTGCGTCACCTGTTCGTAGCCCTTGAAGGCGTTTTCGATCGCGGCCTTGATGATCTCCACCGCGTTTTCCTGGCCCGGCTTGACGTTCTGGGTGACGTCGTAGATCAGCGCCGACAAGGTGTTCTTCGCTTCGGCCAGGTGAGTGTCGGCGGCCTGCTCGAATTCCTTCTTGATGTCGCCGATGATCACCTTGAGCTGGTCGCCGTAGGCGGCCGCTTCCGACACGCCCGGCTGCACGCGCGAGGACAGGGCATCCATGGCTGCCTTGGGGTCCTGCGCCTGGCTGAGCTGGCGGCCCGCTTCCAGCGTGTTTTCCATCGATTGCTTGGCGGTCGCCAGGTTCAGCGCCACCACCTGCTCGACGCCCTGCACGGCCTTGCTGGCCAGGGCGTTGAAGGTCTGCATCTGCAGGTCGAACAGGGTCTTGGTGGCGGATGCGAATTGCTCGGGATTGTTGAACATCGATTTCTCCTCGGTTAGGAAACTACGGCGACCAGGTGTTGCTCCTCTTCGTTTCGGACGATGTGATGCAATTCAATTATTTAGCAGACGTTGGTTTTTCGCAATGGGCGTCACGATAAGGGCCGTCGGCGCGCGCCCAGCCGTCGCCCAGCGGGGTCTGCGAACAGACGAGCGCACCGGTGCTCTTGCTGCGCCAGTGATACCAGGGCGCCGGCGCCGCGTTCAGGACGATGGGGCCGGCGAGGGCGAGGCCCAGTGCGATCAGGACAGTCTTCTTCATGGTGTCCCGAGCTTAACCGCTTGGCGCGGCAAGTCAAGCAACCTTGAGCTTCCCATCGTGGGAAGGTGTATGCTGGCCACTCATCGAAGGAAGAGATCATGAGCGTTTCTGCACAGGCTACGGGGTTCAACATCGGCGAAGCGGCGCGCGCGTCCGGCGTGACGGCCAAGATGGTGCGTCATTACGAGGCCATCGGCCTGCTGCCGCCGGCGCGACGCACGGAGGCCGGCTACCGGCTCTACGGCACGGACGACGTGCGCATGCTGCAATTCATCCATCGGGGTCGCGCGCTGGGTTTTTCGCTGGACCAGATCGCCGATCTGCTGGCGCTGTGGCGCGACAAGCACCGCGCCAGCGCCGACGTGCGCCGCCTCGCGCTCGCACACATCGATGAACTGGACCGCAAGATCGAGGAGCTGGAAGCGATGAAGCGTACCCTGGCCTCGCTGGCCAGTTCCTGCCACGGCGACGCGCGCTCCGACTGCCCCATCCTGGACGACCTGGCGGCCGACTAGAGCCATGCTCGTTCGTCTGTCGCCGTCCGCCTGCCTGATCGCGCTCGCCATGATCGTGCTGGTGGGCGCCGCCATCGTCTGGGCGGTCGGATCGAAGCTGATCGCGGTCGAGACGCGTCCCGTGGCGCTGCCCGCACTCGGCGCGGAGGACGTGGTGCTGCATCCGGCCCCGGACCAGCGCGTGGCCGGCTCCTTCCTGGCGGGCCGCGGCCGCGGCGCCGTGCTGCTGCTGCATGGTATCCACGGCGACCGCCGCGACATGGCCGCCCGGGCCCGCTTCCTGCAGGCGCAAGGCTATGCCGTGCTGCTGATCGACTTGCCGGGCCAGGGCGCCAGCACGGCGTCGTTCGTGACGTTCGGGCTGCGCGAAGGGGAAGGCGTCCGGGCCGCGCTCGTGGAACTGCGGCGCCGGGCGCCGGGGCAGCGCATCGGCGTGATCGCCGTGTCGCTGGGGGCGGCGTCGCTCGTGTTGTGCCGCGACTGTCCGCCGGTCGACGCGGTGGTGCTGGAAGCGATGTATCCGACGATCGAGGAAGCCGTCGCGAACCGCCTGCGCATGCGGCTGGGGCCGGTGGGCGGGCCGCTGTCCGCGCTGCTGCTGTGGCAGTTGCCGCTGCGCCTGAACATCCGGTCCGATGCGCTGCGCCCGATCGCGCACATCGCGCAGTTGAATGCGCCGGTGCTGATCGCCGCCGGCGGCGCCGACCTGCACACGACCTTGCCCGAAACGCAGCGGTTGTTCGCGGCCGCCGCGCAGCCAAAGGACTTATGGGTGGTGGAGGGCGCCGCGCACGTGGACCTGCACGCCTACGCGCCTGCGGACTATGAACGGCGCATCGGGGCGTTCCTCGCGCGGCACCTGGTGTCAATGCCGGTCGCCGGCGACCGGTAAACGCAAAACGCCGCAATCCTTCTGCAAAGATTGCGGCGTTTTGCGCCAGAATTCTGGTGGCCGTTATGGCCGGGTAGCTTTTGGTGCCCACGGAGGGACTCGAACCCCCACACCTCGCGGCACATGGACCTGAACCATGCGCGTCTACCAATTCCGCCACGTGGGCATGTAAAACTTCAAACGTACAGCAACAACAGGGTAGCTTTTGGTGCCCACGGAGGGACTCGAACCCCCACACCTCGCGGCACATGGACCTGAACCATGCGCGTCTACCAATTCCGCCACGTGGGCATGCAAAACTTCAAACGTACAGCAACAACAAGGTAGCTTTTGGTGCCCACGGAGGGACTCGAACCCCCACACCTCGCGGCACATGGACCTGAACCATGCGCGTCTACCAATTCCGCCACGTGGGCAATCTACCGCCACTACTCTTGTTTCCGCGCGGGCTCGTGGAGCCCACCCTACGCAAATGCTCGCCAGCTGGTGCCCACGGAGGGACTCGAACCCCCACACCTCGCGGCACATGGACCTGAACCATGCGCGTCTACCAATTCCGCCACGTGGGCATTGGACCGCTTTGCTTGCATTGCTCGACGTCGCCGTCGAATTCCGCTACGATATCAGGCTTTGCCATTTTGCGCTAGACCAACTTTCGTTCGTTCTGAGCGCGCATCGCCTGTGCAGCGTCTTCGTTTTCCGGCTGGGCCGTTTCCGAAGAGACCGAAAGTATAGCGGATGGATGGCAAATGTCAAAGGCCCTCCGAGCAGGACATTGCCTGCACGGTTCGCGGGCGACGTTAGGCGAATCCGCCGGTCCTCCGTTACACTACGCGTGCCCACGTGTCAATGTAACGATATCCGCGCCGTCAGACAGATGGACGGCGCCACTACTGAAAAGATAAGAATACCAATTTGAAGCACCCAACTCATACCATTCCAAGCCGCGAGGAAATCCTCGGCGTGTTCCGTCAGGCCCGGGGGCCGCTCGACAGCGGCGCCCTGGCCCGAGCCCTGCAAGTCAACCCGGAAGCGGAAGGCGTGCTGGCGCGCCGCTTGAATGCGATGGAGCGCGACGGCCAGTTGCGCGCCAATCCGGCCGGCGAATATGCGCTGACGGACCACTCCAGTTTCATTTCCGGCCGCATCAGCGCGCACCGCGACGGTTTCGGTTTCGTGATCCCGGACGAGGGCGGCGAAGACCTGTTCCTGCCCGATAAGGAAATGCAAAAAGTCCTGCACGGCGACCGCGTGCTGGCCCGCGTCGTCGGCACCGACCGCCGCGGCCGCGCCGAAGGCACGATCGTCGAAGTCCGTGAGCGCGCCAATACCCACGTCATCGGCCGTCTCTTGAACGAGAACGGTGTCTGGGTCGTCGCGCCGGAAGACAAGCGCATCGGCCAGGACATCCTCGTGTCCGGCTCGCCCGGCAAGGCCAAGGCCGGCCAGATCGTCAGCGTCGAGCTCATCGAGCAGCCGTCGCGCTTCCGCCAGCCCACCGGTAAGATCGTCGAAGTGCTCGGCGAACTGGACGACCCGGGCATGGAGATCGAGATCGCCGTGCGCAAGTTCGGCGTGCCGCACATCTTTTCGCCGGCCGCCATCAAGCAGGCGAACAAGTTGCCGAACGAGGTGCGCGATGCCGACCTCGCGGACCGCGTCGACCTGCGCGACGTGCCGCTCGTCACGATCGACGGCGAGGATGCGCGCGACTTCGACGACGCCGTCTACTGCGAACCCGTCAAGATCGGCCGCACGAAGGGCTACCGCCTGCTCGTGGCGATCGCCGACGTCAGCCACTACGTCAAGCCGAACGACGCGCTGGACAGCGATGCGCTGGAGCGCTCCACGTCCGTGTATTTCCCGCGCCGCGTGATCCCGATGCTGCCGGAAAAGCTGTCGAACGGATTGTGCTCGCTGAACCCGGCCGTCGACCGCCTCACGCTCGTGTGCGACATGGTCGTGACGACCGACGGCGAGGTGAAGGCTTACCAGTTCTACCCGGCCGTGATGCACTCGGCGGCGCGCCTGACCTATAACGAGGTCGCGGCCATCCTGGGCAACACGAATGGTCCGGAAGCGGGCCGCCGCCCGGGCATCGTGCCGCATCTGCTGCACCTGAACGAGGTGTTCCGCGCGCTGCTGAAGGCACGCCAGGAGCGGGGCGCGATCGATTTCGAGACGACGGAAACGTATATCGTCTGCAACGCGATGGGCAAGATCGAGAAGATCCTGCCGCGCACCCGCAACGACGCGCACCGCCTGATCGAGGAATGCATGCTGGCCGCCAACGTGTGCGCGGCCGACTTCCTCATCCGCCACGACCAGCCGAGCACGTTCCGCATCCACGCCGTGCCGACCGAGGAAAAGCTGAACCAGCTGCGGACCTTCCTGAAGCAGGTGGGCCTGAACCTGGGTGGCGGCACGACGCCGCAGGCGCGCGACTATGCCGAGCTGATGACGCGCATCAAGGAGCGTCCGGACGCGACCCTGCTGCAGACGATGCTGCTGCGCTCGATGCAGCAGGCCGTCTACAGCCCGGACAACGTCGGCCACTTCGGTCTCGCGTACGAAGCCTACGCCCACTTCACGAGCCCGATCCGCCGCTATCCCGACCTGCTGACGCACCGCGCCATCAAGGCCGTGTTGAAAGGCAAGAAGTACGAGCCGACCGGCATCGATCTGTCGAAGCTGAACACGACCGTGTCGAAAACGGTGCGCAAGCAGGCCGCCAAGGACAAGCTTGAGGGCAAGCAGAAGAATCCGAAGGACCTGACGATCTGGGACGCGCTGGGCGTGCACTGCTCGGCCAACGAGCGCCGTGCCGACGAAGCGTCGCGCGACGTCGAGAACTGGCTCAAGTGCTACTACATGAAGGACCGTCTCGGCGAGGAATTTACGGGCGTGATGTCGGGCGTGACACCGTTCGGCATCTTCGTCCAGCTCGACCAGCTGTTCGTCGAAGGCCTCGTGCACGTCACGGGCCTCGGCACCGATTACTTCCAGTACGACGAGACGCGCCACGAACTGCGCGGCGAGCGCACGGGCCAGGTGTACCAGCTGACGGGCCGCGTGACGGTGCAGGTGGCGCGCGTCGACCTGGAGTCGCGCAAGATCGACCTCGTGCTGGCGCAGCCCAAGCAAGAGGAAACCGTGCCGGCGCCGCTGGAGCGGGCCCGCGCCGCGGCATTGGACGCGCTGGAACCGAAGCCGCCGCGTCGCAGGAAAGCAAAAGGCGGCGCCAACGGCGGCGCCGTGCCGGTGTCGCAGCAGGAAGCGCGCGTGACCCCGGCCGAGCCGGCCGCGTCCACGTTCGGCGCGACCGACGAGAGCGAAGAAGATGTCGTGTTCGTGCCGCCCACGCGCAGCCGTCGCGGCAACCGGAATGCCGCACCCGCAGCCAACGAGACCGCGGCCAAGAAGCCCGCGGCGAAAAAAAGCGCTCCCACCAGGAGCGCGTCCAAAACCAGGAAGAAGAAGTAACGCATGAAAAATAAAATGATTTTTGGCTTCCACGCCGTGACCTCGCGCCTTCGCCACGAGGCCGCCAGTGTGGAAGAGATCTTCGTCGACGCCGGCCGCCAGGATCGCCGCATGCAGGACCTGATCGCCAACGCGAAGTCGGCCGGTGTGCGCGTGATGCCGGTCGAGGCCGAGCGCCTCGACAAGATCGTCGGCACCCGCCGCCACCAGGGCGTGATCGCGTTCGCCAGCCAGCTGTCGCTGGCGCGCAACCTGGACGAGTTGCTGGACGCAGTCGAAGGGCCGCCGCTGCTGCTGATCCTGGACGGCATCACCGACCCGCACAATCTGGGTGCCTGCCTGCGCGTGGCGGACGGCGTCGGTGCGCATGCCGTCATCGCCCCGAAAGACCGCTCCGTCGGCCTGAACGCGACCGCGGCCAAGGTGGCCAGCGGCGCCGCCGAAACGGTGCCTTACATTACCGTGACGAACCTGGCGCGCACGATGCGCGACCTGAAGGAGCGGGGCATCTGGCTGATCGGCACGTCCGACGATGCCGACAAAGGCCTGTACGAAGGCGATTTCACGGGCCCGACGGCGCTCGTGATGGGCTCGGAAGGCGAGGGCATGCGCAGGCTCACCCGCGAAACCTGCGACATGCTGGTCAGTATCCCCATGTTCGGCTCGGTCGAGAGCCTGAACGTCTCCGTGGCTTCCGGCGTCTGCCTGTACGAGGCACGCCGCCAGCGCCTGGCGCGCGAAGCGCAGTAAGGCTGCCGTCGTCCCCGGACTGGCCGTCCGCCTTCGCGGGGACCCATACTGAGCCGCCGAAGCGCGTATTTCAAAAGCGTCGCTGCCTATCCGGCATACCGAATTCCGTTGCTCGGCATGGATTCCCGCGTTCGCGGGAAATCGTTTCCGGCAATGCCGGGAACGACGGCTCCGGGCCTCTCCCCAAAATCGATTCCCTCATAAGCAAGTACGGCGCGGATAAGCTACCATGCTGTCTCACTTGCACGAATCACGACTATGTTTTCCAATCTGCGCGAAGATATCCAGAGCATCATCGAACGCGACCCTGCGGCCCGCAACGCATGGGAAGTGCTCACCTGCTACCCGGGCCTGCATGCCGTCGTCATGCACCGCTGGGCGCATGCCTGTTGGCGTGCAGGTTTCCGGTGGCTCGGCAGGTTCATCTCCTACTTCGCGCGCGTGCTCACCGGCATCGAAATCCACCCGGGGGCGACGATCGGCCGCCGCGTGTTCATCGATCACGGCTTCGGTGTCGTGATCGGCGAGACGGCCGTCGTCGGCGACGATTGCACGATCTACCAGGGCGTCACCCTGGGCGGCACCACGTTGGTGGCTGGCACGAAGCGCCATCCGACGCTCGAGCGCGGCGTGATCGTCGGCGCCGGCGCCCAGGTGCTGGGCGCGTTCACGGTGGGCGAATATGCCAAGGTCGGCTCGAACGCCGTCGTGGTGAAACCGGTTCCCGCGGGCGCGACGGCCGTCGGCAACCCGGCCCATATCGTGCGCAAGGAAGACCAGTCGCGCAGCGCCCAGATGTTCGCCGCCTACGGCGTCACACCGAACGGCGACGATCCGCTGTCGAAGGCCCTGCGCAACCTGATCAACCACGTGGCCCAGCAGGACGAGCAGATCGAACGGATGTGCGCGACGATGAAGGCGGCCGGTATCCGCTGCCATACACCGGACGAGAGTGATAAACTCGACCAGGCACAACTGAACCGGCTCGTAGAATAAAGGACCACTGATGCAAGACGACATCCCGGGCAGCTTCGACCCGGCCTCCGACCTCGACCCCAACGAAATCCGCGTCCTGGGCGTGCTCGCCGAAAAAGAGGCGCTCACGCCCGACAATTACCCGATGTCGCTGAATGCGGTGATGAACGGCTGCAACCAGCTGTCCAGCCGCGATCCCGTGATGCAGTTGTCCGAAGACGTCGTCCACGACACCTTGCAGCGGCTCATGCAGCGCAAGCTCGTAAACGGCATCGCCCAGGCCGGCGCGCGCGTCATCAAGTACGAGCACCGCATGCGCATCAAGTGGACGCTCGAGCAGGACAAGGTCGCCGTGCTGACGGTGCTGATGCTGCGCGGCCTGCAGACGGCCGGCGAGATCCGCAGCCGCACGGGCCGCCTGCACGACTTCAAGTCGGTGGCCGAGGTGGAGAGCGCGCTGCAATTCCTGATCGACAAATATCCGCCGCTCGTCGCGCGCCTCGAGCGCGCGCCCGGCACCAAGGAATCCCGCTACGGGCATTTGCTGGGTGGTCCGATCGACGTCGCGAAAATGGACGCGGGCGGCAACGCCGCCGGCGCTTCGGGCGGCGGTTCGACCGGCGCCCGCGTGGCCCAGCTGGAGCAGGAAGTGGCCGCGCTGCGCAGCGAAGTCGACGAGCTCAAGGCGCAGTTCGCGGCGTTCCGTCAGCAGTTCGAGTAACGTTTTCGGATGTGCCGTCGTCGAACTGGACGATGGCGTCATCCGGCCACGCCGTGTCGCCGATCGGCACCATCGCATTCCACCCGTGGGTTTCCAGCGCGCGCACACGCTCGCCGTCGCGCAGCACGGCCCGCACGCCCTTGCGCAGGGCGATCGCGCCGTAGTTGAAATCCTTCTTGGCGCACCAGTCGGACGTCAGCATCAGCGTATTGAGCGTTGCTTTCGCCAGGAATGGAATCTGTTCCTTGAAGATGGCGATGGTCACCCGGCATTCCAGGCGCAGGTCGCCCAGCCGGCGCACGTTGTCCGGCAAGCCGGCCGTGCGCACCTCCGGGTGGGCCGTGTACAGCCCGTTCTTCCGGTTCAGGATGAAGGTGGCGTCCGCGTCGTAGGCGGCCTGGTTGCGTGCCACGGCGAGCAGGCCGGCGGCGTCGATCGGCACGTTTTCCTGGAAGCTGCCGTCGTCGCTCGCCAGCCGCAGCTGCAGGCCTTCGCCCGCGTCGGCCGGAGCGCCGTCGGCATGCCGCATGCGGAAGCGCAGCGTCGCGTTCGGTGCCAGCGCGCGGTTGGCGTCGAAGGCGTCGAGGCCGGCGGCGACGCTGCGGTAGGAGCGCATTTCCGGATTCGTGATGCCGGCCACGTGGACCGACGGCACGGGTTCGTCGGCGTGCGCGGCGCGAAGACAGCCGGCCAGCAGGGCGCACAGCAACAGGACGGGGCGGATGACGCTCATGGTGCGGCTCCCTGTGGGTTTGCGGATTCGTCGGCGAGATCGACGAGGGCAGGGGCGAGCGCGTGCTGCTCATCGAACGTGTCGATCCCGGCTGCGATGGCGCGGTACGAATGCAGCTCCGGATTCTTGATGGCATTCACGTGCACGACGCCTTCGCGGCTGGCGCCCGGCGCGACGTCGTCCTGGGCATGCGCGACGACGGCCGGCGCGGCTCGGAACAGCAGGGCCGCGCGCATCGTTCGGCCATCGATGCTTCCATTTTGCGCAGGCGTTTTCGCGTCCGTACAGCTGCCTGCCGGTACCAACAGATGGCGCATCGCTCAGCCCTCATCACGCCAGCGGCGCATGCGGATCGCCGCGTACAGCATCGCGACGCCCAGCGCCACGCCGATCCAGGCATCGATACCTGCCAGCGACATGTACGACTGGGGCACGAGGGCGCTCATGTCGGCGCCGTTCTCGGCCGGGCGCATGCCCGCCGGACCGTGGCCCTGGAACGCGAACCAGATGCCGGGCACGATGCCTGCGAGGATGCGGGCGACGACGTCGCTCGCGTAATGCGCCAGCAGCAGTGTCTGGCCGGAGAAATTCTCGAGCGCCGCGTTGATCCACTTGATGACGACCAGCGTGACGATCGGTGCACCCACGGCCCACAGGAAGGGCTTCGACTTCGCCCAGCTCGACACGAGCATCAGCCAGCCCACGGTCGGCAGTGCCCATACGACGTACACCGGGAGCAGGGCGGCGAGGCGCAGCGGCGACAGGTACAGATCGGGCGACGCCAATAACGCGGCGAACAGGTTCAGGCCCTGCGTGCTGAGCACCATGCAGGCGATGAACAGCAGGGTCAGTGATGCGGCCATGGCCAGCGCGAGCGTGATCACGGGTGCCACGACCAGCGCGGTGACGGCCTTGGACACCACCGTCATCGGATCGGACACGGGCAGCGATTTCCAGAACAGGATGCTGCGGTCGCGGCGCTCGTCGTACAGGGCGCCCAGGCAGTAGAAGAACACGACGCCGGTCACAATCGCGAACAGTGGCGTCGCGGCGCCCAGGTACAGGCCCCTGGCGAGCATTCCGACGAGCATTCTTGTTTCATCGGGGAGGAGCGCGTCCAGGCGGGCGTGCCGGAGCGTCTGGCCGTTGATCGTCACGTGCGCCGGCAGGCCATGCTGCAAGATGCCGTAGGTGATGGTGCAGCCCAGCAGTACGACGAGCAGCGCCCCGACGATGAGCGGTGCCCAGAACATCGAGCCCTTGTGCTCCCAGAATTCGCGCCGCAGCAGCCATTTCATGGTGTCGGCACTTTTATTGGTGCTCATTTTCGTGTTCATGCGTAGGTTCCTTTCATCGTCGCGACGAACAGATCGGCGACGCTCGGATTGCGGGTTTCGCCGAGGGCGGCCAGCTGCTGGCGCGACGCGCCGCCGGGGCCGGCATCGAACAGCAGCACGGCCTTGCCGAACACGGTGCGGCGGTCGATCGGCTGCAGCGCGTTGGCGGCGCTTAGTTTTTCTTGCGGGACCATGACTTCGATATAGCGCTCGCCGATCTCTTCCATCGACGCGGCCAGCACGATGCGGCCGTCGCGGATGAACATCAGGTCGGTCAGGATGTGTTCGACCTCTTCGACCTGATGCGTCGTGATGACGATCGTCTTGTGCTCGTCAAAATAGTCTTCCAGCAGGTTCTGGTAGAACTGCTTGCGGTAGATGATGTCCAGGCCGAGGGTCGGTTCGTCCAGCACGAGCAGCTTCGCGTCGATCGCCATCACGAGGGCCAGGTGCAGTTGCACGATCATGCCCTTGGACATTTCCTTGACCTTCATCGACGGATGCAGCTTGGTGTTGGCGATATAGCGCTCGGCCTTTTCACGGTTGAAGCGCGGGTGCACGCCGGCCACGAAGTCGATGGCGTCGCGTACGCGCAGCCAGCGCGGCAGGATCGCGACGTCGGCAATGAAGCAGACGTCCTGCATCAGTTCGTCGCGCTGGGTGCGCGGGTCGAGGCCCAGCACGGACAGCTGGCCTTCGAACGGGATCAGGCCCAGCGCGGCCTTGAGGGTGGTGGTCTTGCCCGAGCCGTTCGGGCCGATCAGGCCGACGATGCGGCCGGCGGGGATGGTGAAGTCGATGCCGTCCACGGCCGTGCGCTTGCCGTAGCGCTTCGTCAGGCTCCGGGCTTCGATCACGGCGCTCATTTCCCGCCTCCGACCGGTTCGCGCAGCAATTGCTCGATGTTGAGGCCGAGGCGGCGGATGCGCTCCAGCATCGCCGGCCATTCCTCGCGCAGGAAACGCTCCCTTTCGCTGGCGAGCAATTTCTCGCTCGCGCCTTCCATGACATACATACCGATCCCCCTTCGTTTTTCTACTAAGTTGTCGTCGACCAGTTCCTGGTAAGCCTTCGAGACCGTGATCGGATTCAGCTGGTATTCGGCTGCGATCTGGCGCACGGAGGGGAGCGGATCCCCGGCCTTCAGAGCGCCATCGAGCATCATACCGATCACCTTGTCTTTCAACTGCCGATAGATTGGCGAGTTGTCATTCCAGCCGATCGTCATAGCCGGCCTCGCGTCGTGGTTGTGCAGTCCATGTCATGCCTGCCTCCATGTTGGTGATGTACGGTTGTGGTGTTGTAGTGAAGTATAACACCAGGTCGGCGCGAGTCAATACAGGGCTGGCGTGGGACTACCTAGCAGGATTGAGAGGGGGGACGGTCAGAGTACGTGACCGTCGAGGTCATGACGCAGGATGCGTCCGTCTTCGGTGATCGCGATCCAGCCGCCGCGTACGGGCTCGGTGGCCGGATCTGTATCGAGTTCCCAGTCGGGCAGCACGTAGCGCCGCAAGCCGTCGGCCTCGTGCAGGGCGGGGCGGTGCGTGTGGCCGTGGATGATGACGTCGGTGCCGCTGTCCGCATGCAGTGCGGCGACGGCGGCCGGGGTGACGTCCATGATCTCGTACGATTTTTCGCCGTGGGCCGCGCGGCTGCCTTCGCGCAATCCGGCGATGATCGCCTTGCGCTGGGCCAGCGGCATGGCGAGGAACTGGCGCTGCCATGCCGGGTCGCGCACCTGCGCGCGGAACGCCATGTACTTGACGTCGTCCGTGCACTGGGCGTCGCCGTGCACGAGCGCGACCTTGCGTCCGGCTATCGTCGCGACGTACGGCTCGTGCAGCAAGGTGAGGCCGGCCGCTTCGGCAAAGCCGGTGCCGACGAGAAAGTCGCGGTTGCCGCCGAGCCAGTAGACGGCCGTGCCGCCGTCGCTCACCCGGCGCAGCGCCGCGGCGACGCCGGCATTGAACGGATCGGCGAGGTCGTCGTCGCCGGCCCAGTATTCGAAGATGTCGCCAAGCAGATAAAGCTGCCCGGCCTGTGCCGCGCGTTCGGCCAGGAAGCGGAAGAACGCCTCGGCCGTACGCGGGTGGGATGCCTGCAGGTGCAGGTCGGAAATGAAGAGTGCGAGCGTGCGCGCGGGTGCGGTCATGTGCTGCCAGGATCAATCGCCGGAGCAGGGCGCCCGCGCGTCATGCCTGCCGTTATAAATTATTGCAGGACTTCGACTTTTTCGATGATGACGTCTTCGCTCGGGACGTCCGAGTGCATGCCGGCACGGCTGGTCTTGACGTTGTTGATCTGGTCGACGATGTCCTGGCCCTCGACGACCTTGCCGAACACGGCGTAACCCCAGCCGTCCTGGCCCGGGTAGTTCAGGAAGTCATTGTTCTTGGTGTTGATGAAGAACTGCGCCGATGCCGAGTGCGGGGCCATCGTGCGGGCCATCGCGATCGTGTACTTGTCGTTCTTGAGACCGTTCTTCGCTTCGTTCTCGACGGTCTGCTCGGTCGGCTTTTGCTTCATGCCCGGCTCGAAACCGCCGCCCTGGATCATGAAGTCCTTGATCACGCGGTGGAAGATAGTGTTGGTGAAGTGACCCTTGTTCACGTAGTCCAGAAAGTTGGCAACGGTCTTCGGTGCCTTGTCGGCGTCCAGCTCGACCTTGATGTTGCCCTTGTTGGTGGTCATGAGTACGGTGGTCATGTTTTTATCCTGTGTGGTTGGAGTTGCGAGTTCGTTATTTTACTAGCTTATCGCCCTTGAGGAGGGGCGCGGACTGGATCGTGACGGGCGTGACGGGCACGTTCTCGAGGCCGTGGATGTCGTCGACGACGACGCTCTTGATCTTGTCGACGACGTCCTGGCCCTTCACGACCTTGCCGAACACGGTGTAGCCCGAGCCCTGCATGTTCGGATAGTCGAGCCCCGGATTGTCGACCACGTTGATGAAGAATTGCGAAGTGGCCGAGTCGGGATTCGATTCGCGCGCCATGGCGACGGAATACTTTTCGTTCGACAGGCCATTGTTCGACTCGTTTTTGATCGGTTTGTTCGTCTTGCGGCCATGGAACTGGGCGTCCATGCCGCCGCCCTGGATCATGAAGCCGTCGATCACGCGGTGGAAGATCGTGCCCTTGTAGAATCCGGACTTCACATATTTCAGAAAATTGTCCACGGTGATGGGCGCTTTTTCCTGGTTCAGCTCCAGCACGATCTCGCCCATCGACGTTTTCAGCGAGACTTGCGGGTCGGCGGCGAGCGCCGCTGTGGACAGGGTCAGTGCGGCCAGGCCGGCGGCAAAACGGGCGGCAAGGCGGGTGACCAGCGGGGCGCCGGGCGATTTCAGGACGTGCATCGTAGCTTCCTCTCGGTGGATATAGAGCAAAGTGCTGTCAAGGGTTTTGCAGAAAAATAAACCTATGGCATATGGGGCCAGTCGGGATTTTATCAATGCTATACTTTGCGACGGACTGCCGATTCTATCAAAAAGAACAAGTTTTCTCGAATCGCTGTCCTGACACTCCCGACGCGCCCGCCAGGTCCGGCATCGCCGCAAGGCTGCGTTTCGAGCGTCATGCTCCAACTCTCAAGCAAACATCCGATGAGCCAACTCAAGATTTACAACACGCTCGCGCGTGACAAGCAGGTCTTCGTCCCCCTAGAACCCGGCAAGGTCAATATGTATGTGTGCGGGATGACGGTTTACGATTACTGCCACGTCGGTCACGCCCGGATGATGATGGCGTTCGACGTCATCTACCGCTGGCTCAAGGCGTCGGGCTACGAGGTCAAATACGTCCGTAACATCACGGACATCGACGACAAGATCATCAAGCGCGCCGTCGAGAACAATGAAACCATGACGGCGCTCACGACGCGTTTCATCAGGGCGATGGACGAAGACACGTCCGCGCTGGGCATCCTCCCGCCGGATTTCGCGCCGCGCGCGACCGAATACGTGCCGCACATGCTGTCCATCATCGACAAGCTGGAAGCCAAGGAACTTGCCTACCAGGGCGAAGACGGCGACGTGAACTATGCCGTGCGTAATTTCCCGGGCTACGGCAAGCTGTCCGGCAAGTCGCTTGACGACCTGCGCGCCGGCGAGCGCGTCGACGTGAACACGGGCAAGCGCGATCCCCTCGACTTCGTGCTGTGGAAGGCCGCCAAGGAATCCGAGCCCGACGAAGCCAAATGGGATTCGAAATGGGGTAAGGGACGTCCGGGCTGGCACATCGAATGCTCGGCCATGTCGTGCGCCATGCTGGGCGAACACTTCGACATCCATGGCGGCGGCGCCGACCTGCAATTCCCGCACCACGAGAACGAGATCGCCCAGTCGGAAGGGGCGTTCGGTCCGCCGATGGCGAATTACTGGATCCATAACGGCTTCGTGCGCGTCGATAACGAGAAGATGTCCAAGTCGCTGGGCAATTTCTTCACGATCCGCGACGTCCTGAAACAATACGATCCCGAAGTCATCCGCTTCTTCATCCTGCGCGCCCACTACCGCAGCCCGCTGAATTATTCGGACGCCCACATCGACGATGCGAAAGGTGCATTGACGCGCCTGTACACGGCGCTGTCGGAAGTGGATCTCGGCAGCGAGCCGGTCAGCGTCGACTGGATTGAAGCGCACGCGCAGCGCTTCCGCGACGCGATGGACGACGATTTCAACACGCCGTTGGCGGTGGCCGAACTGTTCGACCTGGCGTCGGAAGTCAACCGCAGCAAGTCGGTGGCGGTGGCCCGCCAGCTGAAAGCGCTGGCCGCCGTGCTGGGCCTGCTCGAGCGCAGCCCGCAAGCCTTCCTGCAAGCCGGCAGCCCGCGCGTGGGCGGCCTGGACGAAGCGGCGATCGTCGATGCCATCGCACGCCGCGCCGCCGCCAAGAAGGCGCGCAACTTCGCCGAGGCCGACGCGATCCGCGCCGAGCTGACTGCGGCCGGGGTCGTGCTCGAAGACAAGCCGGACGGCAGCACCAACTGGCGTCGCGCCTGACGCCAGCGCGCCCGGACCGATCACGAGCATGGCACTTTCCAAGGACCTCACGGAAGCCGTTCCGGCGCCGCCGGACGTGCAGCCTTCCGTCCCACCCTATTGGGCGGAGGCGAAGGCCGAGCTCATGCGTCGGGATCGCATCATGAACAAGTTGATCCCGCAATTCGGCGACATGCATCTGCGCGGTCACCCCGATCCGTTCACGACACTGGCCCGTTCCATCGTCGGCCAGCAAGTGACGGTCAAGGCCGCCGAGGTCGCCTGGACGAAGCTGCGCACGCTGTGCCCGAAGATGACGCCGTCCCAGGTCATCAAGGCCGGAGCCGAAGAGCTGGCCGGTTGCGGCCTGTCGAAGCGCAAGACGGAATACATACTCGACCTCGCCGATCACTTCAAGGCGAAGCGCGTCCATGCGGACCAGTGGTCGCAGATGGATGACGAGGCCGTGATCGCGGAACTCGTCCGCATCCGCGGTATCACGCGCTGGACAGCCGAGATGTTTTTGATATTTAATCTGCTCAGACCGAACGTCCTGCCCCTGGACGATCCCGGCCTGATCCAAGGCATTAGCCAGAATTATTTTTCCGGTGAGCCAGTCTCGCGCAGCGATGCGCGCGAGGTGGCGGCCAACTGGGAACCCTGGCGAACAGTTGCCACATGGTATTTATGGCGCAGCCTGGACCCGGTTCCGGTATAGAATAACGCCCTTGCCGCCGCGCGGATGATCTTCCGCGGCCACGAACACACCCGGAGGTACAATGAGTAAAACAACTTTCCTCAGTTTCGAGCAACCGATTGCCGAGCTCGATTCCAAGATCGAAGAGCTGCGCTTCGTGCAGGATGATTCCGCCGTCGACATCTCGGAAGAAATCGATCGCTTGGCCAAGAAGAGCCAGCAACTGACGAAAGACATCTATGCCAAGCTGACCCCTTGGCAGGTTTCCCAGATCGCCCGTCATCCGCAGCGTCCCTACACGATGGACTATGTGAATGCGATCTTCACCGATTTCCATGAACTGCACGGCGACCGTACCTTCGCCGACGACCAGTCGATCATCGGCGGTCTAGCCCGTTTCAACGGCCAGTCGTGCATGGTGATCGGCCACCAGAAAGGCCGCGACACGAAGGAGCGCGCCATGCGCAACTTCGGCATGCCGAAGCCGGAAGGCTATCGCAAGGCCATGCGTCTGATGAAGCTGGCCGAGAAGTTCAATCTGCCCATCTTCACCTTCGTCGATACGCCCGGCGCATTCCCCGGCATCGACGCGGAAGAGCGCGGCCAGTCGGAAGCCATCGGTCACAACCTGTACGTGATGGCCGAGTTGAAAGTGCCGCTGATCGCCACGATCATCGGTGAAGGCGGCTCGGGCGGCGCACTCGCGATCGCCGTCGGCGACGCCGTGCTGATGCTGCAGTACGCGACGTATTCCGTGATCTCGCCGGAAGGCTGCGCGTCGATCCTGTGGAAGACGTCGGAGCGCGCGGCGGAAGCGGCCGACGCCCTCGGCCTGACGGCGCACCGCCTGAAGGCGATCGGCCTGATCGACAAGATCGTCAACGAACCGCTGGGCGGCGCCCACCGCGATCCGGCGCAGATGGCCCAGATGCTGAAGCGCGCGCTGGCCGACACGCTGCGCCAGTTCCAGGGCATGAAGACGAAGGACCTGCTCGACGCGCGTCACGCCAAACTGATGGCCTACGGCAAGTTCAAGGAAACGACGCCGCGCGAAGAGTGAGCCGTCGTACCCAGGGGCCGGACGTCGCGGCCGCGATTGCCGCCCAATTCGCGCAGTTCATCGCGGCCCTGCGCGCAGATTTCCTTCCCGAAGCCATGCCTCCCGTCGCGGTCGCCCTCAGCGGCGGCCTCGATTCGATGGTGCTGCTGCGCCTCGCGCATGCGCACGGACTGGAGGTGTGCGCCTTGCACGTCCACCATGGCCTGAGTCCGAACGCCGACGCGTGGCGCGACCATTGCGCGGCCGTCGCGGCTGAGCTCGGCATCCCGTTCGACTGGCGCGCCGTCGTCGTCGCGAAAGGGAAGAGCGGCATCGAGGCCGCCGCGCGCAAGCAGCGCTACGCGGCGCTGGGCGAGATGTGCCGGGCCCGCGGCGCCGGCGTGCTGCTGACGGCCCATCACCTCGACGACCAGGTCGAGACGGTGCTGCTGCAATTGCTGCGCGGATCCGGTCCGGCCGGCCTGTCCGGCATGGACTCCGCCAACCGCGCCCCCGGTCTGCTGGGCGACGAGCGCCTGGCGGTGGCGCGCCCGCTGCTGAGTGTGGCGCGCGCCGACCTCGAACATTTTGCGCGCGAACAGGGCATCGCCTGGGTCGAGGACGAGTCCAACGCCGACCCGCGCTATGCCCGCAATGCACTGCGCCATCAGGTGATGCCGGCGCTGGCCGCCGCGTTTCCCGGCTATCAGCAGCGCATCGCGCGGAGCAGCGCCCACACGCGCTCGGCCCAGCGCCTGCTGGACGAGCTGGGCGAGCAGGACCTGCACGCCTGCCTGGCCGGCGACGGGCTCGACCTTGTCCGCGTCCGGGTCTTGAGCCGCGACCGCATCGACAACATGCTGCGCCACTGGTTTGCCGTCCGCCGCCTGGCGATGCCGTCGACGGCGTGGCTGGCGCAGATGGTCGCGCAGATCCTGTCCGCGCGCGACGATGCGCAGGTGCTCGTCGAACACCCCGACGTGGACGTGCGCCGGCACCGCGACCATTTGTTTCTCGTGCCGCGCCGGCCGGACCTCCCCGGCATGCGCGACCCGGAGGACGCCGGCATCATCGACAAGCACGCCCATGCGTTCCACTGGAACGGCGAGACATCGATCGCCTTCCCGGACTATGGCGGCGTGCTGCATTTCGATCCGGCCGAACACGGCTTCGACGCGGCCTGGCTGCGGGGGCAAGGTCTCGAGATCGATTTCCGCAAGGGCGGCGAACGGCTCCGGCTGGCGCACAACCGCCCGTCGCGCCCCCTCAAGATGCATTACCAGGCCAGCGGCATCCCGGCCTGGGAGCGGGGCCGCCTGCCCATCGTGAACGCCGGCTTCGACCTGCTGTTCGCTGCCGGGCTCGGCATGGATTGCCGACACGTGACGGACGGGCCGGGCCGGATCGCACTGCGTTGGGAAAGCGCCACGCCAGCCATCCCAGGCTAATGCTCTTTCCGCATTACCATATTCCTATTTGGTATAGATTTCGCCCCCTGACGGCTTGTGATTCCGCGCCGCAGCATGTAGAGTAAAAGGCTCATTTGATTTTTTACAAGCGGAAATCCCCTCAGTCATGGCCTTAATAGTCCACAAATACGGCGGTACGTCGATGGGTTCGACGGAACGCATTAAAAACGTCGCGGCACGCGTCGCCAAATGGCACGACGCCGGTCATAGAGTCGTTGTCGTCCCCTCGGCAATGTCCGGTGAAACCAACCGTCTGATCGGCCTGGCGAAAGAGATTATGTCGCAGCCGGACCCGCGCGAACTGGACATGATTGCATCGACCGGCGAACAGGTGTCCGTCGGCCTGCTGGCCATGGCGCTGCTGGCGCGCGGCAAGGATGCCGTCTCGTACACGGGCTGGCAGGTGGGCATCAAGACCGACTCGGCCTTCACGAAGGCCCGCATCCAGTCGATCGACGACAGCCGCGTGCGCGCCGATCTGGACGCCGGCAAGATCGTCATCATCACCGGTTTCCAGGGCGTGGATGAGGAAGGCAATATCTCCACGCTGGGCCGTGGCGGTTCGGACACCTCCGCCGTCGCGATCGCCGCCGCGCTGAAGGCCGACGAATGCCTGATCTACACGGACGTCGACGGCGTCTACACGACCGACCCGCGCGTCGTGAGCGAAGCGCGCCGCCTCTCCAAGATCACGTTCGAGGAAATGCTGGAACTGGCGTCGCTGGGCTCGAAAGTCCTGCAGACCCGCTCCGTGGAATTTGCCGGCAACTACCGCGTGCCGACGCGCGTACTGTCGTCGCTGACCGACCCCCTGATGCCGCTCGAAGAAGAAGCCAACTCGGGTACCCTGATTTCGTTTGAGGAAGAAAGCAACATGGAACAAGCCGTCATCTCGGGCATCGCCTTCCACCGCGATGAAGCCAAAATCACCGTTCTGGGCGTGCCCGACAAGCCGGGCGTCGCCTTCCACATCCTCGGGCCGATCTCGGAGGCCAATATCGAGGTCGACATGATCATACAGAACCAGTCGGTCGACGGTAAGACCGACTTCACGTTCACCGTGTCGCGCAACGATTACCAGCGCGCCATGGGCGTTCTGGAAGGCGTGAAGGCCGAGATCGGCGCTGCGCGGATCCTGGGCGACGCCAAGGTCTCGAAGGTGTCGGCCGTGGGCGTGGGCATGCGCAGCCACGTGGGCGTGGCCTCGCAGATGTTCCGCACGCTGTCGGAAGAGGGCATCAACATCATGATGATCTCGACGTCCGAGATCAAGATTTCCGTCCTGATCGACGAGAAATACATGGAGCTGGCCGTGCGCGCGCTGCACAAGGCGTTTAACCTCGAGCAAGCTTAACTTTTTTCAAAAATTTGGCCGTGCTTCCTTGACCAAACGAGGTGCGGCTATTAATATGCGTGCACTCAGCGCTGACGCATAAACGTTGAAGCTGACTGGAGGCGTGGCCGAGTGGCCGAAGGCACTTCCCTGCTAAGGAAGCATACGGGCTTAAACCTGTATCGTGGGTTCGAATCCCACCGCCTCCGCCAGGAATACCGAAAATGTTTACACAGCAACGAACGTAACCACACGAAACCCTTGTAGAATCAACGTTCTACGAGGGTTTTTTGTTTTCCGAAGCCCTCAAACCCAACAGTACAACACCGTGTCACACAGAGCTTGTGTAGGCAGTGGTGTAGGTACGAAACCGGTTGTGGAGGGACGATGCCTACAAATACCCTGACGGACCGTCAGTGCAAGAATGAAGTGGCGGGAGACAAGCCAAAGAAGCTGTTTGACGGCGGCGGCCTGCATCTCTACGTGTCGACGACCGGCTCGAAGACCTGGCGGCTCGCGTATCGCATCGACGGCCGGCCGCAAACGATGAGCTTCGGCGCCTATCCGGCGGTAACTCTGGCGGCTGCTCGGGCGCGGCGTGATGAGGTCAAGGCGATCCTGGCCGAAGGCGGCGATCCGATGGCGCCGCGGCGTGTTCAGCGCGCGGGCCTGACGCTCGAGCAGGCGTCGGCGGAATTCTGGGCAGGGCGGCGCGACATCTCGGAAAGCTACCGGACGAACGCCAAGCGCGCGATCGACATGCACCTCGTTCCCATCCTCGGCAACCGGAACATCGGGAGCATTGAGCGGCAAGACCTGATGGATGCACTGCAGGTCATGAACGCTGCGGGCCTCGCTGTCTACGTGCGCAAGGTGCGCATGTGGATCGGGCAAGTGTTCGAATGGGCAGTCGAGAACGGTCACGCCAAGATCAACCCAGCAGCGCTGATCAATCCTCGCAACGCGTTCGCACGGGCCAAGGTCGAGCACTTCGCCTCGGTGGACCTGACCGAGGTTCCGGAGATGATGCAGCGGATCGCACTGGAGGACTCCGTGCAAAGCGTGCTGGCCTTCCGCCTGCTCGCGCTGACGTGGGTGAGGACTGGTGAGCTCAGGGCGATGCGGTTCAGCGAAATCGATGGTTCGACGTGGCGCATCCCGAAGGATCGCATGAAGAAGAACCGCGACCATCTGGTGCCGTTGTCGCGTCAGGCGGTGGACTTGCTCAAGGAACTGAAGGCGCGGTCAAGGGGAGGGGAGTTCGTATTCCCGGCAGAGCACCGCGACGACCGGCCCATGTCCGAGAATGCGATTCTCGCGCTGCTTGCGCGGATCGGCTATCGCGGTCGGATGACAGGGCACGGCTGGCGCACAATCGCCAGCACCTGGGCGAATGAGAACGGCTACAACCGCGACGCCATCGAGCGACAGCTTGCTCACGCGCCCGACGACAAGATCCGCGCGGCGTATAACCGCGCGGAGTACCTGCCGGAGCGCACGAAGATGCTGCAGGATTGGGCCGATTTTCTCGACTCATGTGAGCAGGTTGATGCCGGCCGCGCGCAAGGTGGACACGCGCCAACCCTTCGTGCGGTGGGATAGCGCGACATCGGGCTCAGGCAGCTTCCCGTCCCTCATCCAGCGGCGCACCGTCTCGCTCGAAACGGCTGCCGCCGCCTGGAGCTCTCGACGCCACACGACGCGGTCCGGCGTGTCGGTGTCATCGGGTGTACTTTGTTCTTGCTTGACGAGTTTCATTTTTCCTCCGTTTGATTCGTATCTGCCGCTGGCGCCGCAGCGATCATGGCGGACCAGCACAGCTTTGCCCGGTGCGCCGCTTTCTCGCAGCCCGTCATTTCCTTGTACGCGTCCCATTCCTCGGGTTTGCTGAAGAACGGATCTGGCCACGATTCGAAGCCTTGCGTGACCATGTCCAGGGTCGGCTCGATCGGCACAAGCTTCATCCCGGGCGGCACTCGCCATGCGTCGATGTGGGCGATGAGGGCGCGGGTCTTCGGCATCCCGAGCTGCTCGCATTCTGGGGCTAACTTTTTGAGCAAGCAGATGAACTCTGGATCATCTCCGATGCTCTCCCGCGGTTTCAGTTCATCCGACATTGGTATCTCCTTTCTTGGGCTGCTGTTCGCTGGACAGCGGCGGTGCGGCGTAGAGCGGCCATACTGGATTAGACGTCATCGGCGCGCACCTCGTGTGGATGCGCGAGCTGTAGACCATTCCCAAGACCACCTCGTGCACTGGCCGGCCTCGGGCGCTCGGCTCAGCCTCAAGCCACGCTACCGGCTGGCTCTGGCGTGCGAGCTGGGCGCGCAGGTCATCTAGCTCATCCAGTACGGCGCCAGGAATCATTGTTTTGTCCAACGTTGGATCGCGTTCCTGCCACGTCTTCACGCCCTGCGAAGCTTGTGGCGAGATATGCGCGCGCGGTCCAAATGCAGTATCCATGCGGGTTTCGGCGGTTTCGACGTCCGTTTTTGTCGATTTTGCGCGCGCCCGGCGATCAGCCGCTACTGCGTCGCGGGCGACGGCGCGGGCAAACCGCACATAACGACCAACCATGCCGCCGCTTTCGGTGCTGTTCCAAAGCGCGATGACTCGGCTTTCGCTCAACTCCGGCAGTCCGTCCTCACCTATGGATGCGGACGGAGTGCGGCGGGCGGCTTGCCAAGCGTCCCATCCATCCCGTGCCGTTCCATGCCGGTACTCGCCGAAGCTGTTGCGGTCGACGATCCAATTCTGCAAGCTTGCCCACGCCTCAAACGCAGCGCGCTCGGTATCGATGTTCTCAGCCATTGGTCGGTCCTTTCTCATTCGCAGCATGGGCTACTGGCTTGGGTGCGAGAGCAGCACGGGCGCATTCCCGGCCGTAGGCGCGAACATCGTCGCGATGAATGTATTCGCCCGAGCCGATCCCGAGCGGCAGCGGCGGCAACTCCATCTCTCCAGCAGGGCGAGAAGAAAGAGCAGCACGACCAGCCCATGTGTCGATGTATTCAACGAGCCTGTTTTGGGCCTCAGTCAACTTGTCAGCAGCCAGGAAAGCATCTCCTCCACACGCCGTGTCTAACACCTTGCACGCCTCAAACGTGGCATCAAGAAGGGTATGGAACTGCGCATAGTCACCGATACTTCCCCTTGCCTCGCGCTCGTCCACCTTGACTGTCGGGGCGGTGCTGGGCGATGGAGGAGTGGCGCGGCCGCAGACAGCGCAAGGATTGTTCGTGCCGGCCGGCTTACCTTCGCACGCGACGCAGTAAAGTTCAGTCATTCCCCACCTCCTATCTCGTTATGAGCGGGCTCTGCCACCTGGACGCCGAAACGTTTGGCTCCGATTTCAGCGGCAGCGCGCGGGCGCTGGTTTCGCCGTTGCTGGGACGGCGTCGCCCAGCGGCAATTCCCAGGCTCATAATTTCCATTGTTGTCGATGCGGTCGAGCGTCAATCCGCGAGGCCTTAACCCCATATCTGTAACGAAGTTCGAAAAGTCGTCCCATCGTTCGCAGACAGAAATACCCCGGCCACCATAATTCTTGAAGTCTGGGCGATGTTTATTCCCGCAACGCGCGAGCATATTCGACCAGCAAACATAAGTGGACGAACCAGAAAGACCATGTGACACCGTATCTTTCACCTTGCGCTGCGCGTCGAGACAGCCGCAACTTTTCGTCTTCCCGCTTTTCAGCTCGCAAGCGGCCACAGTCTTTTCTGCTCCGCATTCGCAACGACAAATCCAGTACACTCGCCTCACTCTCGAGATGTCTCGTCTCACAACAGAGAGACGGTGAAAGACTTTGCCAGTCAGGTCCTCAGCAACAGCTCCTCGAACTCCTTTCACATACGGCATTGAGCCTCCCCAATGCTTGCCGCAGCGAGGACGATGGCGCGGCGGGTGGCCGCGTATGGGTCATCGGCATTCATTTCATCGCAGCGCACATCACCATCGATGCTGACAGCTATGCATCCACAACCGTAATTTTGCAGTGTGATACTTAGCTTTACCGCCAGCCGCAGCGCATCGCCGTCGTCGTCCAGTGGCACCCAAGGAACCAGATCGCCGTTCTCGTACGTGTACGCCAGTGCCAGTGCTTCCAGCTTGTCCAGGTCAAGCGGCTGTGCTGCGGTGGTGGAATTTGTCACGAAAAGTTCTCCGTATCGAAAATCATGATCTCGCCATAGTTTGAGATAGGCACGCGGACAGCCGCGCCGTATGCTTCGTCATGCTCGTCCCACTGCGCCAAACATTCAGCGTCCGAACCGTCGCCGCCCTTGAGGATAGGGATGAGCACGTCACCCCGTTGGATTATTGCGATGTAGGCCATCAGTCGCCTCCCTTCTCGCCCTGTGCGCTTGCCGGGACTGCTGGAAGCGGCATCCAGTGCGTCACGATGCCCTCGGTGACATAGCAGCTCGAATATTCGCCCCAGTTGTCGATGCATTCCAGCCATCCAGCCTTGATGTAGAACGTGTCGTCGTCTTCGTTATAATCGGTCTCGCAGTCGTCGTCGGTCGCCTCTATCTGGAACTTGTGCGCATACTTGGCTCGGATCATTCGTTGCTTGCCACGCGGCGTCATATAGACAGCCAAGCACTCTTTTGCAGGCAGGCGTTCGTCGACGCTGATCCACTGGTGCGGCGCCTCTGCGCCTGCTGCTTCCTTGGTGGCGAGATTTCGGATTTCTTCTGCAAGTTCCTCCATTTCGCAGACCCATTCCCCGCCGTCGCCCGGATATTCCGTAGCTCCGGTGGTGTGGTCGTAGCTACCATGCTCATTGACATAGGCATCCACCTTCGTTTCGATCAGCTTCGCCGCCTCTTCCAGCGCAGTGCGACGAATCTCTGCCGCAGTCTGTTCGCTTACTGCGGCCTGTGTCGCTACTACGCCAGCATGTGTGCCGAGAAGGCGCTCGACTTCGGCGAATTTGACGTAGTCGCCTTGAATGTCTTCGCCCATTTCGTACTGGCTGACAGGCTCGTACCGCGTCAGTCCTTCTATCCCTGCCGCTGCGGGAGCGGGCGATACTGTCGGCGCCGCAGACTCAATGACTGGATTTGCGCCCATGAAGCCGAGAAGGTGCATGGCACACGAGCGGATCGTCTCTTGGAATTGATCGAGCTGCGCCTCCGACACGCCTGCGTAATGTTCGTGGCTGATGCACAGAACGCGACGGCCTTCAGCTTCGACCGTCACCGACCACGTCTCGGCAATGCCCAGGGCGTTGAATCTAGGCGCGTCGCTCCAGTCAACGGCCCTACCCGGGTGCTTGTCATCGACGCGGCGCGCCGGCTTGCTATCATTCATGTCAGTATCCCGTCGAGGTTGGTTGTTCATTTCGCTTTCCGATACGCTTTGGTGAATGTTTTGTTGACGGCATGCCCACGGCGCAGGATGGTCAGCGCCGCCCGCGCTCGATCGGCATGGCTGCTATTTGCCTGACGCAGCAGTCCGAAATAACTGTTCGCTGCGGCGAATAGGTTGCCTGCATCCATCGTGCTCAGCCGTGCAACTGCCTGGCCGACCGTACGGCGCCGGGTCCTTGTGTGCCAAGGCTTGATCACATGGCCGACAAAATCAACGCCGCGCGCTACGGGCTGCAGAATTGTCTTCGTCGGATTCAAGCGCGCGCCGAGCCGCGCCGGCAGGAATGCGTCGATGCTCGTCAACGCCGCGTTCAGCCACTGCGGCGACTCGTGCAGCAGCACAAAGTCGTCGACGTAGCGCACGTAGTGCCGCGCGCGGACCTGGTGCTTTACATGCTGGTCCAACGCGTCGAGATAGATGTTGGCGAAAAACTGCGACGACAGGTTCCCGATGGGAAGGCCCAGGTGGGCGGCCTGCGATGCCAACTGCTTGTGCGGCGGCACCAGATCAAGCAGACGCGGATCGCCGCGCAGTTCGAAATCTTCGCGTGGATCATGGAACAGGATCACGCCGGCCAACCACAGCCACCACGGCTCGGTGACGCGCGCGGCGATCTGCTCCCACAGCACGTTCTTGTCGATCGAGACGAAGAAGTTCGCCAAGTCGCACTTCAAGTACCAGACCGGCCGACTCCAGTTCTCGGATGCGCTGCGAACCTTTGCCTCGAGGCGACGCGCGGCGCATAGCGTTCCACGCCCAGGAATGCACGCACAGGTATCGCTGATGAACGAAGCGTAGAAGCGCGGCGCGATGCGGTTATACAGCAGGTGATGCACGATGCGATCGCGAAAGTCAGCCGCCCACACTTCGCGCGGCTTGGGTCGCGTGATCACGAAGCAGATCGACCGCCCCGGGCGATAACTGCCCTCGATCAGTTCATCTCGCAGGAGCGCGAGATTGCTCTCCTGGCTCTGCTCGAATGCCGCAGCGCTGGCGGAATTACGCTTGGTATGGCGGCAGTCCAGGTAGGCTTGTACAAGTTCGGCTAAAGAAAAGTCAGCATGGTGGCGACCGGGATAATCTGCGGACGGCGCGGGCGCGCAACTCGGCCGACTTGTTGTTGTTGTTCTGGTTGCCGTTGTTGAAGTTCTGGTTCCAGGCATATTCATCGTTGGAAGCGTGCTGCGTTTATTCGTGCTATCTACGTCGCCCCGCCGAAGGTCGCATTGACCGATCAGTGGGGAAACTGCGCCAGACGGGCCCGAACTATGTCGGGCTGTTTCTGTGATGCGCATGGCGGTGGCCTTTTGAGCCAGCGGCACGACCAGATTAAAAAATCGCTCAGTCATGGGAGCCTTGACTACCGTGAAGCGGGCGATGCGGAACGGCGCCAACCACTTGCCTGCTTGCCGATGCTGGTCGTAAGTTCGACCGCGGCGGCGTACTGCTTCGTCGAGATCAGGCGCTTATCGCGCGAGAGACGAATCAGCAGTTCTGCCACCTGCAGGCGCTCGACGAGATCCTGCAGGTGCGCCGCTTTGTCCCGGGCCACATTGGCCCGGTAGATCAAGGTCACGATCTCGACAACTTCGTCCCGGACCTTCCCTCCGATCGATGCCTTGAAATCCCGAGGCATGTTCTTGGCGAGGTCCGTAACGACGTCGAGAAGGTCATATGCGACCTTGTAGATCGGCAGCTGGGTGTGGAGTGCCATGCTGAAAAAAATGATTAAATTATTGAATCGTTAATCTGCGGACGGCGCGGGCGCGCAACTCGGCCGACTTGTAGTAGTAGTTCTGGTAGCCGTAGTAGAAGTACTGGGTCCAGGCAAAAGCATCGCAGGAAGCGTGCTGCTCCCCGGACCAGTAGTAGCGCTCTTCGAACTGGCTTTTCAGGTTGGCGAACAAGAGCGCCTGCTCGCGCCGCGTCGGTAGCTCGCCACCTGCTTTGGCCGCGAATTCCTTTGCTTGATCCCACGTCACATCGTCGACGTCGCCGGGCAGCAGGATCAGATGGTGCGAAGGCGCTCCATCGTCGCCGAGAATGATTCCCGCGTAGTGTTCGCCCGGCTGCAGTTCGATCTGGATGCCCGTGACGGCGACGATTCGCGGCGCCTGAGCCTTGAATGCGGCGATCATGTTGCTGACGTTCTGGTGTGCGGCTTCGATTTCTTCGAGGGTAATGCTGCTCATCAGTGACTCCGAAAAATGGATGAATGATTAAATTGCGAATCTGCGGACGGCGCGGGCGCGCAACTCGGCCGACTTGTAGTTGTAGCTCTGGTTGCCGTAGTTGAAGTACTGGTACCAGGCATAAGCATCGTCGGAAGCGTGCTGCGTGCTCGACCAGTACCATTCGTTGACGAACGCCTGTGCGCCGCCTTCGACGAAATCCGGCGCCGCGGTCTGCGCCGGCAGGCCCGCGGTGTAGGCGTGGGTTGGCGGCACGGCCGATGCGTTCACGCCGGACCGGCCGTACAGGGAGTTCGTGCGCGCGGTTGGCTTCAGGTTGCGATAAATGATCTCCAACTCGTCCTGGCTCGGGATGTACCAGTCCGCGTGGCCGCCGATATTCAGGCCCAGCGCCCATTCCGCCAGTTCGCTGCCAGCCGCCGCCATCGCCTTCGTGTTCTGCATACCATCGCAATAGCTGTCGGCGCCTTCTGCGCGGTCTTCGGAGTCGAGCCAAGCGGCATCATTGCGCTCGCCTTCGTCCTTCGGCGCGACGATCAACGCATACGGCCCGCCAGCGATCATGATGCGACCGGCGTAGAAGCCTCCTTCGAGCGGAGCGCCCAGCGCGGCAGGAATTTCGTTTTGGTGGTTCATGATTTCTCCTTGTTTTACTTCGGTTCGTCGTTGGTCTTGGGTTTCACGGTTTCGCCGCTGTTGATCGCATCTAGGTCTTCGTAGTAGCGGCGCGATCCTCGATTCGTTCGGTAGGCTTGCATCGCCTTGCGGTCTTCCGGGGTGAGTCCCTGTGCGCTCTCACCAAAGTTGCGGCGGATACGGCGCTTTCTCATGCCTTGGCCTCGCCGCCGAGCGCCTCGACGAGGTCCGTCAGCATCCGGTTGTACTCGCCCGTCATCAGGGCGAAGTCGTTGTCGAAGCGCTCGACGTCGCTGCAAGGGGGCCCGTCGTTTTCCTTGATGACGTCCAGCGGCTTGACGCTCTTGATCGACAGGCCGTCCGTCAGGACGAACGAGATTCGGCTGTTCCAAGTCATGGCAAGGCGCACGCACTGTTTGCCGCGGGCGATGTGGTCACGCATTTCGCCGACTTCGAGCGTGTGACGTTTGTAGCCAACCTGGGCCTTGCTTTCGCCAGTCGCGCGCAGCGTCGCGTCTTGGTCGATCATGAAGTTGAAGGGTGCTTTGCGTATTCCAGACCAAACTGGACACCCATTCCACGGCAAACTGGACACTGATTCCGCGGCAAACTGGACACCCGTTCCAGCGCAAACTGGACACTGATTCCGCTCCAAACTGGACAGTTTGAAGCGGGCCGAAGGGGCTGGCGGCAAGGGATAACTGTGGCACTCTCGCGGATTTTTCCGGGAGGGTTGCTTGACCAACAAAAGGTTATCCATGCGCAAAATCCATGAAGTCCTGCGGCTGCATTTCGAGCACGGCCGCTCCAAGCGGGAGATCGCCCGCATCATCAACGCCTCGCCGACCACCGTGTCGGACTACCTGGCCCGCGCCAAGGTGGCAGGCTTGCCGTATCCGATGCCGGCGGATCTTGACGACGCCGCGCTTGAGTGGCGGCTGTTTCCGCCGAGCGAGCCATCGTCAGTGAAGCGTCCGGCGCCGAACTGGCTGACGGTGCACAACGAGCTGCGCCGCAAGGGCGTCACGCTCGAGCTGCTGTGGCAGGAGTACAAGGTCGAGCAGGCCGACGGCCTGCAGTACAGCGCCTTCTGCGACCACTACCGCCGCTGGCGCCAGCAGCTGACGCTGTCGATGCGCCAGACCCACACGCCGGGCGAACGGCTGTTCGTCGACTATGCCGGCCAGACCGTCGGCGTCACCGACGGCGCCACCGGCGAAATCCGCGACGCGCAGATCTTTGTCGCCGTACTGGGCGCGTCGAACTACACCTATCTCGAAGCCACCTGGAGCCAGCAGCTGCCTGACTGGATTGGCAGCCACGTGCGCGCGCTCGAGTTCTTCGGCGGCTGCACGGAGCTGTGGGTACCGGACAACCTGCGCAGCGGCGTGACCAAGGCGTCGCGCTACGAGCCGGACCTCAACCCGACCTACCACGACCTGGCGGAGCACTACGGCGTGGCCGTGCTGCCGGCACGTGCCCGACGTCCGAAAGATAAAGCGAAGGTCGAGAACGGCGTGCTGGTGATCACCCGTTGGGTGCTGGCGCGGCTGCGCCACCAGCGCTTCTTCAGCCTCAACGAGCTCAATCGCGCACTGCGGACCCTGCTGGCCGATGTGAACCAGCGGCCCTTCAAGAAGCTGCCGGGCTGCCGCGCCAGCGCCTTTGCGGAGATGGACCAGCCGGCCCTGCGTCCGCTGCCGCAACGGCGCTACGAGTACGCCGAATGGAAGGTGGCCCGGGTGGGCATCGACTATCACGTCGAGATCGACGGGCACTACTACTCGGTACCATGCCAGCACGCGCGCGCCCAGGTGGACGTGCGCGTCACCAAGATGACCGTCGAAATCTTCCAGCGCGGCCAGCGCATCGCCAGCCACGCCTACTGCACCGTCAAGGGCCGCCATACGACGATCGACGCGCACATGCCCGCGGCGCACCGTGAAGTCGCCGGCTGGAACGCCACCACGCTGACGACGCGGGCCGCTGCGATCGGGCCGCGTTGCGCGGTGCTGGTTGAGCGGCTGCTGCATCAGCGGCGTCATCCCCAGCAGGCTTACCGCAGCTGCCTCGGCGTGCTGTCGTTGGGCCAGCGATATGGCGTCGAACGCCTGGAGGCGGCCTGCGCCCACGCCCTCAAGCACGGTGCGGTGAGCTGGAAGAGCGTGCAGGCCATCCTCAAGAACGGACTCGACCAGCAACCGCAGGGCGTGCAGCGCACGCTCGACTTGCCCGAGCACGAGAACCTGCGCGGCGCCGCCTACTACCAATCGCATCAGCTGCACTGACATCGCGAATAAACGATATAAACAATTTATGCATTGAACGCGGAAGCTGCGCCCCCCCCGGGCGCGCTCTGCAACCATGAAAGGACGTACCATGTTGCATCATCCCACCCACGACAAACTGACGCGCCTGAAGCTGTTTGGAATGGCGCGCGCCTTTGCCGAGCAGAGCGCACTGGACCTGGACCATCTGACTTTCGAAGAGCGTCTCGGCCTGCTGGTAGACCATGAAGTGACCGAGCGCGACGGGAAGGCACTGGCCCTGCGCCTACAGCGCGCCAGGCTCAAACCCAACACAGCCGCCGAGGACATCGACTACCGCCACCCGCGTGGCCTCGACAAGGCGCTGTTTCAGCGCTTGCTGGCCGGGCAATGGCTGACTGACAGGCAGAACGTGCTGCTGACCGGCCCCACCGGCGTGGGCAAGACCTGGCTCGCATGCGCGCTGGCACACTAGGCCTGCCGCCAGGGCTACAGCGCGTACTACGTGCGCTTGCCGCGCCTGCTCGACGAACTGGGCATTGGCCGTGCCGACGGGCGCTATGGCAAGCTGCTCAAGCAACTGGCCAGGATCGACACGCTCGTGATCGACGACTGGGGCCTGGCTGTGCTCGACGATGCCCACCGGCGCGACCTGCTGGAAGTGCTCGACGACCGCCACGGAACCCGCTCGACCATCGTGACCAGCCAGCTGCCCATCGAGCACTGGCATCCCGCCATCGGCGACCCGACCCTGGCCGACGCCATCCTTGACCGGCTCGTCCACAACGCCCACCAGCTCAACTTGAAAGGAGATTCCCTGCGAAAAAAACGGGCCAATTTGACAAGACCAGCTCATCAGGAGTAAAACCCGAACCTCGACCCCGTGCCGTCACGCCCCGAGTGTCCAGTTTGGCCTGGAACAGGTGTCCAGTTTGCGCTGGAATGCGTGTCCAGTTTGCGGCGGAACGGGTGTCCAGTTTCGGCGGAATACGCAACGAAGCCCGCACGCTGCTGCCGACCATGGCCGCGACGCGCGCCGGTTTCCAGCGCCTGGAGCAGGAACTGGTCGGCAGCCTGGTACAGGAAAAGGTCGGCAACGTGCTGGCTGGCATTGCGACCCAAGCCCAATACGCGATCGATCTTGTCGTGCGCAATCTATACGAGCGGACAGCCGATATCGGCTTTCTTGCCACCGACAGGGAACTCTGCTCGTTCGCGGCCGGGCAGGCGGATGACGTGCATGCCGTGCGGCGCCGCCTGCGCGCCTACCGCAGCAAGTACACCGTGTACGACGACATCCTGATCCTCGATACGCACGGGCGCATGCTGGCGCGTATTGACGAGACTCATCCGCTCGCCATCAGCAGCGATGCCCTGGTCGCGCAGTCGCTGGCGAGCCCGCATTATGTCGAGACCTTCCGCGCCAGCGACTTGCGGCCGGATAAGACCCGGGCACTGATCTACTCGCGCCGGATGCTGCATCCCGACAGCGGCGTTCCGATCGGCGTGTTGTGCTTGTGCTTCAACTTCGAGGAAGAGATGGCGGGCATCTTCCGCTCCCTGGCCGACGAAGACGGGCGTACGCTGCTACTGCTGCTCGATGGCGACGGGCGTGTGATCGCGAGTGCCGATCCGGACTGGGTGCGCGAGGACAGTCGCGTTCCGCTCAACCTGGACGGCGAGGCTCGCTTGTTATTGCACTGCGGCCGTGAATACTTGGTGTCCACCCAGCCGGCCGCCGGATACCAGGGCTACAAGGGACCGCCCGGCTGGCACGGGCAGGTGATGACGCCGGTCGACGTGGCGTTCCGGCGTCGGCCACGCGCGGTGCTCGACCACATACCGGCGGCCGTGGCCGAGGGTTTGCTGACTCACGCGCGCTCGTTCTGCCCGCCGTTGTTCGATATCATCACCGCGGCCGACACGGTGCGGCGCGTGGTCTGGAACGGCCAAGTCGCCACGGCCGGCTGCGTGGGTGATGTGCACAAGCTCAAGACGGTGCTCGCCCAGGTCGGCGAGACAGGTGCGCGCAGCAACGAATTGTTCGGCCAGTCGATCGGCGACCTATACGAGACGGCACTCGCCTCGCACTTGCGCGACGCCGAATCCGTAGCGCGCCTGCTGGTCGACCTGCTGGACCGCAACCTGTATGAGCGCTCGGACGATTGCCGGTGGTGGGCACTGACACCCGAACTGCGCCACGCTCTGACCGAGCCCGAGCAGGACTTCGAGACGCGCGAGCACCTGGGCGAGATCCTCGACTACATCAATGGCTTGTACACGGTGTACACCCGGCTGTTCGTCTACGACAGCCAGGGCCGCATCCTTGTCTCGAGCAGCCGCGATGGCGCGGCCAGCATGGCCGGCGAGCGCATCGACGAGGACACGCTTGCCGCGGTCCTGGCGCTGCGCGGCGAGCAGCAGTATCACGTGACGCCGTTCCGTCCCGATCCACTGTACGATGGACGGCCGACCTACGTCTACCACGCGGCGATCCGCGATCCGGGCATGGACGCCGGCGGCGTGGTCGGCGGTATCGGCATCGTATTCGACGCCGAGGCCGAATTCAGCGCGATGCTGAAGGGGGCCCTGGGCGACACGGACAACGCAAGCGCACTGTTCGTCGACCGCGGCGGCCGGGTCATCGCCAGCACCGACCGCACGCGCCCCGTCGGAGCGCGAATCGAACTCGATCCGCAGTTGCTGGCACTGGACAACGGCCGGCACGCGTCGCGCGTCGTCGAGCACGACGGCCAGTACGCGGTGATGGCCTGCTGCGCCTCGAGCGGTTACCGCGAGTTCAAGGTCAGCGACGGCTACCGCGACGACGTGCTCGCCCTTGTGTTCCTGACGTTCGGTGCGGTGTGTCCGCGTCAGGGCGGCGCCAGGCGCACAGTGACAGGCCCGGCACTCCTGCGCACCGAAGCCCATGGCGGCACGCCCGACACGGCGGGCGAATTCGCTACCTTCGTCGTCGACGGTACGCTGTTCGCCGTGCCGGCCGCCAGCGTACTCGAGGCGCGTAGCGCCTCGGAGATCTCGCCGGTATCGATGGGAGGACGGCGCGAGCGCATGGGCGTGATCGCGGCCCGTGCCGATGGCGACGGGGACCGCTTCGTCTGGGTATTCGACCTTGGCTGCCTGATGCGCGGCACGCCGTCCACGATCGGCCAGGCCAGCCAGGCCATCGTGCTACGCCACGGTAGCGCCGTGATGGCGATCCTGGCGGACGACCTGGACAGCATGCTCAGTTTTCATCCGTCGCACATCATGCCGTCCCCGGTCGCCGGTGGTGCCGACGGCCTGCTGGTCAAGCAAGTCGTGCGTGCCAACGGGGGCGGGCTGATCGTGCAAATACTCGACGTAATACAGCTGTTCACTTGCATCGAGGACCCGAGCCTACCGACCATCTTGCCGATCGACGTCCCATCGGTCGGTGTCCTGGCGGAGGCCGTCACGGCCACCTGATCCGGACGACGCGGGGAGGCAGCCGCTACCGCGCGGTCTTGTGCCCCGCGTCGTGTTGCCACTGAAACGGCCAAGTTGCCGTTTGCATCTGGTGAAAGTTCGGGGTTGAAGGAGATACCCATGGCTTCCGTTAAGAAAACACGTTCCGGCACGTCCAGCTCCGGGTCAAGAACAAGTTATTACCCAAGGTTTTTCGGGAGACATTCGACACGCACGAGCAGTCGATACAGTACGGCGAACAACTGCGGTCGGAAATCGGGGGCACGGGCCGTCCAACACAGCTGATTTGAGATGCCAGGACCCTAGTCCGACCGAAAGCAGCAACGCGCGAGACCCAGCCGGCGGTCGATCGGACTGGCTTTTACGCACAAAAGTGGATTGTTGAGTGTCTTTCCAGGCAGGCCGAGACCGCGACTCCGGCCTGGACGCCAAGCGCCGTCTTGGGCAGAAGATCTGGAAGAAGTGGACCGGCTATCATCGGCGCAGCGTTGTCGAGACCAAGAAGCGTTGCTTCAAGCTGCTCGGTGAACGCGTCATGGCGCGTGACTTCGACCGGCAAGTCGCCGAGTTGCAGGTACGCGCCGCCATCCTTAACCGCTTCACCCGGTTGGCACACCCATAATTATCGCCATGCCGTAAATCCGCCCGGGGTTTGGAGTATTACGTGCTCAGCTGATTAGTGCACAAAGCCCAGTTGCAGCCAGAATTCAGGAGCCACATGGTACGATTTGCAGGCTGTGCATGCATATTCTTGCCGAGACTCCTCTTCCGACCGATCGCTAATGTCATCAACTCCGGCTTCTGAAATTAACCTGTCCTTCGACCAGTTGAAGGTTTTCCGACAGGCGGCGCTTATCCTTACTTCATCACAAGACCTCGATGAGGCGCTGAACAACACAATTGCGGCTTGCCTTCCAGCCCTGGGCGATTTCGGTTTTTTCGATGTGGCCCTGCAGAATGGGGTGCGTCGCACGGCACGCGCCCATCAGGATCCGGCACTCGAGCAGCAGCTCAAGGTATCGCGCTGGCAGCACAACGGGCGCTCGGACATCAATCTCTGTGCTTTGTCCAGCGGCATGCCCGTACTCCACGAGAACACCGATGACGACTGGTTCGCCCACGCCTTCCCAGGCATATCGCGAACGCTGCAGTTTCGCTCGATGCTATCGGTCCCGGTCGTTCATGGCGAGGACCTGATCGGCTCCTTGACTCTGTTCATGGCAGGTTCAGGTCGGAATCATGGCGCTGCCGACTTGAACTTCGCGACTGAAATCTCCGCGCTGGCGGCACCGGTGGTCGCCAAAGCACGCATGATCGCGCAGCAGCGCGCCACTGAAATCGCGTTGCGCACGAGCGAACAGCGCTTTCAGCTTGCCTTACGGATGGGAGGCATGGGCGCTTGGCAGTGGGATGTCTTGAGCAATACAGTGCATTGGTGGCCAGGCATGGCCGAACTTCATGGCCTGTCACCAGGTACACAGTTGCAAGGTGTCGAGGATTACCTGGATCTGGTGCATCCGGACGACCGTACTGCGACCGCTGTTTCGATGAGCGACGACGCCATTCTGAGCACGGGAAAAGCACTCGAATACCGCATACTCTGGCCCGACGGGAGCGTGCGTTGGCTGGAGACCCGCTGGCAAAACGTCCACAGCGACGACGGCGAGTGGCTGTCCAGATCCGGTATTTGCGTCGATATCACGCAACGCATGCTGACCGAACAGAAACTGCGCTTCGTCGCCCGCGTCAGTGCCGAGTTGGCCGAACTAGTCGAGCATGAAGAGACACTGAAACGCGTTGCGCACCTGGCCGTTCCCGACTTTGCCGACTGGTGCGCGGTCGACCTGCTGGGCGACACCGACAAACTGATACGGGTTGCAGTCGCCCATGCGGATCCGGCAAAGGTCAGGCTCGCCTACGACCTGCATGAACGCTATCCTCCGGACCCTGCATCGGACAGCGGCACGTGGCATGTCATTCGCAGCGGCAAGTCTGTCTTGATGGCAGAAATTTCCGATGAAACATTGGCAAAATCCATCGGTGATCCGACCTACCTTCAGATTCTGCGCGACCTCGAACTGCGTTCGTACATCGGTGTGCCCTTGGTCGCACGCGGCAGGACTATCGGTGTCCTCACATTCATTTTTGCAGAGAGCCGTCGAAGGTACAACGAGACCGACGTTGAGTTGGCCGAAGAGATCGGACGTCGTGCCGGGGTAGCTATCGACAATTCCATGCTGTATCGGACCCTGCAGGAAAACGACCGCCACAAGGACGAGTTCCTTGCCATGCTCAGCCATGAGCTGAGGAACCCGCTGGCGCCGATCTCCACCGCTGCCGAAATGCTGAGGATGATTGGTCATGACGATCCCAAGGTCATGAGGGCCAGCGACGTGATTGCACGACAAGTCAAGCACCTGAATGCGCTCGTGAGTGATTTGCTGGACGTGTCTCGCGTCACCAGAGGGTTGGTGAAACTTAGCAAGGAGGTGGTCGACCTGAAGTGCATTGTCGAAAACGCGATCGAACAATGCCGGCCACTACTTGATTCGAAAAAACACGTATTCACGTTGCAGGTCGAGGTTGGGCAAGCGTGGATACTGGGCGATCAGAATCGCCTGGTGCAGGTCGTCGTGAATCTCTTGAACAACGCGGCAAAGTACACGCCCGAGGCAGGCAAGATCACCCTGTCACTACGTACCGCCGGCCATCAGGCCTGGATCGAGGTCAAGGATAATGGCATAGGCATCGAAAAGGAATTTCTGCCGCACGTGTTTAATTTGTTCACGCAGGCCGCGCGAAGCCTCGACCGGGCGCAGGGCGGCCTTGGCATCGGCCTTGCGCTCGTCAAGACCATCATCGGCTTGCATGGTGGCGAAATCGTTGTGTGTAGCGCTGGTGCTAACGCAGGCAGCACGTTCACGGTGTCGCTGCCTTTGTGCGACAACCGCGGCGCGGAGGCCGTTGCGCCAGCATACGTGTCCTCAGCTGAACAGGTCTGAACCGCCCCGGATTTTGTAGAGGCTCCATTGTTCGAGAAAATGGAGCTATGAAGAAGCAACCCAAGTATTCCCCTGAAGCCATCAAGCGCGCGCAGTGCGTATGGTCAGCGAGGCTGCCAGCAAGTACAGCTCGCAGTGGGCAGCGATCGAATCAATCGCATCCAAGATCGGCTGCACACCTGAAACGCTTCGTCGCCGGGTACGGCAGCAAGAGCGTGATACTGGCCAGCGTCCAGGGCCGACTACTGCCGAGGAAGAGCGCATCAAGGCTCTGGAACGGGGAGTGCGTGAGCTACGAAAGGCAAACGAGATCCTGCGTCTGGCGAGTGCGTTTTTCGCCCAGGCGGAGCTCGACCGCCGCTTCAAGCCGTGAGGACGTTCATCGACCAGTACCGCCAGCCTACGGCGTCGAGCCGATCTGCAGGGTGATGCAGGGTCGCGCCGTCCGGCTATGGCGCTACGCGGCGCAACAGAGTAACCCGGCGTTGCGTTGTGCACGAGCCCAGCGCGACGACGTGCTGAGCGTCGACATTGAGCGGGTCTGGCAGGCGAACCTGCAGGTCTATGGCGCCGACAAAGTGTGGCGTCAGCTGCGACGAGAGGGAACCGATGTGGCCCGCTGCACGGTGGAGCGCTTGATGCGCAAGGGTGGCCTGCGTGGCGTGGTGCGCGGCAAGGTCGTACGCACTACCGTCGCTGATACGGCAGCCCCATGCCCGCTCGACCGGGTCAACCGTCAATTCAAAGCTCAGCGGCCGAACCAACTGTGGGTCAGCGATTTCACGTACGTTTCGACCTGGCAGGCTTCGTGTACGTGGCCTTCGTCATCGACGTCTTCGCCCGCCGTATCGTTGGCTGGCGCGTCAGCAGCTCGATGCGGACCGACTTCGTACTCGACGCCCTGGAACAGGCCTTGTATGCGCGTCAGCCGGAACGAAACGCCTTGGTCCATCACAGCGACAGGGGGTCGCAATACGTATCGATAAGACACAGCGAGCGTCTGGCAGAAGCCGGCATTGAGCCGTCTGTGGGCAGCAAGGGCGACAGCTACGACAACGCATTGGCCGAGATTATCAACGGGCTCTAACGGCATTGCGTCGCCCTCACTCTTCTCCGCGGCGCGGTTCAGTCAGAAAACGTGGCGAATTCCAAGCGCGTTCGTAGCCCCATACCCTGCGCTGGTTTTCTTGTCACCCGTGTGGATGAGATAGACGTCCGTTCGTTTGGACAGCCGATAATCGTACCCGAGCGACGTCGTGCGGCGTTGCGTGGCCGCGCCATGTGCCGGCGTCAGCCGCGTGCGGGCACTTTCCAGCAGGATCGCGCCGCGTGCGCCAACGGGGATCGACAACCCGGCGTCGAGCAGTCGCGACGTGTTACCGCCGTCGATGCTCGCGTGGCCGGCGTTGCCGTAGAGCTTGACTAGCCCGGAGTCGTAGGCAACGCCCGCCATCCAGGCCTTCTGTTCCACCGGCAGCGGCGTGAGGACGCTGACGCGCAGCCGCTGCGCGCTGACGGCCGCGCTCCAGGGGCCGCTGTTGTAGTCGGCATGCACGCTCAGGTTGGCCACTCCGGCCCGGCCGGCTTGCTCACCCGGCCCGTAGTCGATGCTGCCGCGCAGGCCGCCGAAGCGCGGCGTCGTGTAGCGGATGACGTTGTTCCACACGGTGTCTCCGATGATGTTGCCGCCGTAGGCCGCGACGAACGTTTGCAGGGCAAGGGGTGAAAAGACCACCGACGTGCCGAACGGACTCAGCTGCAGCATCGACTGGTACATCGGATTCGTCTGCCGGCCCAGTGTCAGCCTGCCAAAGTCACCTTCGACTCCAACCCAGGCATTGCGCGACCAGAACGGGTCCGTCGCGTTGCGGCCTTGCTCGCCCGTGTCCGGGCGGTAGAAACTCTCCAGCGACCAGATGACACGGTTGCCTGATCCGAGCTCCTCGCTGCCGCGAAAGCCGAGGAAGGACGTCGTCAGGCCGCCACCGTTCAGCTGGGTAATGGCCTGTGGATCGCCGCTGCGCTTCACGCTGCCCAGGTAGGTGCCGATCAGGCCATACACTTCGACGGACGATTGGGCGGCCGCGTTCGCGCACAGTAGGCATGCAAGAGTCCCTGCCGCGGCCAGCGCGGCTTTGTTGTTTTCGATTGTCATGGTGTCTCCGTACGGGGTGGGGCGCCTCAGGGCGAGATTTCTTCGAGCGAGCGGTTGGTGGTTTCGATCATGCCCAGCGCGGCGACGAGGCCGACGACGGTCATCGCGGCAAACATGAGGAACACGGTGTTGATGCCGTCCTTCGCCAGCACGAGGCCGACGAGGGCGGGTGCCGTTGCCGATGCGGCACGCAGCCACGAGGTGGCGAGACCGGTGCCGATGGCGCGGATGCGGGTCGGATAAATCTCCGGCGTGTACAGGTACAGCATCACGGTCGTCGTGCCCATCACGGCGTAGGCGGCCGAACCGAGGATCATCACGTGGGTGGCGCTGTCGGTGCCGATCGTGACGAGGCCGAGCAGCAGCAGGCCCGCGAGTATGAAGCTGCCGATGGCCCAGCGGCGGCGCCCCGTGCGGTCGATGACGAGCGCGCAGCAGACGACGGCGCAGGTGCTCAGCACGTTCGACAGCGATGCCATGTGCAACGCCTCCTGCAGCGGCAGGTGATACACGGTCTTGTAGAGGCTCGGCAGCCAGTTGTTGATGCCGTTGGCGACGAAATACGCGCTGGCCCACAGGGCCCACACGACGAACGTGCGGGTGCGGTAGACCGACGAGAACAACTCCTTCCACGAGCCCTTGCGCTTGCCTTGCAGCGCGCGGGCCAGTTCCGCGGTGCGGGCCGCGCAGGCGTCGGCTTGCGTGGCCGGATCGAGGTGGCGTCCGTCGCTGGAAGCCTCGACGGAAGCGATGATGCGCTCCGCCTCCGCATAGCGTCCGCGGCCGATCAGCCAGCGGGGCGATTCCGGCAAACGGAACACGAGCAGGCAGATCGCCAGGCCGGGAATGCCGCCGAGCAGGAACATGGTTTCCCAGCCGAAGCGAGGCACGATGAAGGCGCCGATCTGCGCAGCGCCTAGCAGGCCGATCGGGAAGATCAGTTCGTATAGCAGGAAGAAGCGCCCGCGGCCCTTCGCCTGCGACAGCTCGTTGATATACGTCGCCGCCACGGGCACTTCGCCGCCGACGCCGATGCCCTGGATGAAGCGGGCCAGGAACAGCATGTTGAAATTGCCGGCCAGCGCGCAGCCGAGGCTCATGATGGACATCAGCCCGATCGTGATGCCCGCGCTGCGGGTCCGTCCGATGCGCTCGGCGAGCCAGCCGAAGAACAGCGCGCCGACGACCTGGCCCAGGTAGCCGGACGCGATCAGCAGGCCGACCTGTCCGGGCGTGATTTTCCACAGCCCGATGAGGACCGGAAGAACGAACGCGAGCGACAACGCGTCGAACGCGTCGAAGAAGGTGGCGCTGCCCATGATGACCCTGGCCTTCGTATGCCAGCGGGACATGTGGACGTTCTCCAGGCGGAACAGCAGCGGAGCGGCTTGTCCGATGTTCTGTTCACGCTGGGGAGGAGGCGCGAACTTGTGCTCGGGCGTGGCTCTCTGGTTTGCGATGCTCATGTTGTCTCCGTGATTATTGGGTGTGGTGCCGTCTGGGCGGCCTACGGGAGGTTCTGCGGGTATGGCGGGTTCACCTTGCCTTATGGGCGAACACTGCCAGCGTGGCTTCGATGTCGTCCCGGTCGATGCCGCGCGTGATGAACACCAGGCGCGTCCGACGGTCCGCGCCGGGCCAGGCGTCCAGCTTGCGGGGCGGGTGGAAGATGTGCTGGACGCCATGGACGACGACCGGCGCTTCCGGATGCTCGCGCACGTGCACGAGGCCTTTCACCCGCAGCAGGTCCGGACCGCGCATGGCCGTCATCATGTCGAGCCACGCCTGGAAACCGCGCCAGGAGACGGGTTCATTCAGCACCACGGCGTACGAGCTGATCCCGTCCGCGTGGTCGTGGTGGTGGTGGTGGTCGTGGCCGTCGTGATGTTCATGGACCGTCGCGCGCGCGATCCACGCGTCGCTGTCGGCCGTCTCGTGTGCGACCGCGCCGCCGAACAGGATGTCCGGATCGATCCGGCCCCGCGTGGCTGCACACAGGGCCGCGCCGGGATTCAGCGCTTCCAGCCGATGTTCGAGGGCCGCACGCTGCTGCGGCGTGCACAGGTCCGTCTTCGTCAGCACGAGGCGGTCGGCCAGCGCGACCTGGTGCCGTGCCGCTTCGTGGCGTGTCAGCGTATCTCCGCCGTTCACGGCGTCGACTGTGGTGATCAGGCGGTCGAAGCGGAAGTGCTCGCGCAGCGACGGCTCGGCCATCAGGGTGTGCAGGATCGGTGCCGGATCGGCGAGACCCGTGGTCTCGAGCACGACCCGGTCGATGTCGTGCACGGCGCCATCGCGCGCCAGGCGGGCCAGTGTGGCCTGCAGGTCGCCGCGCACCGTGCAGCACACGCAGCCGTTTGCCAGCAGGACGAGTTCCTCGCGGGTTTGTTCGAGCAGATCGTGATCGAGCCCGACCTCGCCGAACTCGTTGATGATGACCGCTGTGCGGTCGAATGCCGGATCGCGCAGGATGTGCGACAGCAGCGTGGTCTTGCCGCTGCCCAGGAAGCCGGTCAGTACGGTGACGGGCAGCGGCAGGGCGGGTTTGTCTTTCAAGCTCATGTAAGATCCTCAACCATGGAGTTTAGCGAAAGAACGCAGGGTCTTGCCGAGCCGGGCGACGAGGAAGGCGCCGGCGGCGTCGCCGGGCGCACCGGCCAGCGCCCCGAGCAGGGCGCCGATGCTCCACTTGCCGTCAACCGTGCATCCCCGTTCACGCAGCAGCGTCACGACGTCCGCGCGGCCGTTGCGCTCGGCCTGGCCCAGCAGGTAGTCGGCGATGTCCTGCTCGAAGTCCTGCAGCTGCAGCGTGACGCCGCCCACGCTGCAGGCGCAGCTGCCCGCCAGCGCCACGTGCTGGCGCGCCAGGCGTTCCCAGATGTCGAGCAGTTCGCGTGCTTCGACCGGTACGGCGTGGGTCGCGGCTTCCATCGCTGCCTCAGGCGGTGACGGACGCGGTGCCGCGCAGCCGTGCCGTGGCCCCGGCGTCGAGCCGACCGTCGGTACCGACGATCACCTTGTAGGCGGCCTCGGCCTGCTCGCGGCTGACGTAGCCCTCGCGCACGTCGTCGGCCACCAGTTCGGGATCGCGTTCGGCCGGATCGCCGAATCCGCCGCCGCCACCCGACAGCATCTTGTACGCGTCGCCGCGGGCCAGGCGCACATTGAACACCTTGGCGTTCGCATGGCTCTCGTCCCACACGCCGTCCTTGCGGATTCCGATGCCGTTGCCCGCCGCCTCGTGGCCGCCGTCCAGGCCCCACGGCTTGCAGTGGACCCTGTCGATGCGGGTCGTGACGGAGAACGGCGACAATGCCTGCACGACCATTTCCGCACCCAGACCGCCGCGCTGGCGGCCGGCGCCCGCGCTGTCCTGGCGCAGCCGGTAGCTTTCCACCAGCACCGGGTACTTCGCTTCCAGCTGCTCGGTGGGGCTGTTGTGCGTGTCGCCGTCATTGATGCAGACCGTGGCCGACACGCCGTCCTCGCGCGATTTGGCGCCCCAGCCGCCGCCCAGCGGACCGATGCCGACAATGAACAGGCGCCCGTCTTCCGGCGAGATGCCGTGGATGTTCGGGAACACGAGGTCGGCGTGGTGGCCCGCGATGGCGCGGTCCGGGATCGCCGGCGCGAGCGCCTTGAAGATCGTGTCGATCACCGTCATCGGGAACGTCATCCACACGCGCATCGGGAACGGACGCTCGGCGCTGATCACGGTCCCCATCGGCATGATGACCTTGAGGGGGCGGAAGCTGCCGTCGTTGACCGGATAGTCCGTCGGCGTCGTCAGGCATTTGTACGCGACCTGCGCGCAGGCGATGCCCGTCGTGAAGCCGGAGTTGTAGAAGCCGCGCACCTGCTTGGCGACGTCGGTGAAGTCGACCGTCATCTCGTCGCCCTGCACGATCACCTTGACGCGGATCGGGATGCGCTTGCCCACTTCGAGGCCGTCGTCGTCCATGTACGATTCCGCTTCGTAGACGCCGTCCGGGATGGTCAGCGTGTTGGCGCGGGCCAGCGCTTCCGAATGGTCCATGATCTGTACCACCGACGCGCGCACGGCCTGCCAGCCATAGCGCCGCACGAGTTCCAGGTAGCGTCGCTCGCCCGTGGTGATCGCCGTGATCTGCGCACGCAGGTCGCCCATCGCGCGCTCGGACAGGCGCACGTTCATGGCGATGATGTCGACCAGGTCCTGGTTCACGACGCCTTCCTTGCGGTACTTGACGATCGGGATCTGGATGCCTTCCGAATAGATGTCGGTGGTGATCTGGCCGAGTGTACCGCCCACGTCCAGCCAGTGCGCCATGCAGCACGTGAAACCGATCAGTTCATCCTCGTGGAACACCGGCATCGTGAACGTGAAGTGGTTCAGGTGGCTGCCTGTCGTGTAGGCGTCATTGGTGACGAGGATGTCGCCGGGCTTGATGTTCTCCAGTCCGAAGTGGCGGATCTTCGCCTTCACGGTCTCGCTCATGCCGCGGATGAACATCGGCAGGCCGAGGCCGATGGAGATCGAGTCGCCCTCGACGGTGAACAGGCCCACCGTGAAATCCAGTGCCTCGTAGATGATCAGGTTGTACGCTGTGCGGGTGAGATTGGACTTCATTTCTTCCGTCACCGCGATCAGGCCGTTGCGGATGATCTCGACGGTGACGGCATCGACCGTTTCGGCCGCGTGTGCTTGCGTGTTCATTACAGTTCGCTCCCGATGGAAATTTGCAGGTTGCCGAAGGCGTCGACGAGCACCTCGTCGCCAGGTTGCACGACGGTAGTCGAAGCATGTTCTTCGACGAGGGCCGGTCCGGCGATGCGGTTCCCGCTGCGCAGCAGGTGGCGCCTGTAGACCGGCGTGGCGACGAAGCCGGCGGCCGAGCGGAAGTACACGTCTTTATGGGCACGCAGCGCCTCTTCGGGCGGAACCACGCTGCCTTCCTCGACGGCATGGCGGGGCGGCTTGCGCATGACGCCCAGCACCGTGACGCGCAGGCTCACGAGGTCGGCCGGTTCCGCCGGCGCCGACGTGCCGTAGCGGACGTTGTGGACAGCGTCGAAGCGCTGCTTGATCGCGCTGCGGTCCTGACGCACGAAGAAGTCGGTCGGCAGGTCGACGGCGACGGCGTGTTCCTGGCCGACGTAGCGCATGTCGGCGGCGCGCTCGATCACGACGGCTTCCGGCGCCACCGCCGACTGCGCCAGCGCGGCGCGGCCTTCGGCTTCCATCTCCGCGTAGATGGCTTCGATGTCCTCGAACGACACATCGTCCAGCTTGCGGAACACGGACCGCACGTAGTCGTAGCGCAGGTCGGAGAACAGCATGCCGTAGGCCGAGAAATAGCCCGGGGCGAACGGGATCAATACTTTGCGGATGCCCAGCTCGCGGGCGATCGCGGACGCGTGCAGGGGCCCGGCGCCGCCGTAAACCACCATCGTGAAGCTCCCGGCGTCCAGGCCCCGTTCCGTCGTGACGGCCTTGACGGCGTGGGACATGGAGGTCACGGCGATGCGCAGGATGCCATCGGCCGCCTTCACCGGATCGATGTCGAGCGGATCGCCGATTTTCGTCTGCATCGCGCGATAGGCCTTGTCCTTGTCGAGCAGCATTTCGCCGCCGAGGAAGTTGTGTTCGTCCAGACGGCCCAGCAGCAGGTTCGCATCGGTCACCGTCGGTTCGGTGCCGCCGCGCTGGTAGCACACGGGGCCCGGGATCGAGCCGGCGCTCTGCGGGCCGACGCGCAGCGCGTTGCCCACTTCCAGGCGCGCGATGCTGCCGCCGCCGGTGCCGACCTCGAAGATGTCGATCATCGGGATCTGGATCGGCAGCGCCTTCTCGTAGCCGCCGATCAGCGCGCTGCTGCTCGTCAGCGGCTTGCCGTCGTTGATGACGCCGGCCTTCGCCGTCGTGCCGCCCATGTCGAACGCGATTGCATCGCCGAGATCCAGCTGGGCGCAGATCGCCTGCGCACCGATCACGCCCGCGGCCGGACCGGATTCCAGCATGCGCACGCATTCGCGGCGCGCATGGTCGAGCGGGAACAGGCCACCGGTCGATTGCACGGCATAGAAGTCGCCCGGGAAGCCCTGCTGGTCCAGGTGCGCTTCCAGTTCGCCGAGGTAGGCGGACACGCGCGGGCCGACATACGCATTGGCCGCCACCGTCGAGACGCGCTCGAACTCGCGGTATTCCTGCGACAGTTCGTGCGACGCGGTGACGAACACGCCCGGAATTTCCTCGCGCACGATGTCGCGCACCCGGATCTCGTGCGCCGGGTTGCGGTACGAGTGCAGCAGCAGGACCGCGACGGCGTCCACGCCTTCCTGCTTGAGCTGGCGCGCCAGCGCGCGCACGGCGTCCTCGTCGAGCGGGCGGTGGACGGAGCCGTCGGCCAGCAGGCGCTCAGGCACCTCGAAACGCAGGGAGCGGCGGATCAGCGGCTCGTGCTTGGAGAAGAACAGGTTGTAGGCATCCGGGCGGTTCACGCGGCCGATCTCGTAGATGTCGCGGAAGCCCTGCGTGATCAACAGGGCCGTCTTCGCGCCGTTACGTTCCAGCAGCGTGTTGATGGCGATCGTCGAGCCATGCAGGAACAGGCCGCCATTCTCGACGTGCGCGCCGGCGCTGTCGAGCGTGTTCTGGATGCCGTTTACGAGTTGGCCGTGCGTGGACAGCGCCTTGCCGAACGATAGCTCGCCCGTTTTTTCGTTGAGGATGGCGAGGTCCGTGAACGTGCCGCCGATGTCGACGGCGATGCGCAGGTGGCCTGCGGCTGACGCCGTCACGTTGTTTTGCGTGGTCATGCTGATGTCTCCTTGGTTTGCGCCGGTCGGCTCACAGTGCCTTGACGGTATTCGTCAGCAGGCCGATGCCGCTGATCTCGACCTCGACCGTGTCGCCGGGTTTCATGTAGAGGGGCGGCTCGCGGCGATCACCGACACCGCCCGGGGTGCCCGTCGCGATCACGTCACCGGGGGACAGGCGCGTGAATTTCGACAGGTAGGAAATGATGACGGGCAGGGTAAAGATCAGGTCCGACAGCGGCGCTTGCTGCATGACGGCGCCGTTCAGCCGGGTCGTGAGCACCGATTGCGTGATGTCGGCGACCTCGTCGGCCGTGACCAGCGCGGGACCGAAGGCCCCGGTGCCGGGGAAGTTCTTTCCGGGCGTCCACTGGTGCGTGTGGCGCTGCCAGTCGCGCACGGTGGCGTCGTTGAAGCATGCGTAGCCGGCGATATGGGCCATCGCGTCGGCCTCGGCGATGTCTTCGCCGCCCGTGCCGATGACGACAGCGAGCTCCCCTTCGAAGTCGAACTTTTCCGACTTGCCGCTCGGGTAGCGCAGCGGCGCGCCGTCGGCGATGAGCGAATCGGCGAAGCGCACGAAGATCGCAGGGTGGTCGGCATCCGGGCGTTTCGTCTCGGCGACGTGCGACTTGTAGTTCAGGCCGACGCAGAAGATCTTGCGCGGATTGGCGAGCGGCGGCAGCGGCGTCACGTCGGCAAGTGCCAGCGTGGCCGGCGCGCCGGCCACCACTTCCTGCAGTTTTGACAGCGCGCGTGCGTCCAGGATGGAACGGATGTCCGGGTAGCGTTCTAGGAAATCCTTGCCCGGTACTGCGATCCGGTCGCCGGACAGCACGCCATAGCCGGCCTTGCCTTCGTATTGGTAAGCCACAAGTTTCATCCCGTATCTCCTCCGTTGTGATGTTTGGTTGATTCAGTTGGCAAATCGAGTCTAGGCCGTGCTAGGCTATGCCGGAAGCCAGTGATCAGACATTTCAGACATGCCTAAAATCGCATACCAAGAAGAAGCCATCGATTACGCGTCGTGGAAGCTGTTCATCGTCGTGAGCGAGCTAGGAAGCCTCACGAAAACGGCGACGGCCTATGGGACGACGCAGCCGCACATCAGCCGGCAGATCACGGAACTGGAGCGCGAATGCGGGGGACGGTTGTTCATACGTACGGGGCGCGGTGTCGTGCTGACGGAGCTCGGACGCCGTATCGCGCCACGCATCCGCAGGTGGATCGCGGACACCGACCAGCTGACGAACGACATCCGCGCTACGGCGGGTACGCCAGTCGGTGCGGTCCGGCTCGGCATCCTGCCGTCGACGGCCCATCCGTTCGTCACGACGCTGTATTACCGGCTGAAAGAGCGTTTTCCCCTCATCCAACTCACGATCCGCGAGGGGCAGGGGGCGCAGCTGGAAACCTGGCTCGAGAACGGCGACGTGGATCTTGCGCTGCTGTACCGGCACAGCCCGACGCCCAACCATGGGGACGTCTACCTGTCTCAAGTGGAGACCTATCTCGTCGGCCCGCCCGGCGATGCACTGACGAGCGCGCCGACCGTCGCCTTCCGCTCTCTGAATCGCCTGCCTCTCGTGATGTTCTGCCGGCCGAACTCATGGCGCGACAAGCTGGACCAGGTGGCGGCGGAACACGGGATGGTGCTGAATGTCGCGGCCGAGGTCGACTCCTTAGCGCTACAGACTCGGATCGTCAGCGATGGCGGTATGTATGCCTTGCTGGGACCCTACGCCATTGCCGGCGCGACCCGGTCGCTCCAGCTCCAGTCCAGCGCGATCGTCGAGCCACAATTGCTGCGTCATATCGCACTGGCGGTGTCCCAGCAGGGACCGTTGACGCTTGCGGGAAAAACGGTCATGCAGCTTGTCAAGGAGATCGCGAACGAGGCGCAGACCGGCGCAATGCCTGTGGATGTCGAGTAAACACCGATGGTAGACGGCGCTCTGCACCTGGGTCGCGGCGGACTCATGGGGTGCAAAGTGTGGTGTTCAGCTAACTCGTTGAATCTTAAATGCCAAAACGGCCTGCAAAGTCGTTTTGACGAAAGTCGCACCTCTCGGTTACCGCTTTCAATGACTTGATGTTTCCGACCCCCTTAACTGGGGACGGTTTGCAGCCCGGGCAGTTAGCCATGCTAAGACTTCGCTGTAGAGCCAAGGTGAAGCCTTCTTCGAGAGCTTGACCTGAGCAGGAAATCTCCTTTCTGGATGTTCGCGTAACGTGAACTACGGGATAGACCACAAATATGAAGGGGTGGCCTGCTGCCGATTCGGATAAAACCGCTTTAGCTTTCCTGGTCTCCTCAGACCTCACCAGGCTCCTTTGAAACGTACCGTGCGGCTCATTTGAGCGGATCCCTCTCCTCTTTCAGCCGGCGCATCTGAGAGCGCACCCGCTGGAGCTCGCTCTTCGCTTCGACCAGCTCGGCACCTTTCGTTTCGTCCCTCGTCGCCAACACTACGCTGCCCACGTGTACAAACGACGGAACGACACCCTGACCGGGTCACCCATTCTCATTTTGGAACGAGCGCGCTTGAGCACCTGCTTGACTGCTTTTCCGTGATCACACTCCTCCATCAGCGGGTTCGCGGCGACCGCGCCGCATGTTGCGCCGCATGATAAGTCGAGCCGCATTTCCTCAAAATCTGCTGGCGTTATTTTAGCTTATAAACTAAGCTTTCTATGTAATCTAAAAAATGGGACTGGCAGTCCGGCCATGTTCCGCATGAGCCCATCGAGTTCTAGAGGAGGAAGACATGTTTAATTGGAAACGTATCGGTATGGCGGCCGGTGCCGGCATAGCGAGTCTCGTGCTGTCCGTCGCCGGCGTGGCGGCGGAGCAGACAGTCAAGGTAGGGATGGTCGTCGGGCTTTCCGGCGCAGGCGCCGATATCGGCGAAAGCATGGTTCGGGGTGCGGACTTGTATCTGGCACTGCACAAGCAGGAGCTGCCGCGGGGCGTCAGTGTGGAACTGATCAAGCGCGACGATGGCAGCAATCCCGATCGCACCAAGCGCCTGGCGCAGGAACTTGTCGTACGCGACAAGGTCCAGCTGTTGACGGGAGTTACGCTGAGTCCCCAGGCGTTGACGATCGCACCGATCTCGACGGCGGCGAAGATCCCCACCATCCTCATGAATGCGACGACCGGTTCGCTTACGCGCGCGTCTCCGTATTTTGTACGTTTCTCCTATGCGAACTGGCAGATGGCATACACGCTGGGCGCCTGGGCGGCGAAACACGACATCAACAGCGCCTACACGCTGGTGGCCGACTATGCGGCCGGTCACGACATGGAAGCGGGTTTCAAGCGTGGTTTTGAAGACAATGGCGGCAAGCTGGTCGGCTCCGATCGTACCCCGATGGGCACCACGGACTACCTGCCCGCGATGGCGCGCATCAAGGCCGCGGCGCCCAAGTCGCTTTTCGTGTTCACTCTGAGCGGCGCGCCGAGTATCGCCACCATGAAAGCGTTCCGAGACTCCGGCCTACAGGCTGCGGGCGTGCAGTTGCTGACCACGGCACAGAACGTCTCCGATCAACAGCTGCCCCAGACCGGTCCTGCGACCGTCGGCATGATCGATAGCGCGGTCTATATCGCGACCGATGCCAGCCCCGGCGCGAAGGAATTCCTGGCGGCGTTCAAGAAAGCGTACGGCCCCAATGCGATGCCGGACCTGCCCGCCGTCGCGGCATGGAACAGCATGGAGGCGGTGTTCGGCGTGATCAAGAAACACGGCGCCCAGTTCACCTCTAAACAGGCCATGGATGTGCTGACGACCTGGAAATCGCCGAATACCCCGGCAGGCGCCATCGCCATCGATCCTCAGACGCGCGACATCGTACATGACGTGACCATGGCCAGGATCCGGCAGGTCGGCGACCACTACGAGAACGTCGCCTTTGATGTCGTCAAGGGCGTCAAGGACCCCTGGAAAGCTCTGAATCCCGAGAAGTGACGCCGACGTTCTCGAATTGACCGATAAAGGAATCAGAGCTTGAATACCGCAAATATTTTAGTAGGCATCGCCTTCAGCGGTGCCGCCTACGCGATGGTGCTGTACATGACGTCGGTAGGCCTGTCCGTCACGATGGGGCTGCTTGGTGTGGCCAACCTGGCGCATGGTGCGTTCGCCATGGCCGGTGGCTATTTGCTCGTGACCTTGATGGACCGCCTTGAGGTGCCGTTCGGCCTGGCCGTCGTGCTGGCCTGCGTTGCCGTCGGTGCGATCAGTCTGGTACTCGAACGCTGGCTTTACGCCCGGGTGTACAAGGCCACGGAACTCGACCAGGTGGTCCTGAGCATGGGACTGATTTTCGTCGGGACGGCCGTTGCGCACTTTGTCTTCGGGGCGCAACCGGTCCGGGTCGCCATACCGGACGCGATCGGCGGACAGCTTGCGCTCGCCGGCGGGTTCTCGTTTCCCGTCTACCGCCTTGTCCTGATCGCCACGGGTCTGGCGGTATTCGCCGCGCTCTGGCTGACGATCGAAAAGACGCTGGTCGGTGCGCGGATCCGTTCCGCCGTGGACAACCGCGCGATGGCCGAGGCGCTGGGCCTGAACAGCAAGCGCCTGTTCGCCGCCGTCTTCGCCCTCGGCAGCGTGCTCGCCGCGCTCGGCGGGGCGATGGGGGCCGATGTCATGGCGATCGAACCCGAATACGCCCTCAAGCACCTCGTGTACTTCCTGATCGTCGTGGCCGTGGGGGGACTCGGTTCGGTCAAGGGCCCGTTTCTCGCGGCCTTGCTGCTTGGTGTCGGCGACGCGGCATGCAAGATCCTTGCTCCCGGGTTTGGCGGGATCTTCATCTATATCGCACTTTTCCTTATTCTTCTCGTGAAGCCAAACGGCTTGTTCGGACGCGCATGATGACTCATTCTGACGTAATGGATTCCAATGTCCCGGCCGCAGCGACGCCGGGCGCCACGCACGCCATCCACCAATTGCTGTCGGCACGCCGCTTCCGGCCTGTCGAAGCGCTTCCCTGGCTGCTGGCGGCCGCCGTGTATTTCGTGCTGCCCCAGTACTTCCAGCTGGGGGCGCAAGTCCTCATCATGGTGCTGTTTGCCCTGTCGTTCGATCTTTTGCTGGGCTACGGTGGCATCGTCACGCTGGGACACGCGGCCTACTTCGGCGCCGGCGCCTACACCGCAGGCTTGCTGGCCAGGTACGGCTGGGGCGAGCCCCTGTCCGCGCTGCTTGTGTCCGGCCTCGTGGCGGGCATGCTGGGGACGCTCGCCGGTGCGGTCATCCTGCGCACCAAAGGCCTGGCCCTCCTGATGCTGGGCATGGCGGTGTCGCTGCTGCTGCTCGAACTGGCCAATACCGCGACGGACATCACGGGGGGCGCGGACGGGTTGCAAGGCATGGACGTCAGGCCGTTGCTGGGGCAATTCGAGTTCGACATGCTCGGCAAGACTGCGTATATCTATAGCCTTGCTGTCCTGTTCCTGGCATGGGTGCTGTTGAGGCATCTGGTGAATTCGCCGTTCGGCCGATCGCTCGTGGGCATTCGCCAGAACCCGGCGCGCATGCAGGCGCTTGGCGTCTCCGTCTGGGGGCGCCGCCTTACCGCGTTCGCCATCAGCAGCGCGCTGGCCGGCATCGCCGGCGCGCTGTCGGCCCAGACGTCGCAGTTCGTGTCGCTCTCCGTATTCAGCCTGGAGCTCTCCGGCATGGTCATCGTCATGCTGGAAATGGGCGGTGTCGGACGCCTGTATGGCGCGTTCGTCGGGGCGACCGTTTACATGGTGGCGCAGGATACGCTGTCCAAGGACCAGCCGGCCACCTGGTTGTTCTGGATCGGTCTGCTGCTCATCCTGCTCGTATTGTTCAACCGCGGCGGATTGCTCGGCCTGTGCGACACCGTACGCCGGCGCATCGCGCACAAGGAGGTATCGTGATGTCGGCACCTGTCATCGAGACGCGCGGCCTGCGCCGCCAATACGGATCGTTCGTTGCGACCGACAACGTCGACTTCGCGATGAAGGCCGGAGAGCGGCGCGCTCTCATCGGCCCGAACGGCGCCGGCAAGACGACGTTCCTGAACCTCCTGACCGGACAGATCGCGCCGTCGAGCGGCAGCGTCTGGCTGAACGGTGCGGATGTCAGCGCGATTCCCATGCATCGCCGGGTCCGGCGCGGCATTGCGCGCACCTTCCAGCTCAACACCTTGCTGCGCGAGTCGACGGCGCTGGAAAACGTGCAGCTCGCGGTGCTCGAGCATCAGGGGCTGGGCGGGCGCCTGTTCGGCGGCGCGGCCGCGCAGCGCCGCGCGGCGGAAACCGCCATGGACATCCTGGTCAAGCTGGGCATGGGCGTGCACGCCGGCCACCGGATCAGCGATCTCGCCTATGGACGTCAGCGACTCGTGGAAATCGCGATCGCCCTGGCCCTCCGGCCGAAAGTCCTTCTGCTGGACGAGCCCGCCGCGGGCGTTCCTCCGGCCGACTCCCATCTCGTGATGGACATGATCGCAGGCCTGCCGGACGACATCGCGGTCCTGATCATCGAACACGACATGAAACTCGTGTTCCGCTTTGCGCACCGCATCAACGTGCTGGTGCAGGGCCGCATGCTCACGGAGGGCACGCCGGCGGAAATCGCAGCGGACCCGCAGGTTCGCGAAGTCTATCTCGGAAAGGCGCGCCATGACTGATCCCATCCTCCATTGCGACCGGCTGTGCGCCGGCTGGGGCGACACCCGGGGCCTGTCCGATGTGTCGATCACGCTGTCCCGCGGCACCGTGCTGGCCGTCCTCGGCCGCAACGGCGTCGGAAAAAGCACGCTGCTTTCCACCGTCATGGGGCGTGCGACACACAAGAGCGGCGCCATCAAATTCGATGGCAGGAACATCGAGCGGCTGCCCGTGTACGAGCGCGCGAAGCTGGGGATCGGGTTCGTGCCCCAGGAACGGGAGATCTTTCCTTCGCTGTCCGTGCGCGAAAACTTGCTCGTCGCGGGCAAGCCTGCCCGTCGCGTCGGTGCGCAGCCCTGGTCGCTGGAGCGGGTCATCGACCTGATGCCCCGCCTCGGCGAACGTATCAACAACGGCGGTTCGCAACTTTCCGGCGGCGAGCAACAAATGCTCAGCATCGGCCGGGCCCTGATGGGCAATCCATCGGTCCTGCTGCTCGACGAACCCATGGAAGGACTGGCGCCGGTGATCATCGACGGCCTCGTCGCGGCACTCCACCGGTTGCGCGCGCAAAGCGAGCTGGCGATCCTGCTCGTGGAGCAGCACGTGTCGCTGGCGCTGGAATTCACCGACCGTATCGTCGTCCTGGACCGTGGCATGACGGTCTACGACAACGCGGACGGCCGCGCCGTCCCCGACCGCAAACATCTCGACAAGCTCACGGGCGTGTCCGGGCATTAAATTTTTCTTTTTTAGCTTACTAACTAAGCTTTTCGAGTAATATATATCGCAGATGGCCGGAAGGCTCGGCAATGTCGAGCCGACGTGTACAGCGGATCATTGATTGCCAATGCAAGCCGCGCAAATAACTTCTGGAGGGACTGAAAAATGTTGAAAACTGGCGCTGAGCATCTCGAATCCTTGCGTGACGGCCGCACGATCTTTGTCGGCAACGAGCGTATCGCCGACGTCACCACCCATCCCGTATTCCGTAACGGTGCGCAGTCCATCGCGGACATCTACGACATGAAATGCGCACCCGAGAACCGCGATCTGATGACGTTCGAGGAAAACGGCGAGCGCTATAGCGGGTACTTCCTGCGCGCCCGCAGCAAGGCGGACCTCGAGTTCCGCCACCGCGTGCACCAGGCGATCGCCGACAAGACGTATGGCATGTTCGGCCGCTCGCCGGACCATGTCTCGAGCTTCGTCACCGGCATGAGCCTGAAGGCCGACGTCTTTGGAAAGTATGCCGATAACCTCATGGCGTACTACCAGCGCATGCGCAAGGCGGACAGCTACGCCGTGTATGCGGTGGTACCGCCGCAGGCCGGCCGCAATCCGGAGGCCTACCAGAAGCTCAATCTCCCGGTCCCGACGCTGCGCGTCGTGCGCGAGGACGACGACGGCGTCGTCATCACCGGCATCAAGATGCTGGCGACCGGCGCGGCCTACGCCAATGAAATCTGGATCGGCAACCTCACACCCCTCGCGCCAGACCAGGCCAACCAGTCGATCACCTGCGTCGTGCCGGTCAACGCGCCAGGCCTCGAACTGTGGTCGCGCAAGCCGTTCGGCCGCGACACCACGTCTGACTTCGAAAATCCCCTCGGCTACCGGTATGACGAATCGGACAGCATGCTGCTGTGCCGGGAAGTCAAAGTCCCTTGGGAAAATGTTTTCGTCCATAACGATACGGCGCTGGCACGCCAGATCTACCTGGAGACGGCCGGCCATACGTACGGCAACCACCAGTCCAACGTACGTTTCCTGTCCAAGGTAAAGCTCATCGTCGGCATCGCCAGCAAGATCACCAAGGCATCCGGCGCCGACCAGATCCCGGCCGTGCGCGAGACGCTTGGCAAGCTGGCCGCCTGGGAAGGCACGCTCGAAGGCCTGATCATGGGCCAACTGCAAAGCGCGGAGGAATGGCCGGTACAGGGACACTGGTGCTACAACCGGCGCTACGTGTACGCGGCGCTCAACTGGTGTACTGAAAATCATTCGTTCATCATCGACCAGTTGCGTGAATTGTGTGGCGGCAGTGTCTTCCAGATGCCGGCCGATATCTCCGTCATGGCCGCCCCGGAATTGCGTTCCTCGTTCGAGCAATACTGGTCGACGCTGCAGACCGGCGCCGTCGACCGCATGAAGCTCTACAAGCTGGCATGGGACCTGACGGGTTCCGAATTCGCCGGCCGCCACCAGCAGTACGAGAAATTCTACGCCGGCGCGTCGTTTGTCGTCCGCAACTACACCTATACGCACACGAACTGGCAGGCACTGGAGGGCATCGCCGATCGGCTGCTGGAGAGCTACGGCGTGCCCGCAGAGTATCTCAAGGAATATGCCCTCTGATCCGCCAACCTCCAATGGGAGCATGACCATGGAATGCACATCCACACCCTTGCCGGCAATCGATCGCAACGAGTTCCGTTCGGCATTGAGCCTGTTTCCCACCGGCGTGGCCGTCGTCACGGCGGAAGGCGGGGCCGGCGAAGGCCGAATCGGCATGACGATCACATCGTTCAATTCGGTGTCGCTGGACCCGCCGCTGGTGCTGTTCTCGATCGGGAAGCAGGCACTGAGCCTACCCGTCCTGTGCGGCGCGAAGATGTACAGCGTGAATGTGCTGGGCGAAGACCATCAGCATATTTCAAGCCGCTTTGCCACGGCAAAAGGGGACAAGTGGTCCGGCACCGAAGTCGAAATCCACGACGGCCTGCCGTTCACCCTGAAAGACTCGATCGTATCGTTCCAGGCCGTGCCTTATGCGCAGCACGATGGCGGCGATCACGTCATTTTCGTGGGGCGCGTCGTACGCATTCACAAGAAAGATCCGGCGGCACCGCTTGTTTTCTTTGGCGGCAAATACGCGGTCCTGCAACCGCCGGCAACACGTTAACCTTTTTTAACCAAGGAGTACCTATCATGGCTGTCAACAAGATCCACCATGAGTTTCACCAGATCGACCTCAATGCGCCAGGCTGGCAACTGCCGGAAGGGTATGCGCCGGACTCGGGCGCCCTGGAACTGATCATCTCCGGCTCGCTCGACACGGCGAACAAGCGCGGCAGCCGTACGCGGATCCTGCGCTTCCCGCCCGGGTTCGCCACCTTCAAGCCGATCGTCCACGATTACTGGGAAGAGGTGTTCATGCTGGAAGGCGACATGACCGTCGGTGCCGACGAGAACGGGCAGGGCGGCAGCTCCTTCGCCGGCTACACCTACGCGGTGCGCCCGCCGGGTGCGTGGCACGGTCCTTTCCGCTCCGTGAACGGGTGCTACCTGCTCGAATCGCATTACTACGATCCGGCTTGACGTGACGTAACCCAGGGATGCGCGATAATCTCGGGGTTACTCACTGAAGTCCGGAGCCAAGATGAACCGCCGTGCAACAAAGCCTGACCAAAACGCGCAATCCGAGGATTGGGTACTGGGACCCTCTGTTTCGCTTCCCGCGTTACTCGACAAGGGACCGGTCCCCGACGCGACTTTTCGCCAGTTTGTCTATGACATTTCGGTGGTGGGGGAGCATCTCGGCGCGGCGCGTCAATACCTCGCGGAGAGGCTCGGCGTGACACCCCCGCAGTACAACATTCTGATGGTCATTGCGCGGTCGGGCGGCGATGGCATCAGGGTGAGCGATGTCGCGGAAAGGCTGAATGTCACGGGGGCGTTCGTGACGAACGAGGTCAAAAAGCTCGTCAAGGCGCAGTTCATCGTCAAGAAATCGAATCCCGACGATGGACGGGGCGTGCTGTTGAGTCTGAGCGTATCCGGCATGGAACGGATCAAGTCGATCGAACCGGACCTGCTGATGGTGAATGACCGTCTGTTCGGCACGTTGACGCGCGAGGATTTCCTGCACCTTGCGCGGACGGTCGGCTCCCTTGTCGATGTATTCGGCCAGACCGTCGCGGTCCTGAAAGCGCTCTCCGCGACTGCCGGCAACGAAGAAAAGCGGGCGCCGGTCGCCCGGAAAAAAGCAAGTAAAACACAGGGCGGGTAAGGCTGATCGGCTGTGCGGCAGAAAGCGGCACGTCTTGGCCAGGACCTGCTGAATTTCCACATTTCTGATGCACGAACATGCCAACCATGCTTCATTTTTCCTGCGAAAGCCTCGAGTCCGACGGTGTCGCCAGCACGCGCTTGCTTGCCGTTGAACCGAACAATCTCATCATTTCCGGCTGGACCGGGCGCGACGCGGCCGCGATCGAACACCATATCGAAGAACTCGCGGCGCTCGGCGTGCCGCGCCCGTCGGCCGTTCCCTTGTACTACCGTGCGGGCAAGGCCTTGCTGAGCCAGTCCCCGGTTGTCGACGTACTGGGGCCGGAAAGCTCGGGCGAGGCGGAGCCGGCGCTCTTTTTTGCCGACGGCGAATGGTGGCTGACCGTCGGCTCCGACCATACGGACCGCCAGGTGGAGAGTTATTCGGTCGCGGTGTCCAAGCAGATGTGCCCGAAGCCGATCGCCACGTCGGCGTGGCGCTGGCGCGATCTCGCGTCCCGACAGGACGACATCGTGCTGGAATCGCGCATTTACGAAGGCGGCGAATGGGTGACGTACCAACGGGGAACCCTCGCATCCATCCGTCCCCTCGAGTCGCTGCGCGACGGATATTTCGACTCGACCGGCGCGGCCGCACGGGATGGCCACGTGCAGTTCTGCGGCACGCTTGGCGCCATCCCGAACGCACAAGGGCAAGGTATCCGCCCGGTGGAACTGATGGAGATCTCGTTGCGCGATCCGGTGCTCAAACGGAGCATCGTGCACCGTTATTCCGCTTGCGTGCTCCCTGTCGTCGCTTGAGCGTTCCTCGCAATCAACCAGGACAAGCTTGATCATGAGCCATACCATTCCTCAGCTCCGCGCGCTGCTTGCGCGCGGCGAGACCACCCACGGTCACCTGGTCGCTTCCGCATTGGACCGGGCGGCGCAGGATCCTGCGCGCCATGTCTTTACCGCGCTGTATGCGGACTCGGCGATGGCCGCCGCGCGCTATGCGGACGCATCCCTGGCGGCAGGCGTCGCGCTGCCGCCGCTGGCCGGCCTGCCGGTGTCCGTCAAGGATTTGTACGACGTCGCCGGTGAGCCGACCCGGGCGGGCAGCATCGTGTGCAACGACGATCCGGCACCCGTCTCGGATGCCGTCGCGGTCGCCCGACTGCGGGCACAGGGCGCGGCGATCATCGGCAAGACCAACATGACCGAATTCGCGTTTTCCGGCGTCGGCATCAATCCGCATTACGGCACGCCGCGCAACCCCGCGGATTCCAAGGTCGCACGCATCCCGGGCGGCTCGTCGTCCGGCGCCGCGGTCTCGGTGGCGTTGGGCATTGCGGTGGCCGGTCTCGGCTCGGATACCGGCGGTTCGATCCGCATTCCGGCGGCGCTGTGCGGGCTGGTCGGCTTCAAGAGCACCCAGTCCCGGGTACCCCGCACCGGCGCCCTCGAACTGTCGCGGACGCTGGACACCGTGTGCTCGATGACTCGCAGTGTCGCCGATTGCATTACGGTCGACGCCGCCGTAGCGGACGCGCCGATGGAGGTCACGCAACGGCCACTGCACGGTATGCGGCTGGCGGTGCCGGAAACCCTTGTGTTCGATGGGATCGAACCCGCCGTGGCCCGCGCGTTCGACAGTGCGCTTCAAAGGCTCTCGGCGCGCGGCGCCATCATCGAGTCGATCCCGTTCCGCGAACTGGCCGAGATCCAGGCGCTCAACGCGCCAGGCGGTTTTTCCGCCGTCGAGGCCTACGCGGTACATCGCCAACGCCTCGCGAACCGTACCGGGGATTTCGATCCGCGCGTGGCCCAGCGGATCGCCACCGGTGCCGTCGCCAGCGCGGCCGACTACATCGCCATGCACGATGCGCGCAAGGCCTGGATCCGGCGCGCGGAGGCGATCGTCAAGCCGTACGACGCGCTCGTGTGCCCGACCGTGCCCATCCTGGCGCCCGAAATCGATGTCCTGGTGGCGAGCGATGAGGCCTTCTTCAAGGCCAACGGCCTATTGCTCAGGAATACGTTCGCCATCAACTATCTCGACGGCTGCGCCTTCAGCTTGCCGTGCCACGATGCCGGCGCGCTTCCGGTCGGGCTGATGCTGTCGTCGACATCCGGTGGCGACAGTCGGTTGGCGGCCGTGGCGCTCGCGGTCGAGGCTGCCCTGGCGGCGTAAACCGGCCGCGGCGTCGTCGCGCGCCATCGCACCTGCTCGTCCTCGAGCCGCCGTCGCCTATCGACCGGGTGACGGCGGAAGGCCACCTTTGCGGCCGCACATCGCGTCGGCCGTATCCCTCACGTTGTTCCAGGGCGTTGTAAAAATAGGCTTACAAATAAAACTTATCTACAAAGCTTTTTTAACTAGTTATAATTGAGAGACACCACTCATCCTCAAGTGCCCGATATGACCAAGATTCCCAGCCGTCTTCCCGTTTACATGGACTACAGCGCCACCACCCCTGTCGATCGCCGCGTATTCCAGGCGATGGAACCTTATTTCTGCACGATCTTTGGCAATCCCGCATCGCGCAGCCATGCCTATGGATGGGAAGCGGAAAGCGCCGTCGAAGCGGCGCGCGGCCACGTGGCGGCCCTGCTCAACGCCGACCCCCGGGAAATCGTATGGACTTCCGGCGCCACGGAAGGAAACAATCTCGCGATCAAGGGGGCGGCTCATTTCTACAGCGGCAAGGGGAAGCACATCATCACCCAGGTGACCGAACACAAGGCCGTGCTCGATACGTTCCGGGAGCTGGAACGCCAGGGCTTCGAAGCCACCTACCTTCCGGTCGACGAGGACGGGATCGTGCCCGCGCAACGCGTCATCGATGCGATGCGTCCGGACACCGTGCTCGTTTCGATCATGATGGCCAACAATGAGACCGGCGTCATCCAGCCGGTGGAAGAGATCGGGCAGGCATGCCGCGCCAGGAAAATCGTGTTCCATTGCGACGCCGTACAGGCCGCAGGCAAGATTCCGGTCGACGTCGATCGGATCCATGCCGACCTGCTGACCGTCACGGCACACAAGCTGTACGGCCCGAAAGGCATCGGTGCGCTCTATGTGAGACGCAAGCCACGCATCCGGATCGAGGCCCAGATCCATGGCGGCGGCCACGAGCGCGGCATGCGCTCGGGAACGTTGCCCACCCACCAGATCGTCGGAATGGGCGAAGCGTTCCGGCTCGCCAGGCTCGAACTGGAGCAGGACAGCCGGCGCTTGGCCATGCTGCGCGATCGCCTTCTTGCGGGACTGCAGGAAATCGATGAAGTCTATGTCAATGGCTCCATGTCCGAGCGGTTGCCGAATATCCTCAACATCAGTTTCAACTTCGTCGAAGGCGAGTCGATGATCATGGCGGTACGCGACCTGGCCGTATCGTCCGGATCCGCCTGCACCTCGGCTTCGCTGGAGCCCTCTTATGTGCTGCGCGCCCTCGGACGTAGCGACGAACTGGCGCACAGCTCGATCAGGTACTCGCTCGGCCGCTTCACGACCGAAGACGAAGTGGATTTCGCGATCGACCTGATCAAGACGAAGATCGCGAAGCTGCGCGAATTGAGTCCACTCTGGGAGATGCATCTCGAAGGCGTCGACATGGCGTCCATCGAGTGGGCGGCACACTAAGCGCCCGACATACCCCATCACCGTACACGCGCGCCCGCATGTCGTGCGCGCGCACCGTATCGCCCGGGCCGCCGCACTGGCCTGTTTCCGCGGTAGCGCGGGTCGATTGCTTCAATGTTGCATTACCAGGTTCGCTGGACGAACCGTTTATAACCATAACGGAGACAACATGAAACACCCTATCCGGATCGCGGCAGCGATCGCGTGCGGACTCGGCACCTGCATCGTCCACGCCCAGTCATCGGTCCAGGTCTACGGCCTCGTCGACAGCAGCGTGGCGCACATCACCAACGTCGATGCGCAGGGCCATTCGGCCACCAAGATCCCTACGCTGACGGGCACGTTCCCGTCGCGTATCGGGTTCCGCGGCACCGAGGAACTCGGCGACGGCCTGCAGGCTTACTTCGTGCTGGAAAACGGATTTGGACCGGACACGGGCCTGACCGGTCAGGGCGGCCGCCTGTTCGGACGCCAGGCACTGGTCGGGCTGCGTGGGAGCTGGGGCAGCCTGAGTCTCGGGCGGCAGCAGAATATGACCTATCTCGCGACGCAAAAGACGGATGTGCTTGGCCCGCAATTATTTTCCATCAACTCCATCGATCTCTACCTGCCCAATGCCCGCAGTGACAATGCGATCGGCTACTTGGGTAACTTCAATGGCCTGACGCTCGGCGCGACCTGGAGTTTCGGACGGGATGCGTCGGCAGCGGGCGGGCCGTCCGCGACGAATTGTCCTGGCGAGGTTCCCGGTAATGCCAGGGCCTGCCGCCAATATACGGGACTGCTCGGCTACGACACGAAGGGCTGGGGCATGACGACGTCGTACGACCGGATGTACGGGAACACCGGGGCGGCGGGAGGGCTGACCACTGCCGCGAGCACCGATACCCGCGTCACGCTCAACGGCTTTGTCATGCTGGGCGCGACCAAGCTCGGCATAGGTGTCGTCGATCGCACGACGAGGGCCGCCACGGGCCTGACGGAATCGGACCTGTATTACCTCGGCATCAGTCGTCCGGCCGGCGCGTACACATTCGATGCGCAGGTCGCGCGGCGCGACACGAAACGTTCCCCGTCCGACGTCAACATGTTCGTCGCCCGCATCACTTATTCGCTGTCCAAGCGTACCGCCGTGTATTCCTCGGTCGGGCGCATGGCCAACAAGGGGGCGTCGGCGGTAGCGGTCGACGCGGGCGGCACGGTGGAGGCGGGCATGAGCCAGAACGGCTTCATGGCGGGCCTGCGTCACGCGTTCTGATATCGGGACATTAGGAGACAGGCATGGAACAGCGCGACGCTGCAACAGCTTCGTCCGTCGTCATACTGTGCGGCGCCGTATGTTTCATGCCTGACCCCGGCCCGCCGGGCGAGACCGGGGCCGACGAGCCGGTTGACGCGGTCAGGCTTCGCCAGGGCCGGTGGCGCGAAGCAGGGGCCGTCGGCGGTTCGCATGTCGTCCTTCGTGGCGTAGTCGATGTCCTCACGGCGCTGACACTCTGCGGCGCGACAGGCGGGCCGTGGAAAATCATTGGGAGCACGGCCATGGCAAACGCGTTCAACAGGAGACATCCGTGAGGTTATCTTTTCGAAAAAAGCTGCTTTTGCCCCTAGCGGTCAGCTGGCTTTGCCTGCTGACGGTTGTCACGGTTAACGCATTTCGCGATCGTGCGCTGCGCATGGAGGAGCGCAAGACGCAGCTTGCCAACGCCGGCGACATGGCGCTGTCGATCGTGAAGGAATATGCCGGAATGGCTGTGGCCGGATCGTTGTCCGAAGCGGATGCGCGCAGCCAGGCGTTGGCACGCATCAAGGCATTGCGGTACGGAGACACCGGCTATCTGCTGGTCGTCGATTCCCAAAAGATGATCATGAATCCCATCAAGCCGGATCTCGTCGGGGTCGGTCTCGGAAACATCAAGGATGTGGAGGGCCGCCAGCAGTGCATCGATGCCGTGACGGTCGCCAAGGCGTCGGGCAAAGGCTTTACTTACTACCTGTGGAACAAGCCTGGCGCCGTGGAGCCGGAGCGAAAGATCTCTTATGACGTCTACTTCCAGCCATGGGATTGGACGATCATGACGGGCATGTATCTCGGCGATGTGGACGCAGCGTTTCGTGCGGCCGTGCTCGAATCGGCGGTCATACTGCTTGTCGTCGGCTTGGCGCTGTCCGCATTCGTCATCGCCATTGTGGTCAGTATCGAGCGGTCGCTGGGCGGCACGCCCGACCAGGCCGTCGACATCGCGCGCCGTATTGCGCAGGGCGACCTGGATCATGCGATTGACGTGCGCCCCCGCGATACGGCCAGCCTGATAGGCACCATGAAAACCATGCGCGATGCGCTTGCGGACATCGTCGGCCGCGTACGCGGAGGTACGGCGACCATCGCCAGCGCCTCCAGCCAGATTGCAGCGGGAAATGTCGCATTGTCCGGCAGGACGGAAGCGCGCGCCGCGGCGCTGGAGCAAACGTCGGCGTCGATGGAAGAATTGACGTCGACCGTCAAGGACAACGCCGATCATGCGCGCCGAGCCAATGCCCTGGCACAGTCGGCATTCGACGCGGCGAGCCGGGGCGGTGGCGTCGTGTCGCACGTCGTCGGCACGATGGCGTCCATCAGCGCGTCGTCGCGGAAAATCGTCGACATCATCGACGTCATCGACGGCATCGCCTTCCAGACCAATATTCTTGCGCTGAACGCCGCGGTCGAGGCCGCACGTGCCGGCGAACAGGGCAGGGGGTTCGCCGTGGTGGCCGCCGAGGTGCGCAATCTCGCGCAGCGATCGGCCATCGCATCGAAGGAAATCAAACTCCTGATCGAAGACGCTGTCGCGCGGACGGATGCAGGCGTGGCGCTGGTCAGCCAGGCCGGCTCGACAATGCGAGAGATCGTCGACAGCGTGCAACAGGTTACGACCATCATTTCAGAAATAATGGAGGCTACCCACGAGCAAAACCTCGGCATTGAGCAGATCAACGAGGCAATCCATCAAATGGACCAAGTGACCCAGCAGGATGCGGCTCTTGTTGAAGAGGTCGCTGCAGCGTCGGAGGCCATGCAAAACGAAGCATTACAACTCGCCGGCGTCGTCAGTGTGTTCAAGCAACGCATCCTGGTTTCGACAAGGCTACGCGGATGATAGCCGGTCCACGTCTTCCGGATTTCTGCCCAGGACGGCGCGTCCCGGCCCTGGCTGCTACTATGAGCCGACCGTCCTCGACCACGTGACGCCCGACATGGCCGCCGCGATCGAAGAAACGTTCGGGCCGGCGGCCGCCATCCTCCGCATCAAGGATGCGGAGGCGGCGGTCGCGCTGGCCAATGCACCGAGTTCGGTCTGGGCGCCGCGCTCTGGAGCGACGACGTCGCGCGCGCACGCCGGCTGGCGCGCCGCATCGAAGCGGGCGCCGTCTTCATCAACGGCCAATTCATGTCGGATGCGCGCCTGCCCTTCGGTGGCATCAAGCAGTCCGGCTATGGCCGCGAACTGGGCACCGCCGGGGCGCGCGAATTCGCCTATACCAAGACCATCAGGCTGCCGTGCGCCAGGACTTCGCCTGGGCGCGCGAGGGGGGGACGCATCCCGCTGCACCCGGACGGCCGATGCTATTGCGCCGGCAGCGCCGGCGGAACGGCTTTGCTGCCCCACCACTTCCTGTAGTTGGCCGCGTAGGCGCCGGACTTGACGTAGTCCGCGACGAAACCGTTCACGAACTTCAGCAGCGCCGGATCGCCCTTGGCCATCGCGATGCCGATCGGCGTATTCCCGTACAACGCGGGCAAGGTCTCCAGCTGGTCGTTCTTGCCGGCCAGGTAGTCGAGCAGCGACGCATCCTCGATGCCGGCGTCGACGCGCTTCTGCTGCAGCAGCAGGACGCCGTCCGGCGCGAAGTTGTCGGTGTAGACGAACACCGCCTGCGGCGCCGACTTTCTCAGGAAGGCATCCGCCGTGGTGCCCCGGCCGACCACGACGCGCTTGCCGTTCAGGTCCGCCAGCGTTTTCACGTGCGCGCTCTTCTGCGCGATCACGCGCAGGCCGGCCACATTGTAGGGGATGGAAAAATCCACGACGCGCGCGCGCTGCGGCGTGATCGAGACGTTGGCCACCACCAGATCGAGCTGCCCGGACCGCAGCATCGAGATGCGCGCATCGCTGGACACATCCGACAAGCGCGCCGGCACGCCGAGCTTCGCGGCAAGCTGCCTGGCCACGTCGACGTCGTAGCCGACCGGCTCATTGCCCGCGTTGCGAAAGCCGACCGGCTCGCCGCCGAGCGAGACGCCGATGCGCACATAACCGCGCGCCTTGATGTCCTCGATGCGGCCGGCCAGCGCGGACCCCGCCGCCAGCATCAATGCGAGTGCGGCGGCACAGCGTGTGAAGCGATGCTGCATGATATGTCCTTTCAAGGTTGGATGGCGCAGGCGCTGCGCAGTTCCGGCCTGGCCATGCGCTCGTCCCAATACCAGTAGCGTATCTCGTCGTCGCAGCGGAAGTTGACCACCCGGTGATTGCCCTGGGCGTCGATGGCGTGGATGACGACGCCGGCCAGGAAGCCCGTTTCCAGCTCGGCCAGTTCCTCCACCGCGAGCTTGACCGCGTCCTCCAGCGTGTAGCCCAGCCGCAGCGCCAGCACGATGGTGCGCGACGTCCCGCAGCGCATGGTCATCTCGCCCGTGTGCGTGCACGCGGCAGCGCCGTAGCGGCTGTCCGCGTAAAAGCCCGCGCCGGGAATCGGCGAATCGCCCAGCCGCCCGGGATACTTCCACGCCCAGCCGGACGTCGACGTGACCACGCCGATGTGGGCGCCGGCGTCGCGGCCCAGGAACACCGTCGTGTCACGCACGCGTTCCGGGTCGGTGATGGCGTGGCTGAGCGGGGCGAGCGGGATATCGGGGAACGCCGCCAGCTGTGCCGGCGACATCTCCTGTTGCAGCCGCTCCCACCACACGCGCCTGCTGTCCGGATGCAGCACCTCGTCGACGGCGAAACCGCGTTCGGTGGCGAAGCGGCGCGCGCCGGCGCCGGTCAGCATCACGTGCGGCAGATGCTGCATGACCTCGTGCGCCAGCGCCGACACGGGCAGCGTCGCCGGCACCGCGCCGACCGCGCCGACGTCGCGCGTCGTGCCGTCCATGACGCCCGCGTCGAATTCCATCTCGCCCAGCATATTCGGCCAGCCGCCGTAGCCGACGCTGCGCACCTTCGCCTCGCGTTCGACCTTGGCGACGCCTTCGATCATGGCATCGATCGCGGCGCCGCCCTGGCGCAGCAGGTCGACCGTGGTGTCGAAGCCGGGCCAGGCTTCGGCGTTCGCCAGCAGCATTTTCATGATTTGCTCATCTTCGATAAAAATTGGGCGATGCGCGGCTGCGCCAGGCCGCCGTCGGCTGCGAAGAACCGCGCCGTCGGCAGGTCGGCCAGCAGCCGGCCCTGGTCCAGAAACACGATGCGGTGGGAGATGCGGCGGGCGAATTCGATTTCGTGCGTGACGAACAGCATCGTGGTGCCGCTGGCCGCCAGCTTGGCGAGGATGGCCAGCACCTCGGCCGTCATTTCCGGATCGAGCGCGCTGGTGACTTCGTCCAGCAGCAGGTAGCGCGGCTTCATCGCCAGCGCGCGGCAGATGCCGACGCGCTGGCGCTGGCCGCCCGAGAGCTGGGCCGGATAGGCGCTTGCCCGGTCGGCCAATCCCACGGAGGCCAGCAGCGCGCGCGCCTCGTCATCGGCCTGGCGGCGCGGCACCTTCAGCACTTCCATCGGCGCCAGCGTGATGTTTTGCAGCGCCGTCAGGTGCGGGTATAGGTTAAACAGCTGGAACACGGTGCCGCAACAGCGGCGCGCGAGCCGCAGTTGCCGCGGATCGTCGACGCGGTGGCCGTCGACCGAGATCGTGCCGCCGTCGAGCCGTTCGAGGCCGTTGATGCAGCGGATCAGCGTCGACTTGCCGGAGCCGCTTGCGCCTAGGATGGAGACCACGTCGCCCGGCGCGATGCGCAGGTCGATCCCGTCGAGCACCGTGTGGGCGCCGAAGCGCTTGGCCACGTCTTCGATGTGCATCATGCTACAAACCCTTCCATTGACGGTGCGCGCGCAGGCGCGTTTCCGCGCGGGCGCAGGCCCGGGCGATCAGCCGGGCCAGCAGGTAGTACAGCAGGCCGATCACGGTCCAGACGACGAAGGGCTTCAGCGTGCGCAGGTTCAGGATCGCGCCCGCCTTGGTCAGGTCGACCACGCCGATCACCGAGATCAGCGACGTCACCTGCAGCTGGTTGACGAGCAGCCCGGCCAGCGGCCCGAGGCCGAACGCCGCCGCCTGGGGCGCGACGACGCGGCGCAGCGTCTGCCACCGGCTCAAGCCGAATACGCGCGCCGTTTCCAGTTGCTCGCGTCCCACCGATTCGATGGCGGACACCGCGATCACGTAGACGAATGCCGCCGTGTTGCCGGACAAGGTGATGAGGGCGGCCTGCACCGGCGTCAGGTCCGTCTCCAGCAGCACCGGCAGGCCGAAGAACACGAGGAACAGCTGCACCAGCACGGGGGAATTCTTCAACAGCTCGGCCAGCAGGGCGACGATTGGGGCCAGCAGCGGCGTGCGGTAGTAGCGCAGCAGCGCCCAGGCCAGGCCCGCGCTCAAGCCGATGACGGTGGTCGCCGCGAACAGGGCGACGGAGACGCCCAGGCCCTGCAGCAGCAGGAGCAGGTCGTGGGGCGTGAACTCGGCGTAGCGCATCAACCGCCGTGCCGGTTCAGGCGCCGGTGGAGAACGCCGGCCGACAGCGACACCAGCCAGGTCAGCGCGGCATACAGCAGCAGGAGCAGCGCGTACACCTCGAACGGCTGGAAGGTGTCGGCTGCGACGATCTTGGCGCTGCCGGTCAATTCATTGAGCGTGATCGCCGACAGGATCGACGACGTCAGCACCAGGTTGACGAACACCGATCCCAGCGGCCGCACGGCGCTGCGCAGCGCGATGGGCAGCACGATGCGGCGGTAGAGGGCGAGGCGCGACAGGCCGCTGACCTGCGCCGCCTCCAGCACGCCGGGCTCGATGGCCAGGATGCCGGCGCGGATCACGTCGGACGTGAAGGCGCCGCCCGCCAGCGACAGCGCCAGCACGCCGGTACCGAACGCGCTCAGCTCGACGCCGATCTCGGGCAGGCCGTAAAACAGGAAGAACAGCTGGACGATGAAGGGGACGTTGCGGAAGATGTCGGCGTAGATCTCGGCCGCGCGCCGTGCCGGTCGTGATGCCCCGGTGCGCATCAGGGCCGCCGCGATGCCCAGCGCGAGGCTGCCGGCCAGGGCCAGCGCGCACGCGAGGGCGGTCAGCCGGGCGCCGGCGGCCAGGTCGCCGAGGTAGGGGACGAGCGGGGTCGGATCGAACGTCAAACAGGCGCTCCGTTTCTAAAAGTGAAACTGGTTTCACTTAACCATACGCCGCCGCGGATTTCAAGAGACAGGCCGTGTCAGCCGACGAGTTTAGCTTTCAGGCGCGCGACAAGGGTGCTGCTGGTCTGGCGGCGGCCGCCGGCATCGAAGCCGAGGGCGGCGACCATCGGTGCAGGGGCCGGCAGCGGCACCGAGCAGGACGCGTGCAGGTCGGTCAGCGGCAACCGCGCGCGCAGCAGATCCACGTTGTCCGCGTGGATGCCGGCGCCGGGCATGATGGCGATACGGCCGGCGGCGGCATCGAAGCAGCGCTCCAGGCCCGCCAGGCCCTCCGGCGCGCTGCGGGCGCCGCCGGAAGTGAGGATGCGCTCGAAGCCCAGATCGGCGGCCGCGCGGGTCGCCTGTGCCAGGTCGGGGCACAGGTCGATCGCCCGGTGCAGCGTGCAGCGCAGCCCGAGGTCCCTGGCGCGGCGGACCAGCCGTTCCAGCGCGCGCTGGTCCAGCCGCCCGTCCGGCAGCGAGGCGCCCAGCACCACGCCCTGGAGGCCGGCGGCGGCGACCGCGTCGATCTCGTCCTGCATCAGCCGCGTTTCCGGCGCGTCGAAGCAAAAGTCGCCGCCGCGCGGACGGATCATGGCCACCACCGGCACCGGGCAGGCTGACGCCGCGCGCAGCAGGCCGGCCGTCGGCGTCAGGCCACCGGTTTCCAGCGCGGCGCACAGTTCGATGCGGTCGGCGCCGCCGTCGATCGCGGCCGCGAGTCCGTGGACGCTGTCGACGCAGACTTCCAGCGTGATCGCCTCAGCCATGCGCGCCGCCCAGTTTTTCCAGGCCCAGCCAGGCCGCGCCGATCAATCCCGGTTCCGCGCCCGACTGGCCCGGCACGATGATGGGGGCATCGGTCTTGCGCAGGATGGCCGCGCGCACCGCCCGGTCGAGCCGCGCGATCAGCGGCGCGCTGTTGGCGAGTCCTCCGCCGACGGGCAGGACCGAGGCGCCGACCGTGTTGACCAGCATGGCCAGCGGGCCGCTCAGCAGATCGATGTAGCAGGCGATGGTGCGTTCGGCATCCGCGTCGCCGGCCTGCCAGGCGTCGATGATCGCGCGGCTGTCCAGTGACCGCTGATGTAACGCCAGGTGCAGCCGTTCCAGGCCGCGCGCGCCGCCGACCGTGTCCAGGCAGCCGGTCTGGCCGCAGCCGCAGGGAAAGCGGGGAATGGCTTGCATGCCGGCGAATTGCGCGGCCACCGGGCCGTGTCCCCATTCGCCGGCGAAGCCACCCGGCCCGCCGATCAAACGCCCGTTGAAGACCAGGCCGCCGCCCACGCCCGTGCCCAGGATCAGGCCGAACACATTGGCGTGGCCGCGTCCCGCGCCGGCCTGCGCTTCGGCCAGCGCGAAGCTGTCGGCGTCGTTGATGATCCACACCGGCAGCGCGAACGCGGCGGCCAGGTCGGCGGCCAGCGCGCGGCCGTCGATGCAGGGGATGTTGGCGCACTTGATGCGTCCATCGAGCGGATCGACCACGCCGGCGATCGAAATGGCGACGCCGCGCGACGGGCCGCGCGCGGCGATCAGCGCCCGAATCGCGGCGGTGAACGCGTCGAAGTCGCGGGCGGGCGTCGGCACGCGTTGCAGGTCGCCGATCCGACCGTCCGCCGTCGCGACGGCGCATTTGATGGCGCTGCCGCCGATATCGAAACAGGTGATCATGGCGCCCATCATAACCGGCCGGGCTGCGCCGTGTGAACGCCCGTCGTGGCGAAGCGTTCCCGGTACAGCGCCGGCGGGATGCCGAGCTTTTTCTGGAACACGCGCCGCATCTGCGCCTCGTCGCTGAAGCAGGCGCGCGCGGCGACCGTCTTCAGCGGCAGGTCCAGGTTGCCCAGCAATTGCGTCGCGCGCTCGAAGCGGCAGGCCTCGATGAATTCCAGGGTGCTGAGGCCCACCTCCTGCTGGAACACGCGCGCGAAGTGGCGCTCGCTCATCATGGCCTTGCGGGCGAGGGCGGCGACGGTCGGGCGTTCGTGCAGGTTTTCCTGGATCCACTGGACGATGTCGCGGATGCCGGGGCGCGCCGTGCGTTCGCCCAGCAAATGGGTGCTGAACTGCGACTGGCCGCCGGGCCGCTTCAGGTAGACCACCATGTCGGTCGCCACCCGCAGCGCGAGGTCGCGGCCGAAGTCGTCTTCGACCAGCGCCAGGGCGAGGTCGATGCCGGCT